>NZ_JBMDXG010000237.1:0-12800 GCF_048594985.1 Sphingomonas sp. | reverse complement strand
CTCTCGGTGCGCGACCGCGTCGCGCCCAGCAAGATCACCCGCTATTTCTTGGGGTTTCTCGGTGCGCGGCGCCGATTCCAGGCCGACCAGCTCACCACGACCTTGTCCGATATCGCCAAAAGGACCGCGCGGAAACATGCCGGCACTCTAGGCCCAGTCGTGATGAGTCAGCTCAACCGCCGCGTCTACGACGCAGTCCAAGCGCAGCCCGGCTTCGATCCCGGAAATCGCGAGCCCTTCCTCGCCGCCGTGTTTGGTCCGCTGCCCGAGGACTCGCCTGTGCGCGCAACCTTCGACAAGGAACTACGTAATTCGCGGATCGAGAACGAGGTGTTCGATTTCGATCGCGATGCGGTGCCCCGGCCGCGGCGCAAGCACATGGTGACCGACGAGGGGATCGAGGTCATTTACGACCGGCAATTCGAGGACCGCGTCCGACGTGAGGCCCTTGCGGGTGGCGGCGAGCGTATCGTGATCGAAACCGGCGGGATCAGGGTCGAGGATGACTACACCGAACCGCGTTCGCGCCAGCGCTGACGCCCTCGCCGCATGCGGCGGGTCGCTGAGCGAGCGCATCGATCGCCTCGATGTCCGCGGCACGCCCGAGGGCGATCTGCGCGATGAACTGGCTGCGGTCGCTGCCGCGTGGTGCGACGAGGGCTTCGGCGCCTTCGAGGCGATCGACGCACTCGGAGAGACCGTCTTAATCCCCGCGCTGGCGGCGCGCGACGGCGAGCTGCGTCTGAGCTTCATCAAGGCGCCGACGGCCTCGACCTTTTATTTCCTGACCGTGCGCGGGCTTGCGGTCCTACTCGGCGACCGCGACAAGGCAGCGCTGGCCCGCCGCGTGCTCGTCGCTGAGGATTTTGCGCCGTTTCGGACTGTCCAGTGCAGCTTCGAGCCATGGACCGAGATGGTCGCCGACGCGCCCGCCGGTGACGAGCCGGCGTTGCCCGTACCCCGGCGGATTGTGCGTGATCAGCTCGCGGTCGTACCGCTCTCGATCGGCCCCCTACTTCTGACCGTGCCACCGCAGCCAGCCAAAAGCATCGAAATGCCAGCGGCTGACGATTATGCGGCGGCCGGCGCGCCGGTCGCGACGGCGGCGGTCGGCGCCGTGCCTCCCCAGGATAAGGTCGAGAACACACTCAGCCCAGTCTTTGAGACCTGGCGCGATGCTGCTCTCCCGCAGCTGCTTCTTTCGCTCTCGGACGAGGTCTGGCGGCAGGACGGCGAGACCCGCGTGATGCTGACCGGTCCGCGCAAGCGCAAGCTCATCGCCGCGCTCGATAAGGTCGACGCGAGGCGGGACTTCAAGCTCGTCACCGCTGCCGCCGACTGGGTATTCAACTCGGGCCGCGACGCAGAAACCCGCCATACGCTGTTCGTCTACGAGCTCGCGCGCGAGTGGCCAGGTGAAGAACCGTTCGGAAGCACGTTCGCCGACCGCGCACCGGGCGCGCTCGAAGCGGCGAAGACCGCATTCCGCATGCATGTCCGCGATGCCAGCAAGGAGACGCTTAAGTCCTTGCAGGAGCTGCGCAAGACCCTCGCCGATGACGTCACGCGCGTCGTTAACCAGACTCGTGAATTAACCAGCACCTTATGGCGCGATCTTCTAGTCGTCGTCGCTGCAGTGCTCGGGCGGTTCACTTTGCTTGCGATCCCGGAAAAGGGCGAGGCGGAGTTCGCGGATGCGCTGCTCTATGGCTTGGCGATCTATCTCGCCTTCAGCCTCGGCATGGTGCTGTTTGCCAATGCGCGGTTCATGGCGCTGTTCCGTAAGGTGCAGGCCAAGTGGCAGATCAAGCTCTACGGCTTCGTCGATCCTGAGGATTTCAAAACGCTAGCGACCGAACCGTTGAGCGAAGCTGAGACAGTCTACACGCGCACCCGCGATGCCGCGATCACGGCTTACGGCCTCGCCATCATCGCGCTAATCGCACTTGCTGTGCTGACCCCGGCCTTCTCGGCACAATCGGACCCAGGCAAGGACAACAGTGCCTCCGTTGCTGACACGTCGGACACCGCAACCAATGCTTCGGATCCCGACAATACCGCGACACCCGGCTCCGTGGCGCCTGCCGGCAATGGCGCCGCTTCCGCAGCCGGGGCTGGCGGTATGACGGCGCCAAGCGGTAAACGCGTGCCGGGCGCTCCAGCAGCAAACGGCGGCGCTGGCCTTTCGTCCAGCGCGCCCGACAAGCCGGCGACACAGGGTAAGTGATCGCGCTCCGATGCGAACGTAAGGGCTGCAACTAGAGTCCGGCCCCATCCAGGAACTCGGACTGACGCTCGAATGTCGAGCAACAACCCGCCCTGTCCGAAATTTGTGGGCGTATTTCGGACACAAGCCCAGCCAGCCCTGTCCAGAAGGACGCGAACCGCCCTGTCCATTCACGTCCAGCCTTTTCCACGAATCCAGATCGTGATATTAATGCTCTTGGCGAGTTCGCAAGTCTATGATTTGACTGCGAAATCAATTGCTTAGGCTGCCCCGCAGAAAGCTCTTCTGGCACCATTTTCTGGCGCTAAGCGCGTCTAGTAAGCGGCTGGTTTTAGTATTTTCTGAATAGGCGGCACCGTCCGGGCGATCCGCTCCGACATGAGACCAGCCTATTGTTGGCGCTGTATCGATCCGGCGAGCCTGGGACTGACATGATGCTGACTACATACAGGGACGCATCCCCGAATCTCTTGCATTCGGTTACGGCTGCGGCGACGGCCCCGCTAACGGCTCCTCGCGCTGATAGAGCGAGAAGGGGATCGTGCCTTCGCTGGCCAGCTTCGCCATCACGCGCTTGACCGCATCGCCGTCCTGCTCGTCGGCATGGCCTGCATCGGCGATTAGCCGGTCGAGTTCCATCTTGCCCGTGACGTAGCTCGTCCCGTAGCCCGGCTGGCGCAGGTAGAGCAGCTGTTCGAAGCCGACCAGATCGCTCGTCGCATCGGACCAGCCACGCGGCGTCCATAGCGCGTGGAAATGCCCAGCCTGGGCGAGGCTCCATTCATTCGACTGCACGTAGAGCGACGCCAGCCCGCGCGCGGCGCGATTGGCCAGCATGATCCACACCAGTTCGCGCGCGCGCGGCGCATCGTCGTACAGCCCGGCATGCATCACCAGCTCCTCGAACGCGGTGGCGAAGCCTTCCGAACGCGACTGGAAGATGTTGAACAGCGGCGCGCCCCGCCGGATCGGATCGGGATTGGGCTCATGCTTGATCCGCGCCAGCTCGACCCAATGGATGTCGTGCGAATAAAGCGGCCGAGGGTCGAGCGCGGTGACGTGATAGAAGAAGTTGCGCTTGGCGGACGGGATGTAGCCGACCGTCTGGGCGGCCAGCGCGGCGCGATAATAAGGGCGGTCGGGAACGAACCCGCTGGCAATGATGAAGTCGGTGAAGCTCTTCATCTTCGCGGCGGAATAAGCCTGATAGGCGGCCGGGTCGTCGATCGCCGCGATCGGCGGAAGTGCGGCGTTATGCTGCTCCTCCAGTTTCAGGCTCGCCCAGGCGCGGTCGAGCTCGCGCCGCAGCAGTGCCACCTGGTCGTCCCAGGTGAACGGCACGAGCTGCACATTCTTCATGTACCAGTCGTAATTGGCCTTGCCGACGCCGGACGGCCCGGTCCTGGTCGGCGCGGTCTCCTTGACCCAGCGACCGAAGGCGGCGGTGGCGTCGCGTGCAGCGATCGCCGCGCGGCGCAGCTCGGCAGGAGCGCCCGCCAAGCTCGCTTTCTGCTGGCCCTCGAGCGTCCGCATCGACAGCGTCCCGTCGATCAGCGCGGTCAATACCGCCTCCTGCTCGGCAAAGGCGCGGCCGCCATAGCGCCACAGGTCCGCAGCCTGGCTGCCGGCCAGGGAGATGCGCGCGCGATCGAGCAACACCGGCACGCCCGCCAGCCGCGCGGTCAGCGTACGCGCATCGCCGCGCGACAGCGGCCAGCGATAGGCGAACAGGTCGATCGCGTCGGCAAGCGGCCCTTCATGCGCCGGCACGTCGCTCTCCTCGCCGATCACGGTCGCGTAATAGCTCGGGTCGCGCGCCCACGGCTGACGCACGCGCAGATCGAAATCGAGCCCGTTCATCTCAGCCTCGATCAGGCGCGCATCGGCCAGGGCATGCGGTGACCAGCCGGTCCGGTCGAGCGCCGCCAGCCGCTGCCGCATCTGCAATAGCCCCTCGCGTTTACGCGCGAGAGCTGGGGAACTGAAATCAACCACGCCGGCGCTGCGTTCAGGGGCGGCGAAGGCGCGCCAGTCGGTGAACATGCTGACGAGCGCAGACGGCGGAAGCGTATCGGCGGCCGGCGCGGCGGGTGAAGATGATGCTGCGAAGGGCGTGGCCATGACGGTCGCACATAGAAACCCGGCCAGCCCGGCAGTCTTGATCCCCCGCCGCATCGCGCTTCCCCCTTCGTCTGGCTGTCGGATCTTATCCCGGCAGCGTGTTCAACAGTCGGCCGATCCGGCCCATCGCTTCTTCGATCCGCGGCAGCGGTTCCGATCCGCAGATGATTGCCCCCATCGGCCCATAGAAGCTCCCGGCCCCCACCACCACATGTGCCTGATCGAGGGTCAGGTCGGCAAGCGGCGCTGCTGCGACAGAATGGCCAACATGCCAACCGCCAAGTGTTTCGCGCGAGGATGTCTAACGATCGTTCAGACGATCATCGTCATCCACATGCACCGCCAATTCGTTGCGCCGATGGCTGCGACAGCGCGGGAGCCGCCACAGTCTAACTTTGCCGGCGGCTGGTCGATAGAGGGGGAGAAAACACCATTGGGAGATGGCGCGGTCATTTAGAACGCCAACTCAGTACCAACGTTGGGCGTACGACCTTCTGGGGCATCACGCGCATCGCTTCTTGGATGAATACATCCCGGTGCAGTGCATCGGCACGATGTAGGCCGGGTCGATCCGCGCGAAGTCGGCGACCGTCCGCTTGGCCTCGTTTTCGGGACATGGGCTCACCAGATGAAAGCCACCGACGACGGCGTGCACCTTGTCGACGCCCGAAGCTTTCTGCGCATGCCGCACGGTGTTGACTCCCCGGTGGCTGCATGAAGCGATCAGGACCAAACCCAAGTTCTTATGACTTAGCAAGTCGCCAGTTCAGCCCAAGATCTACGGCATATCCGCCCGAGCTTCGATTTTCGAGACTGGCGAAACGGACATCTCCATCTACGGCCGCTAAACCGATATGGGGAAGCGCTTCGTCGCTGATACCGCTAAGGCAACCGATGGCTGTTTTGCCGACCTGGCTTGTCAGATTTGGATAGACTGATGTCGAATGTGCTGGAGGCAGGTTTTTGGGGCTTTGTAGGTGGCTCCGCGCTGATCCTCGGTGCCTTAATCGCTTATTTTGCCTCCCTGCCACAGCGGTTGATCGCCGGCGTCATGGCGATCGGTTCGGGCGTGCTCATCTCAGCGGTAGCGTTCGACCTTATGGACAGGGCGTTTCATACGGGCGGTTTCGCCTCCACGGCCCTTGGCTTCCTGGGCGGCGCTCTGGTCTACACCGTCGCGAACGTGCTTGTTTCTCGCAAGGGCGCCCGCCACCGTAAGCGCTCGGGCTCGAACCCGAACGAAAGCCAGGACGGCGTGCAGACGAACTCGGGAGTGGCCATCGCAATTGGCGCACTTCTGGACGGTATTCCCGAATCAGTCGTGATTGGCGTCAGTTTGCTGGCGGGCGGCGGGGTGAGCGCGGTCACGGTCGCCGCTGTGTTCCTGTCGAACGTTCCCGAGGGGCTGTCGAGCGCTGCCGGAATGAAGAAGGCAGGTCGCGGGCCGGCATACATCTTCGGAGTTTGGGGCGGCATTGCCGCAGCCTCCGGCATCGCCGCGATGATTGGCAACGTGGCGCTTGCGGGCGCAAGCCCGGACCTGGTTGCAGCCGTCATGGCAGTGGCCGCTGGCGCGATCCTGTCGATGCTTGTGGACACCATGATCCCGGAAGCGACCGAGGCGACCCACGAATATTCTGGCCTGATCGCAGTTCTGGGTTTTCTTCTGGCGTTCGTGCTTTCAAAAATGGGCGGCTGACGCGGATGCGTCCGTATGATGGCGTCCGGCAGCCTGCTCCGGCAAACGACTGAACGCGTCTGTTCGGAACCAATCTCACCGCAGCGGGCGCTGGCGGCTCGTTCTGCCGTTGCGCTGATGCCAATCCATCAGCGTCGTCAACGACAAGCGCTGGGCGGCTCCAATGCGACCTGCATGCGTTTGGTTCGCCGACCTAATAGACAGGACCGTGATGACCGAGACCTTGGCCGCAGCCGACTTCCGCGATCCCGCAATCATGCTGTCGGGCACCGTCGACTATGCAATGTATGAGAGCTTCCGCGCGCAGTTGGCGGACGCTCCCACCCAAGGGTTGATCGTCGTCGAACTGTCCACTTTGGGCGGCGACCCGGAGGTCGCTCGCATGATGGGGGAGGACGTGCGCTTCCACAGCGATCTGGAACCCGGCCGCCGCTTCGTCTTCCTCGGAAAAGCAGCGATCTACTCGGCGGGCACGACGTTCATGGGTTTCTTCGCGCGCGAGAACCGCTACCTTACTCGCGGCACTCGACTGATGGTCCACGAGCGCAAGCTCTCGAAGCAACTCGTGATCGACGGGCCCCTCACCACCTGCATCGCGACCGTGAAGGCGACGCTGCACGAGATCGAAACTTCGATCGCGATCCAGAACGAGGGTTTCGAGAACCTGATCCGTGGGTCGGGCGTGACGATGGACGAGGTGCTGGAGAAGGCACCGTCCAACTGGTATATCGAGGCGAATGAGGCCCAGTCGCTCGGACTGGTCGCGGCCGTTCTGTGATGCGCACGGTGCGCCTGCCGGATGGCACCGAGCTCCCGGCACTTTAGGCCGCTGACTGACGTACTGCCATCGTGTCGGACAGCTATCGACTGTGAACCGTGAGCTGTTCGAAGACTGCCAGCCATTAGCTGGCGATAATCATTCCGGTAAGCCTTCTGTGCTATCAGATCGTGTCGATCCTCTGCCGGCCGCTTTGGCGATATAACGCTCTGGCCGATCAAGAGTGAAGCCACTCACTTATCGTTCCGGATGTTTGGCCATGAAATCGAGAATTAGCCTGGCGATCTCATCATTTTTCTCGTCAAGGGCGAAGTGACCTGCGTCGAGCAAGTTTATCTCCGCATCCGGCACGTCTTTCGCGAAGGCAGCGCCCCCTGCCGAGATGAACGAAGGATCATTAGCTCCCCACACGACCAAGGTCGGTGGTTGATGCTCGCGAAGCCACGCCTGCCACTCTGGATAAGCCGCCACGTTGGTTCTGTAGTCATATAACAGGGCCGTCTGAATCGCACGTTGACCGGGTTTCGAGAGGTGAGCGAACTCGCTCAGCCAGGCGTCAGGATTGTACCGCTCGAGATGTGTGCTGCCCGCCACATGACGCTGTATCGTCGTTTCGAGCGACAAGAAGGTATCAACAATCTCAGGATGGCCTTCAGGATCAGCCCAAAATTTGGCGATGCCTGCCCATTTCTTCCCTAAACCCTCTTGGTACGCATTACCGTTTTGGATGATGAGTGCGTGGATCCGATCCGGATGCGCCAGCATCAGGCGGAAGCCGATCGGGGCGCCGTAATCGTGAATGTACAAGCTGAAACGGTCGATCTTGAGACGGGCCAGCAGGTCGTCGGTCACCTTCGCAAGGCGGTCGAACGTATACGAGAAGGAAGAAGGGTCTGGTGCGTCACTTTGCCCAAAACCGGGATAGTCGGGCGCTATGACGTGGTAGCGGGCCGCAAGCAGCGGGATCAGCGTTTCGTATTGGCGGGATGACGTCGGAAATCCATGCAGCAAGACGATGGTCGGCGCATCTTTCGGTCCAGCTTCGCGATAGAAGATCCCAACGCCGTCGATCTGCACCTTGTGGTAGGTGGTGGTCCGATGAGACGACACTTGTGGCGCGGCCCATGCTGTCTGCGCTAGTCCAAGGGAGAGGACGGTCGCAGCCGCGAACCTGAATGCTCCCGTCATCCCGCTACACCTGCTGCCTCGACGATACCCCCATCCTCTACGCCTACGATCAGGCCGTCGCTGATCCAGCGCCCCAGCCATCCGCCTGCCATGGCGGCTGCTTGGCTTTCGTCGAAGGCTTCAGCCAAGTCGGCGCACAGGGTGGCGAAGCCGACGCCCGCCCGCACGCGGACCAAAGATTGAAGTTCGATCTGATCGATTGCCCGAAAGCGCGACTGGTGGCCCTGTCGCCAGACCAACACCGCGCTTGGCTCCTCAAGGGCGCGCACAGCCGGCGGCGTTTCCTCCATTGCAAGCGCGGTCCAGATATCCGCCGCGTTCGTGCGGAGAGGAAGCAAGTCCATCGCTGGCGTGAGGCGAAGGACGGCATGATCCCAGTCGATGGCGCCCATCTCGGCAACCGTCAGCGGTACGCTGTCCATACTGACGAACACCTCTTCGAGCGAAAGCTCCAGCAGGGCCAGCTCGGCGACTTCGGTTTCCCCGTCTAAGGATCGCGCCAGCGTCGCCGGAAAATCGCGAGCATAGGCATCGAGAGTCCAGCTACTCGGCGGAACCGCGTCGATGTGCGCGGCCGCCGCGGCGCGAAACGCCTCGTGACCGATCCAGGCCAGCGTCTTGGGAAAGCTGGCTTCGAGACAGGCCATGAGCTGCGCCCGATAATTGTTCTGGTGAACACGCAGCCCGGGGGCGGCGGCATCGCCGATGCGCGCGGCGGAATCGGCATCCTCACGCGTGAGCCATTCGCGCATGTCGCGCTGAAAGGAGAGCAAGGTCATGCTGCCTCCGCCAAACGGCTGCCGGCGATACGGCGGGCGCAGTCCAGCTCCTCAAGCAAGACGGCCAGCGGGGGGATGTCGTCATCGCGTTCGATCATCGTGGCGACCGGTCCCAACTTCGGCAGCACATGTGCGTACAGGTCCCATACCGACGAAGGTACCGGCTGATCATGCGTGTCGACGAGCAGTTCGGCACCCTGACTGTGGCCGGCGAGATGGATCTGGCGGACGCGCGCATGCGGTAGGCCGTCGAGGTAGGCGATCGGATCGAACCCCCGATTGGTCGCGCTCACGAAGACGTTATTGACATCGAGCAGCAGGCCGCACCCCGTTCGCGCGCAGAGGGCATCCAGAAACTCCCATTCGGCCATGTCGCTCGCCGGGACGTCCATATAGGTCGACGGATTTTCGATCAGCATCGTCCGGCCGAGCGCGCTCTGCGCGCGGTCGACGTTCGGGGTGATCAGGTCTAGCGTTTCGTCGGTATAGGGAAGCGGCAGCAGGTCGTGCGAATTGAAGCCCTCGATCCGAGACCAGCTGAGGTGGTCGGACACGAAAAGCGGATCGACCTCGTCGACCAGCGCGCGCAGACGCGCCAGATAGGCCCCATCGAGGCCATCCGCGGATCCGATCGACATCGACACGCCATGCAGCGCGACGGGGTAGCGCGCCCGGATGTCGCGAAGGATTCGACGCGGCTGACCGCCGTCGACCATGAAATTTTCCGAAATGACCTCGAGAAAATCGACTGCGATGCGATGTTCGAGAAAGTCGGCATAATGCGGGCGGCGCAAGCCGAGGCCAAAACTCGGACGGGATAGGGACATAGCAGGATCCTCGGAGAATCGACCGGCCCGGCGATCGAACGCCGGGCCGGCCACCGTCACTTCCGCTCGGTGAGGCTACCGCCCTCGGCCTTGCAGTCCTTCGCGGTAAGCGCCTTGAAGCCCTGGCCCTTGCATTCGTTCTGGCCCTTGCACTGGCTGTTGGCGGTTTTGCAGTCCGACGTGCCCTTGCAGCTGTTGATGCCATAACAGTGGACCGTCTTGGCGGCGCCTTGCGCGATGGCGGCAGTCGGGGCCGACGCCGCAGCGATAGCAACGATAGCTGCGGTGCTCGCTACGCCGAGCCCGGCGCGGAAAGTGGTGGTCATCATGGGAGTCTCCGAAAGAGTTGTGCCTGAGCGGCTCCTCTCATTCGCGAGTCCAACGATAACGGTTACATCGAAGGCGGGTCGCTGACGGACACTTTGGGCAATGGGCTGCCATAGTCGCGCGGGTTGCCAGCGCGATGATCGTTCACCAGCGCAACAAACGAGGTCCGAGCAAGGACCCCAGCAGCATCGCCAGCAGGATCCCGAGCGAATACCAGGTCAGCACGAAGATTGCCGACACCTCCGGGCAATGCAGGCAATAGACGCTGGCGGCGAAAGCCCCCGCAGTAAGCCCCGCAGCCGCGCCGGCGGCGCGCAATCGTGTCGGCGCCAGCCTGCGGAACGCCCAAAGCAATCCGCCGAAGATCGGAAAGGCGAAGATCAATATCAGCCAGGGGCATACCATCCAGCTCTGGCCGAGCCACATCGCCAGCCAGTCCGAGCGCGGCGCGCGTACCAGTTCCGTGAGGCCAACCGCTGCCAGCAGTACGACTGGGATGCCCATAAGCCACAGGCCGCGCAGCCGCCCGCCGTCCGGCCGCGCAAGCTGGACGGTCATCGCCAGCGCGGCAACGGAAAGCGACAGCGTATAGATCCATTTGATCCAATAGGACGCCAAGTGGATCGCCGCGCCGAGATCTTCGCGCAGACCCAGCCACAGGATCATCGATAGCCCGGATATCGCAGCTCCGGACGCGATCCCGAGGAACAATCTGCGCTCGGCGGCCCAGCGCGAAACAGGCTTTGTATCGCGCGCGAGCCGGGCGATGAGCTCGTCGGTATTCATGACCGCCCCCCGTGAACGCGCGCGATCAACGCCTTGAGCCCACGATGAACCGAAACCTTGACGTCCGATATGCCGATGCCTTCGGCGTGCGCGGCCTCCGCAATGCTCAAGCCCTGGATGCGCGTCGCACGGATCGCGCGGGCCTGCTTTGACGGCAGCGTGTCGAGCATGTCGTCCACGGCCAGCCGGGCACCCACTTCGTCCTCGAAATCCTGCACGATCAGTTCATTCTCCAGCCCGTCCAGCGGCTGCAGCCGCGAGCCGCGACGGAACTGGTCGATCATCTTGTAGCGCGCGATTGCGAACAACCACGCGCTGAATGCGCGATCGCGATCATATGTGGCGCGCCGCATGTGAACGGCGATGAGTGTCTCCTGCACCAGATCCTCGACATCGTCATCGGCTCCGCGCACGCGTCGGCGATAGAAACGCCGCAGGAGCGGGACGAGCAGGCGCAGCAACGCCGCATGGGCGCCGGCATCGCCGTCGAGCCCATCGATCATCAACCCGCGCATCACGTCCTCGTCAGCCCGCATCTATTCTCCTCATGCCGGGTTCGCATTGAGCAGCCCTAAAGTTACACGCACGACGCGGCCATTTTTCGCCCAAGGCGATGTAACCTTGTCTGCCGGCCCTTCGAACTGATCCTCGTGACATGGGCAACCCGCCTCCTCCTGTCACCACGCAGCTTCGGTTTAACCGGCTGCGCGCTGAGGCCACGGAACGGAAGGATCACTATGCGCACGACCAACGCAGCCGTCGCGGCCGGCATCGCCATCGCCGCTGCCGCCCTCGCCACCAGCGCCTCGGCGCAGCAAAAACCGGGCATGGAGAAATGCTACGGTGTTTCCCTGGCTGGCAAGAATGACTGCGCGGCGGGACCGGGCACGAGCTGCGCCGGCACCTCCAAGGTCGATTATCAGGGCAATGCCTGGAAGCTCGTCAAGGCGGGCACGTGCACTTCGATCAAGACGCCAAAGGGCAACGGGTCCCTTTCACCGAAGGCCTGAAGCCGGCGGAGCCGGGACGGACGCCGTCCGTCCTGGCTCTTGCCTCTGGAGACGCTGCCATGACCCCAGCCATTGCTTTTTATGATCGCGCCACTCGGAAAATTTCTGCCCTTCTTTCGCAAGATCTACTGCTGCTCATCGCCCGTCTTGGCATCGCTGGCCTCTTTTTCCTTTCCGGGCGGACGAAGGTGGTCGGCACTTTCCACATCACCGAAGGCACGTATGAGCTTTTCCGCAGCGAATATGCGCTGCCGATCGTCCAGCCCGAGCTTGCGGCCGTCGCCGCGACGACGGCGGAGCATGTGTTTCCCGTTCTCTTAGTTTTAGGCTTATGCACGCGCGTGTCCGCATTAGCGCTGCTCACGATGACCCTCATCATCCAGATCTTCGTCTATCCTGGGGCATGGTCGACGCACTTGAGTTGGGCCGCGATCCTGCTGCCGCTGATTGCCAACGGCGGCGGTTCTTGGTCGTTCGACGCAATTATCAGTAAGAATTCGAGCTAGGAGTTGCCCTTACACTTGCGCTTTGGGGGGAGCTAAGCGGGTAAGATCAGGCGCTTGGTCATCAGACGGAGTTCGAGAAGCCTACCGCTCGGAAGCGCCAAATCATATCTGCCAGCCGGTTCATAGCCGTAAGCGGCGTAGAAGGGCACCGCCGGGAGGGTGGCGGTGAGTTCCGCGCGCGTAAAGCCCATGTCGAGCGCCGCTCGTTCGCTGGCGCTGAGGAGAAGCACGCCGACGCCACGCCGTGCATAATCTGGGTCGACGTAGAAGGCCCGTATACGCGCCGCATCAGCGACCGGTGAGAGCAAGTTAGCGGGTGGGTCATCCGGGCCGTGCGCGCCGGCAATCGTTTGGCGATAGCTCCATCCGCCGGCGCCCACGACCGACCCGGCAATGGCCGCAACGAAATAAGTCCCGTCGCGGACAAGCTGCCAATCCACGCCGTAAGCATGATCGATCGCCTCATTGATGATGGCGTCATCGTAAGCACCGGCGTGCAGTGCGCGGATCGATCGGGCGGCAAGCGCTTCGATCACGGGCACGTCGCCCGAT
>NZ_JBMDXG010000236.1:0-2008 GCF_048594985.1 Sphingomonas sp. | reverse complement strand
GCCCTATGATTGGTCGCGGCGCGCTTGTCACCACCGGCACACATGGCTAGGGGCGCGCTTCCAGTGCATGCGGAGCGGTGGCCGAGTGGTCGAAGGCGCTCGCCTGGAAAGTGAGTATACGTCAAAAGCGTATCGTGGGTTCGAATCCCACCCGCTCCGCCAACGGCCCTTTCGTGCCTGCCGTCGCTATCGGTCACGCATCGCGCGCGGATCCTCCCCGCATCGAACAGTTCGACCGGCTCGACGAAGCGGTGGCCGGGGTCGGTCAGGCGATATTTGTCGTCCGGCGTTCCGCGCTGCATCTGGTTACCTTCTGATGCGTGGCGACGTGACCGGCGCCGTCTGGAAGCACGGCGACCGGATGCCTAGCTGGCACCCTTCACAAGGAGATGGTGATGGCGAAAACGGCATTGGTGGTTGGCGCGAGCGGTATCGTCGGCAGCGCGGTCGCCGGGCTGCTGGCGGCGAACGGCTGGTCGGTGCACGGGCTGGCGCGACGGCCCGTGAATCAGCCGGGCGTCCGGCCGGTCGCGGCGGACCTGCTGGACGCTGGAGGCACCGCCGATGCGCTCCGCGACCTCAACCCCGACGCGGTGTTCATCACCACCTGGCTGCGGCAGGCGAGCGAAGCGGAGAATATCCGTGTCAACGGAGCGATGGTGCGTAACCTCCTGAACGCCCTCCCCCCGCCGGCCGGCCCGCGCCATGTCGCGCTGGTGACGGGGCTGAAGCATTATCTCGGCCCGTTCGAGGCCTATGGCAAAGGCACGCTGCCGCAGACGCCGTTCCGCGAGGAACAGGGCCGGCTGGACATCGAGAATTTCTATTACGCGCAGGAAGACGAGCTGTTCGCCGCCGCCGCACGCGACGGCTTCAGCTGGAGCGTGCACAGACCGCATACCGTGATCGGGATGGCGGTCGGCAATGCGATGAACATGGGCACGACGCTCGCCGCCTATGCGGTGCTGTGCCGCGAAACCGGGCGGCCGTTCATCTTTCCCGGCTCTGAAGCGCAATGGTCGGGACTGAACGACATGACCGATGCAGGTCAGCTGGCCCGGCACCTTTTATGGGTCACCGTGACGGAAGCGGCGCAGGATCAGGCGTTCAACGTCGTCAACGGCGACGTCTTTCGCTGGCAATGGATGTGGGGCCGCATCGCCAACTGGTTCGGGATCGAGGCGACCCCGTTCGACGGGACGGTCCGGCCGCTCGAGCAGCAGATGGTGGACGATGGCGACCGCTGGCGCGCGATCGCGGCGCGCGAGGGGCTGGCCGAGCCAGACCTCGACCGTCTGGCGTCGCCCTGGCATACCGATGCCGATCTCGGTCGCCCGATCGAGGTGGTGACGGACATGGGAAAGAGCCGTCGGCTGGGCTTTACCGGCTACCAGCCCACCGACGATGCGTTCTTCGCGCTGTTCCAGCGGCTGCGCGCCGAACGCTTGATCCCCTAGGCGCCGGTCGGACGAATCAGCCGGCTCTGGGTCGCGCCAGCCAGATCATATGGGTGGCACCCTTGCCATTCTCACGCGCGCGCACGCGTACCTCCTCGGTTGCGAAGCCAGCATTCGCCAGCCGGCGGGTAAAGGCAGGATCGGGCGCCGCCGACCACACCGCCAGTACGCCGCCGGGGCGCAGCGCGCGGCGCGCCTCGCCCAGCCCGGCGGGCGCGTACAGCCCCTCGTTCGCGGCGCGCGTCAGGCCGTCGGGGCCATTATCAACGTCCAGCAGGATCGCATCGAACCCGCCGCCCGCCCCGCGGATCACGTCGCGCACGTCACCCATCGACAGCGTGACGCGCGGATCGTCGAGACAGCCATCGGTCAGCGCGGCCATCGGCCCGCGTGCCCATTCGATGATGCCGGGCACCAGTTCGGCGACCGTCACCGCGGCATCGGGACGCAGACAGTCGAGCGCCGCGCGCAATGTGAAGCCCATCCCGTACCCGCCGATCAGCACCCGCGCGGCGGGCCGCTCCGCCAGCGGCGTACAGGTCAGTGTGGCC
>NZ_JBMDXG010000235.1:0-1813 GCF_048594985.1 Sphingomonas sp. | reverse complement strand
CAAGATGGCGGTCGACCGCGACCGGGTGACACTGTCGGTGACGAGCCCCGAGAACGGCGCGGCGGCGGAAGAAGTCCCTGGCGAGTACGCGGCGATCCCGATCGAGATCGGTTTCAACAGCCGCTATCTACTCGACATCCTGCACCAGATCGAAGGCGACAGCGTCGAAGTCCATCTTGCCGATGCGTCAGCGCCGACCCTGATCCGGGAGAACGACAAGAGCCCTGCGCTCTATGTTTTGATGCCTATGCGCGTTTAACCTAATGCTGCGCTGCGACGTGCATTAATTTCACGTGAACGTCGGCGTGAAAGGGGACCTCAATCAGCAGTCCATCGTTCGATACTCTGCAAACTGTCCTCGAATAAGACAGATGGAGAGGTCGACATGTTGGATATCGCTGATTCGAAGGATTTAGTGTCCGGGCGTGAGCGGTCGACGTTCGAACTGCCGAACAGTGCGGTTTATTTGATTTGCGGCATCTCGTCCGCCGCCTTCTGGATCATGGTGGCGTTGGCGGTCTTCTGACAGCTCTCGAACCGACCGCGCGGCGATGGCCGGTTCGCGGCTTCCGGGCCCGATTGGTGCCGCTCGCCGCTACCCCTGCCCCAGGCGCCTAGCCTGCTCGACCAAGAGCACGGGTACCCCGTCGCGGATCGGATAGGCATAGCCGCCTCGATCAGTAATCAACCAGTCCGCTTCCTGACGCAACGCTGTACGCGTTGCGGGGCAAACCAGCCTTTCCAATAACCAAGGATCGATTGCAGCGCTCATTGCAGCGTCGCGTCGTCCTGTCCGTGCCGGCCGAAGAACTGCATCAGCTGGATAAGCAATTCCGCCCGATCGTCGATCGACGGCGCTTCGAGCAGCGCCTGTTTCGAGGCGATGTCGAACGGGGCGATCTGGGCAATGCCGTTGACCAGGCTTTCGTCGTCCAGCCGCGTCACCGCTTCCCAGTCGACGGCATAGCCATGCTGATCCGCGAACCGTCGCGATTCGATCTCGATCGATGCCCGCATGCCCAGGCTCAGCGTCGTGTCGCCACTGGGTTCGACCATTTCGGCCTCGACCTGCCGGAACGGGGTGGTGACGTCCAGTTCGCGCACGATGCGGAACAGCGACACGCCCTCGAGCACGATATCGTACCGCCCGTCCTCCAACGCTTCGACATCGACAATACGGCCGACGCAGCCAAGCTCGAACAACGGCGGCGGATCGCCCGGCCCGCGCGGCTGAACCATGCCGATCCGCCGATCGCGCGCCAGCGCGTCGCTGACCATCGCCCGATAACGCGGCTCAAAGATATGAAGTGGCAGGTGCATGTCGGGGAACAACAACGCGCCGCCCAGCGGGAAGATGGAAAGGCGCGTCGTCGTCATCCGAACAGGATCGCCGAAAGACGGCGGCGCTGCTTCGACACCCAGGGGTCCTCGAGCCCGACGACCTCGAACAGCTTGAGCAGACGCTGGCGGGCCGCCCCGTCGTTCCAGTCACGATCCGCGGCGATCGACGCCAGCAGCTCATCGGCGGCCGCGTCGCGCTCGCCCGCCGCCATCAACCCGCCCGCAAGCTCGTAGCGCAGCGCCAGATCGTCCGGCGCAGCAGCGGCGCGCGCGCGCAGCCCGGACAAGTCATCGACCGGCGATGCCTCGCGCGCGAGCGCCAATGCCGCCTTTGCCCGTGCAACCTCCGGCGTCTTGCCTGCTTCCTCACTCAAACCGGCAAGCATCGCTTCGGCCTCGTCCGGACGGCCAAGTGCGATCAACGCGCGTGCATGACCGCCCGCGACGCCGCCATGGTCGGGCGCCAGATCGA
>NZ_JBMDXG010000234.1:0-24596 GCF_048594985.1 Sphingomonas sp. | reverse complement strand
CGCCACCGCGCGCACGTCGCCGCCCGCGCAGAAGCCGCGCCCGTCGGCATGGTCGATCAGCACCAGCTCGATCTCCGGGTCGCCGCGCCACGCGAGCAGCGCCGCGCGCATCGCGGCGCACATCGGCTCGGTCAGCGCATGGAGCGCCTTCGGCCGGTTGAGGCGGATGCGTCCCACCCGCCCCTCGGTCTCGATCAGCACGTCTTCGGTCATCGGCTCGGGCGTTCCCTTATCCTCTCCACCACCGAACGGGCGGGCGCGGCGGGGTTTCCCTCACGCCTTCATCATCTCGCGCGCGATGATGACGCGCATGATCTCGTTCGTGCCCTCCAGGATGCGGTGCACGCGCAGGTCGCGGAAGAATCGCTCGACCGGATAGTCCTGGAGGTAGCCGTAGCCGCCATGAAGCTGGAGCGCGCGGTCGACCACCGCCATCCCTGTGTCGGTCGCGAGCCGCTTGGCCATCGCCGCGAAGCGCGTGCGGTCGGCCGCGCCCTCGCTCACCTTCACCGCCGCCGCGTAGAGCAGCATCCGCGCCGCCTGCAGCTCGGTCTCCATGTCGGCCAGCGTGAACTGCGTCGCCTGGAAATCGGCGATCGCGCGGCCGAACTGGCGCCGCTCGCGCGTGTAGCCGAGCGCCTCGTCGAGGCAGCGTTGCGCGCCGCCCACCGAGCAGGCGCCGATATTGAGCCGCCCGCCGTCGAGCCCCGCCATCGCGATGCGGAACCCCTCGCCCTCCGCGCCGATCCGGTTGCGAGACGGCACGCGCACCTGATCGAAATTGACCTGCCGCGTCGGCTGCGAGCGCCAGCCGAGCTTGCGCTCGTTCGCGCCGAAGCTGACGCCCGCCATGTCCTTGTCGATCACCAGCGCGCTGATGCCGTTCGGCCCGTCCTCCCCGGTGCGGACCATCGTCACGTAGATTTCGTTCTCGCCGCCGCCGGAAATGAACGCCTTCGATCCGCTGACGACATAGTCGTCGCCGTCGCGCACCGCGCGCGTCTTCAGCGCGGCCGCGTCCGATCCAGATCCCGGCTCGGTCAGGCAATAGGAGCCGAGCCGCTCACCCGCGACCATGTCGGGCAGATAGGCGGCCTTGAGCTCGGCCGACCCGAACCGGTCGATCATCCACGCCGCCATGTTGTGGATCGAAATGAATGCGCTGGTCGACGGACAGCCATAGGCCATCGCCTCCATGATCAGCGCCGCTTCCAGCCGGCCCAGCCCGATCCCGCCCGATTCCTCCGACACGTAGATCGCGCCGAAGCCGAGTTCGGCCGCCGCCTTTACCACGTCGCGCGGGAAAAGGTGGCGTTCGTCCCACTCGGCCGCGTGCGGGGTGATCGCTTGCGCCGTGAAGCGCCGCGCCATTTCCTGGATCGCGCTCTGGTCTTCGGTCAGGTCGAATTGCGTCACGGTCGGGCCCTCGATCGTTTCATTTGAAACGATCCAACGCGCGAATCAAGCGCCCGTCCCGCTCCGCTTGGGCGCGGCCTCCTCGCCGCGCGCGCGCATCGCCAGCGCGAGCCCGATCAGCACCAGTGCGCCGCCCGCCGCCGCCAGCACGGTCCAGCGATACCCCTCGAACACTGTCGAAAAGCCCATCGCGATCACCGGGATCATCACGTTGACATAGCCGCCGCGCGCCGCGCCGATCTGCCGGATCAGGTTGAAATAGAGCGAGAAGGCGATCGCCGACGCGATTACGCCCAGATAGAGCAGGCCGAGGACGTAGGTCGGCTGCGGGTCGAACACCGGCGGCCCGCTCGTCACCCACGCCGCGATCGCGTCGAACAGCGCGCCCCAGCCCATGCCCCAGGCGAGCAGCGTCGCCATCGGATAGGCGCGCGCGCGCCGGCTGCCCTGCAGGACGTTGCCGAAGGAGGCGAACAGCACCGCGACCAATGTGAAGCCGATGCCGAGCGCGGTATGCCGCACGTCGCGCTCCGCCGCGTGCAGTTCGTGCGCGAACAGCAG
Organism: Sphingomonas sp.; assembly: GCF_048594985.1. GTDB lineage: Bacteria > Pseudomonadota > Alphaproteobacteria > Sphingomonadales > Sphingomonadaceae > Sphingomonas_I. The sequence continues at coordinate 22,619 of NZ_JBMDXG010000234.1, read as the reverse complement.
CGCGACGCCCGCCATAGCCACCGCCGACCCGATCAGGAACGGCCGCGACAGCCCCTGGTTGAGGAATATCCGCGCGAGCAGCGCGTTGCACGGCACCAGCAGCGAGAACAGCACCGCCACCAGCCCCGATGTGATGTGCAGTTCCGCCAGATAGACCAGGTTGTAGTTGATCGCGAAGATCGCCGCGCCCAGCGTGGCTGCCAGCGCATGGCCCGCCGCCGGCATGACGAGCGGCACGCGCATCGCCAGCGCGACCGCGAACATCGCGAGCGATCCGACCGCGAAGCGATAGGTCACTGACCACGCGGTCGGCACGGGCCCGAACTGCGTATGGATCGCCAGCCAGGTCGATCCCCAGATCAGGGTGACGAGCGCGAACGGCACCGCCATCCGCCCCTGCAGGCGGGGGTTCAAGGGCGCTGCGCGCTTCACAGGCGGGCGATGGCGCGCGCGAGCGCCGCCACCTCCCGCTCCGGGCTCGCCCAATGCGTCACCAGCCGGATCTCCCCCGCCGCCCAGTCGTAGAAGTCGAAGCCCTGCGCGCGCAGCGCCGCCGCCTCGTCCGGGGTCATCGTCAGGAACAATTCGTTCGCCTCGACGGCATGGAGCAGACGCGCGCCCGCCGCCTCCGCCAGCACTCGCGCCGCCGCATTGGCGCCCCGCGCTGTCTCCAGCCACAGATCGTCGTCGAGCATCGCATGGACCTGTGCGGCAAGGTAGCGCCCCTTGGACAGCAGATGCCCGCCGCGCTTGCGCCGCCGCCGCGCATCGTCCGCCAGCGCGGGATCGAACAGCACCAGCAGTTCGGCCGACAGCCCGCCATTCTTGACGAAGCCGAAGCTCAGCGCGTCGACCCCCTCGACCAAAGCGGCGGGCGCGCAGCCGAGATGCACGACCGCGTTGGCGAAACGCGCGCCGTCGACGTGGCAACCCCAGCCGCGCCTCTTCGCCAGCGCGGCCAGCGCCGCCGTCTCGTCGGGCGTGTAGACGCGGCCATATTCGGTCGCGTTGGTGATCGACAGCGCGCGCGGCTGGACGCGGTGGACGTCGTTCGCGATCCCGTCCGCCACCGCCGCCACCGTCTCCGGCGTCAGCTTGGCGTCCGGCCCGTCCACGGGGATCAGTTTGGCGCCATGCGTATAGAATTCGGGCGCGCCGCACTCGTCGTTCTGGATGTGCGCGTCGCGGTGGCACAGCACGCCGCCATAAGGCGGGCATAGCGCCGCGAGCGCGAGCGCGTTGGCGGCGGTCCCGGTCGGCACGCACAAAGCCACCGCCTCGCACCCGAACAAGGCCGAAACCCGCGCGTCGAGCGCGCGGCTCAGCGCGTCGCCGTCATAGGCGGTGTCGACCGCGTCGGCGGCGGCCATCGCGGCGAACACCGCCGGGTGCACCGGCGCCGCATTGTCGGAAAAGAAGCGCATGCGCCGCGATAGAAGCGGCGCGGCGGCGCAAGTCAATCGCCGCCCGCGTGCATAAACGGCTTTACTCGCCCGGCCCGCTTTCTACGCTGCGGCGATGCGTTTCCTTCTCGCGAGCCTCGCGCTCCTTGCCGCCCCCGTGCTGGCCGCCGCCCCGTCGCCCGATGCCCGCTTCACCGCGCTCTACACGCGCGAACAGGCATGGTGGCAGGAACAGGATGCCGGGGGCGAGGACGATGACCGCATCACCGCGCATCTGCCCGACGTCAGCCCCGCCGCGCAGGCCGCGCGCCTCGCTTACCTGCGCGACGTGCGCACCCGGCTCGACGCGATCCCGGCGAAGAGCCTCTCGCCCAAGGCGCAGGTGGATTACGCCGTCTACCGTTTCGATCTCGACACGCGCATCGCCGCCATCGCCGCGCGCGGTTACGAAATGCCCGTCAATTCGGACAGCTCGCCGTGGGGCGACCTCGGCTATGTCGCGCGCGCGCCGTTCCGGACCGAGGAGGATTATCGCAACTGGATCACGCAGCTGCGCGAACTGCCGCGCTTCCTCGACCAGCATGTCGCCAACATGCGCGCGGGCCTCGCGCGCGGTTTCACCCCCCCGCGCATCACGCTGGAAGGGCGCGACACGCCGATCGTCCAGGTGATCGAGGCGAAGACGCCCGAGGACAGCCTGTTCTACATTCCGTTCGCGAAGATGCCGGCCAACATTCCGCCCGCGCGCCAGGCGGCGCTGCGGCAGGAGGCGCGCGCCGCGATCGAAAGCGTGGTGAAGCCCGCTTACGTCAAATTGCTCGCTTTCTTCCGCGACGAATATCTGCCCGGCGCGCGCGCCACGCTCGCGGCGGAGGCTCTGCCCGACGGCAAGGCCTATTACGCCGCGCAGATCCGCGCCTTCGCCACGCTCGACCGGACGCCCGACCAGATCCACGCCATCGGCCTGGCCGAGGTCGCGCGCATCCGCGCCGAGATGCAGGACGTGATGCGCGCGACCGGGTTCAAGCGCGACCTGCCCGCCTTCCTGACCTTCCTGCGCACCGATCCGCAATTCTACGCGAAGACGCCGCAGGCCCTGCTCGATCGCGCCGCCTGGACCGCCAAGGAGGTGGACGGGGTCATCGGCCAATATATCGGCCATCTGCCGCGTCGCCGGTTCGCGATCGTGCCCGTCCCCGCCGACCTTGCCCCCTTCTACACCGCCGGGCGCGGCGGGCCGGGGCAATATCTGGTCAACACCTACGACCTGCCCGCGCGCCCGCTGTTTCAGCTTCCCGCGCTGACGCTCCACGAAAGCGCGCCGGGGCATGCCTTCCAGATGCCGCTCGCGGCGGAGAATCGCGACCAGCCCGGCTTCCGCCGCAACCTCTACATCTCGGCTTATGGCGAGGGCTGGGCGCTCTATTGCGAGCGGCTGGGCGTGGAGATGGGGATCTACCACACCGCCTACGAACGCTTCGGGATGCTGAGCTATCAGGCCTGGCGCGCGGCGCGGCTGGTGGTCGACACGGGCCTCCACGCCAAGGGCTGGAGCCGCGACCAGGCGCTGGCCTATCTGCGCGACAATACCGCATTGTCCGAGCGCGAGATCACGACCGAGGTCGATCGCTACATCAGCTGGCCGGGACAGGCTTTGTCCTATTATCTCGGCATGATGGCCTTCCGCGACGGGCGCGCGAAGGCGGAAAAGGCGCTGGGCCCGAAGTTCAATATCCGCGCCTTCCACGACGCCGTGCTCGAACTCGGATCGGTCCCGCTGCCCATCCTCGACGCGCGCATCGACCGCTTCATCGCGGAAGGCGGCAAGGGCCCCTACGCCGACGAGGAATGAGCCCGATGAAGAAGGACGATCCCGAGCGCGCGAAACGGCTGGCCGACGCGTTGCGTTCCAACCTGCGCCGCCGCAAGGCGCAGGCGCGCGCGCAGGACGCGGCCGATCCGTCGCCCGCCGAGGACATGCCGGCGAAGGATTAGAGCGGCGCGGTCTGCGCCTCGAGCCAGGCGCCCGCCACGCCGTCGAGCTGCGGGCCGATCAGCGCGCGGACCTCGGCATGGTAAGCGTCGATCCAGGCGCGTTCCTCGCCCGACAGCAAGGCGGTGTCGATCAGCGCGCGGTCGATCGGCGCGAAGGTGAGCGTGCGGAAGCCGAGCAAAGGCTTCTCGGCCCCGGCGACCTCGCGCGGCTCGACCAGCACGAGATTCTCGATCCGGATGCCATATTCGCCGGTCTTGTAGTAACCGGGCTCGTTCGACAGGATCATGCCCGGCGCGAGCGGCTCGTCCCCGCCGGCGAAGCCCGATCCGCCCGGCGCGATCCGCTGCGGCCCTTCATGCACGCTCAGGAAGCTGCCGACGCCGTGGCCGGTGCCGTGCGCGTAATCGAGCCCCGCCGCCCACAGATATTGGCGCGCGAGCGTGTCGAGCTGGCTGCCGCGCGTGCCGGCGGGAAAGACGGCGCGGGCAAGCGCGACATGGCCCTTGAGCACGCGGGTGAAGCGGTCGCGCATTTCGGCGCTCGGCGTGCCGATCGCGACGGTGCGCGTGATGTCGGTGGTCCCGTCCTGATATTGCCCGCCCGAATCCACCAGGTAGAGCGAGTCGCGTTCGAGTGGGCGATTGGTCTCCTCGCTCGCGCGGTAATGGACCACCGCGCCGTTGGGACCGGCGCCCGAGATGGTGTCGAACGACAGATCGCGCAGCGCCCCCGTCTCCTCGCGGAAGGCGCGGAGACGGGCCTGCGCGGTCAGTTCGTCCACCCCGCCCCGGGGCGCCTCGATCGACAGCCAGTGGAGAAAGCGGGCGAGGGGCGCCCCCGCCCGCGCCTGCGCGGCCTGATGCCCGGCAATCTCCGCCGCATTCTTGATCGCCTTGGGCAGCACCGCCGGGTCGCGCAGCGCCAGCACGGTCGCGCCCGCGCCTTCCAGCGTGGCGAAGATGGCCGACACGGCGCGCTCGGGATCGGCGACGACGCGCTTGCCCGAAAGGCCCGCGAGATGGCCGGCAAAGGCCTCGCGCGGGTGCAGGCGGACCGCATTGCCCAGATGCTGGGCGACATCCTCCCCCACCTTCTCCGGCGCGACGAACAGGTCGGCGGTGCCGTCGGCGTTGACGATCGCATAAGCGAGCGCGACGGGCGTGCGATCGACGTCGGTGCCGCGCACGTTGAAGGTCCAGGCGATCGAATCGAGCGCGGACAGAATTGCCGCGTCGGCCTTCTTTGCCGCGAGCCATTCGCCCATCTCCGCGCGCTTTTCGGCCGAATTCCTGCCCGCCAGCTGATCGGGGTGGACGATCAGGCGCGCCGTCGACGGCTGCGGCCGGTCGGGCCACACCGCGTCGACCGGGTTGGTGTCGACCGCGATGAGAGTCGCGCCCCTGTCCGCCAGCGCCTTGGCCGCCTGCTCGACCCAGCTCTTGGTATGCAGCCAGGGATCATAGCCGATGCGCGCGCCGTCGGGCGCGTGCTCCGCCAGCCACGCCGCGACACTGGTCTGCGGGACCGACTGATAGCTCCACTGATCGGCCGAGACCTGCTCGCGCACCTGCAGCGTGTAGCGCCCGTCGACGAAGATCGCGGCGTCGGCCGGCAGCACGGCGGCGGTGCCGGCCGATCCTTCGAAGCCGGTCAGCCAGGCGAGCCGCTGGGCATAAGCGCCGACATATTCGGACATATGCTCGTCGGTGAGCGGTACGACGAAACCGTCGAGGCGGCGGCGGGCAAGCTCTTCGCGAAGAGCGGCGAGGCGATCGGCATGGGTCGACATGCGGCCTAGATAGACTCCCGTGACCCCGCTGCGCTAGCCGAAGCTGGCCTTGAGCCCGTCGATCACGAATTGCGCGGCGAGCGCGGCGAGCAGCACGCCCAGCACGCGCGTGATCATCGCCTCCAGCTTCTCGCCCAGCACGCGCATCAGCGCGCCCGCCGCGAGCAAGGCGGCGAGGCTGAGCAGCAGCACCGCCGCAAGCGCCGCGAGCACGATAGCGAGGTTGGTGCCGTCGTTGCGACTCGTCATCAGCATTACGGTCGCGATCGATCCCGGCCCCGCGATCATCGGGATCGCCATCGGGAAGACCGAAATATCCTCGGGCTCGACCAGATGCTGCTCGGCGGCGCGGCGGTTGATTTCCTCCGCGCGCCCTTCACGCCGCTCGGTGCGCTTTTCGAACACCATTTCCAGCGCGATCAGGAACAGCATGATCCCGCCCGCGATGCGGAACGCGTCGAGCCCGATGCCGAGCGCATGGAGCAGGGGCTCGCCGACGAACGCGAACACGATCAGGATCGCGGCGGCGATCAGGATCGATCGGATCGCCATCGCGCGGCGATAGGCGTCGCTGCCGCCACGTGTCAGGCTGGCGAAGATCGGCGCACAGCCGGGCGGATCGATCACCACGAAGAAGGTGACGAAGGTCGAGAGGAACAAGGCGATCATGCCGGGCGCGCCGCCCCCGTCATATCGCGTCGGCGGCGAGCGGAATGCCGGCGTTGCGATGCGCCGCGACGAGCGTGTTGCGCAGCAGGACCGCGATGGTCATCGGTCCGACCCCGCCGGGCACGGGCGTGACCGCCCCCGCCACCTCGGCCGCCTCGGCGAAGGCGACGTCGCCGACCAGCTTCGTCTTGCCCTCCCCCGCATCGACGCGGTTGATCCCGACGTCGATCACGGTCGCGCCGGGCTTGATCCAGTCGCCCCGTACCATTTCCGGGCGCCCGACCGCCGCCACGACGATATCGGCGCGTCGGACCAATGCGGGCAGATCGCGCGTGCGCGAATGCGCGATCGTGACGGTACAGCTTTCGCCGAGCAGCAGTTGGGCCATCGGCTTGCCGACGATGTTCGACCGCCCGATCACCACCGCGTCGAGCCCCGACAGGTCGCCCAGCCGCTCCTTCAGCAGCATCACGCAGCCGAGCGGGGTGCACGGGACGAAACCGGGCAGCCCGCTCGCCAGCCGGCCGGCGTTGATCGGGTGGAAGCCGTCGACATCCTTGTCGGGATGGATCGCGGCGATCACCGCATCCTCGTCGATCTGCTTGGGCAGCGGCAGCTGGACGAGAATGCCGTCGACCAGCGGATCGGCGTTCAGTCGGCGGACGAGCGACAGCAGCTCGTCCTGGCTCGTCTCGGCGGGCAGGCGGTGCGTGAAGCTCGCCATGCCGGCCGCCTCGGTCGCCTTGCCCTTCGAGCGAACATAGACGCTGCTCGCCGGATCCTCGCCGACCAGCACCACCGCGAGGCCGGGCCGGCGGCCGGCGGCGGCGGTGAAATCCTCCGCCAGATCGGCGACGCGCGCGCGCAGCTTCTCGGCGAAGGCCTTGCCGTCGATGACCGCCGCCGTCACGCCGCGTAGGCCGACTGCGCGATGGCGGGGATGACGATCGAACGCAGGATCTGGATGGTCAGCAGCACGACCAGCGGCGAGAAATCGAGCGCGCCGAAATCGGGCATGATCCGCCGGACCGGACGATAGAGCGGCTCGGTCATGCGGCTGAGCGCGTAGAGCACCTGGCGGACGAAATCATTGTGGGTGTTGACCACGTTGAACGCCACCAGCCAGGACAGGATCGCCTGGATGATGATGATCCACATGGCGACCGAGAGCAGCAGATCGACGATCTGGAGAAGCGGTATCAGCATGGCCGCCGTCCTAACGGAGCGTCGCGCCGCTGGCCAGCCTTGCGACGCGGCGCGCTATTTCAGGATCGCCGCCGCATCCACCAGCCGGACCTCGTGCATCATCGCCAGATAGGCCTCGAAATAGCCCTTGTGCGACGCGCCGACGACGCTGAGCACGCGGGCCCCGGGCTGGCTGGCGGAGACGGCGCGGATATTGGCGACCATGCGCAGGTTGCGCACCTCCCACCAGCCGACATAGCGGCGGCCGTAGAGCGCGGGACTGTCATCGCGGAGCGCCGCGCCGAAATCGGAAGCGAAGGCATCGCCCATCGTCGCCGGCAGATTGTAATAACGATAGAGATCCAGCGTCGCCGCCGGCGTGCCGAGCCCGGCTTCCTTCGCGTTCAGCTTGGCGATGCGCGGGGCGGCGGCGGTCCAGATGCGCTGCATCGCTTTGTCGAAATCCATGCCGAGCGTGGCGGTGACGTCGTCGGCGGTATGATCGTCGGCGGGATAGACCCGCTCCAGTCCCAGCCGCGCCGCGAGCCGCGCCGCAATCTGGTAATTCTCGTTCCGTCGGCCTTCGGTCGCGCGCAATGTCTCGACCAGCGCGGCATCGAGCCCGTCCCCGACATGCCGTTCCGCCTCGGGCAGGCGCAGCCATTGGACCAGCGCCGACGCGCGATCCCCGGCGGCAAGGAAGGTGGCGGCAAGGCGGCGCCGATCGGCCGGGAGGGGCGTGGTGGGCCAGGCGGCGAGCAACCGCCGCGCCTCCACCGTCGCCTGCGCCACGTCGAGGCCGGTTGCTTTCCTGGCGGGGGCCGGATCCCAGCAATAATCGTCGAACGTGCCGGGATAGAAAGCGGCGTAGCGCTTCAGATGATCGCATTCCGCGCCCGACAGCGCCTCGATCGTGATGAGGCCGGGTTTCCACGCGGCCAGCCGGTCCATGACGGGGGCCAGGCTGGCGGGCGTGAAGGCAGGTGGCAGGCCGGACAGATGCGGCGAACCGAGCACGAGGATTTCGGTCGGCGGCCCGGCGATCGCGCGATGGGCGCGGGGATCGAAGGCCGGCTCGTAACGCGCCGCCGAAGCGCAAGACGACAGGCATGCGAGAAAAGCGGCGACACGACCGATCACGGAACACCCCCAAGGAACCGGAAGTGTTATACTGCTCTACATCACTGCCGCAATGGCTGTTCAGGCGGCGCGGACGAGCGTGCCGGCGCCGGCCTTGGTGAAAATCTCCACCAGCATCGCATGAGGCACGCGTCCGTCGAGGATGACCGCCGCGTCGACGCCGCCCTCGACCGCGTCGATACAGGTCTGGAGCTTCGGGATCATGCCGCCATAGATCGTGCCGTCGGCTTTCAGGCCGGCGATCTGCGGCGGGGTCAGATCGGTCAGCAGCCGCTTTTCCTTGTCGAGCACGCCCGCCACGTCGGTCAGCAGGAACAGGCGCTCGGCCCCCGTCGCGAGCGGGAGCGCGCCCGCAAAGTTAGCGGCGTTGATAGGGTAGGTCTGGCCGTCGGCGCCGCCCCCTATCGGCGCCACCACCGGAATCATGCCCGCACGCGAGATCGTATCGAGCAGGCGCGTGTCGATATCGTCGGGCTCGCCGACCAGACCGAGGTCGTGCGGCCCCTGGATCTTGGTCGCGGTGACGAGCCGCCCGTCCTTGCCGGAGATGCCGACCGCGCGGCCGCCCTCGGCCTGGATCCAGGACACGATCTCCTTGTTGATCGCGCCCGACAGGACCATTTCGGCGACCTTCATCGTTGCCGCGTCGGTGACGCGCAGCCCGTCGATGAAGCGGCTCTCGATCCCCTGCGCCTTCAGCGCGGCGCCGATCTGCGGGCCGCCGCCATGGACGACGATCGGGTTGATCCCGACCGCCTTCAGCAGCACGACGTCCTCGGCGAAATCCTCGGCCGCGTCGGCATCGCCCATGGCATGGCCGCCATATTTCACGACGAACGTGCTGCCAGCGTAGCGCTGCATATAGGGCAGCGCCTCGACGAGCGTTTCGGCGCGGGCGAGCAGCGCGGGATCGGGCTTGTGATCGGTCATGATGCCGCGCCCTTAGGAGCGGGGTGCCGTCCCGTCCAGCCGCCGGCCCCATGCCACGAACAGATAGATGAGCGGAGGAACGAGAAGGGCGGACAAGGTGACCTTGGCGATCATCTGGCCGAGCAGCAGTTCGCCGATCGGAAAGACGCCGAGGAAGGCGATCGCGACGAACAGCAGCGTATCGATCACCTGCGACGCCGCGCTCGCGACGGCCGCGCGCAACCACAGCAGCCGCCCGCCTTCCGCGCCCTTGAGCTTGCTGAAGATCAGCACGTTCAGCGTCTGCGACACGCCGTAGGCGACGATCCCTCCGAGCCAGATGCGCGGCGTCGCCCCCATCATCAGCGTGAAAGCGTCGATCCGCGCAGGCTCCATGCTGGCCGAGGCCGGCAGCGCGAGCACGAGCAGCGAGAGAAGCAGCGACACGATCAGGGGCACGAACCCGATCCGCACCAGCCGATTGGCGATGGCGCGGCCATGCAGTTCGGCGACGGCACTCGACGTCACCACCAGCAACAGGAAGGCGAAGATGCCCGCCTCGACCGCGAGCGGCCCGAGCGCGACCTGCTTGTTGCCGAGCACGCCGGCGATGCAGACCATGCCGCCGTAGAAGATCGCGAAGGCGAAGAGCGAGCGGGGGAGAGCGGCGGGATGGGTGTCCATGCGCGCCTTGAGTAGCGCGTGCCGCACGCCTGTCATGCGAAAAGCGTGCGCCGCCGCCGGTCGCTAGCGAGTCGGGACAGGCTCCGCGCCCGAGTAATCGTAAAAGCCCCGGCCCGTCTTCCGTCCCAGCCAGCCCGCCTCGACATATTTGACGAGCAGGGGGGCGGGACGGAATTTCGGATCGCCCGTGCCTTCGTGCAGCACGCGCGCGATCTCGAGGCAGGTGTCGAGCCCGATGAAGTCGGCGAGCGTCAACGGCCCCATCGGGTGGTTGAGGCCCAGGCTGACCGCCGTATCGATGTCGCGGACGTTCGCGACGCCCTCCCCCAGCGCGAAGATCGCCTCGTTGAGCAGCGGCAGCAGCACGCGGTTGACGATGAAGCCGGGCGCGTCGTTGGCGTGCACCACGGTCTTGCCGAGCCCGTTCGCGAACGCTTCGACCCGCGCCACGGTCGCGTCGGAGGTGGCGAGCCCGCGGATCAGCTCGATCGGCTTCATCACCGGCACGGGGTTGAAGAAGTGCACGCCCATGAAGCGCGCGGGATCGGGCGCGGTCTGCGCCAGCCGGGTGATCGGGATCGAGGAGGTGTTGGTCGCAAGGATCGCGTCCGGGCCCAGCGCCTTGCCGACCTCGGCGAAGATCGCGCGCTTGATCTCCTCGCGCTCGGTCGCGGCCTCGATGGCGATCCCGGCGTCGGCGAAGGCGGCGTAATCGCCCTGCGGTTCGATCCGATCAAGCGCGGCGTCGGCGTCGCCCTGCGCGATCTGATCCTTTTCGACCGCGCGCGCCAGGCGCTTGGCGATGCCGGCCTTCGCTGTCTCGGCGCGATCGAGACTGACGTCGGTCAGCAGCACGCGATGGCCCGATTGCGCCGCGACCTGCGCGATGCCCGCACCCATCTGTCCCGCGCCGATGATGCCAATCGTCGTCATGTCCACCTCGTCTTCGCCCGCCGCCTGATCGGCTCGAACCCCGGGCGCGGTCAAGGCGCGACGGGTTCGGGCCGTGCCTCCGCCAGGATGAGCGCGAACATCTCGTCCGGGTCGCTCCATTCGCGCAGCGGCGTCCAGCCGCCGGCCGCTAGCAGCTGCCGGGCGGAGCGCGGCGTGTATTTGTGGCTGTTCTCGGTATGGATCGTCTCGCCCGCGCGCAGCGAGAAGCGCCGGCCGCCGATCGAGAAAGCGACGTCGCGTTCCGCCGCCAGATGCATCTCGATCCGCGACCAGGTGTCGTTCCACACCGCGCGGTGGCGGAAGGCGTCAACGGGAATGTCGCCGTCCAGTTCGCGGTTGATGCGGTGGAGCAAGTTGAGATTGAACGCCGCCGTCACCCCCGCTGCGTCGGCATAGGCGCGGACGAGCGTGGCCTCGTCCTTCACTCGGTCCATCCCGATCAGCAGCATCGCGCCCTCGCCCAGCGTCGCGACCATATCTCGCAGCAGGTTCACCCCCGACCGGGGGACGAGGTTGCCGATCGTCGAGCCGGGAAAGAAGCCGAGCTTGGGCGTGCCGGCGACGGCGGGGGGCAGCGGCACCGGCTGCATGAAGTTCGCCTCGACCGGCAGCACCGGCAGACCGGGAAAATCCCTGGCCAGCGCCGCGGCCGAATCGCGCAGGAAGTCGCCCGAAATGTCGATCGGGACGTAGGCCGCCGGATCGATGCAGGACAGGAGATGCGGCGTCTTGACCGAGGAGCCCGATCCGAATTCGACGACCGCGCGCCCCGCGCCGGCAATGCGCCCGACATCGCCGCAATGACGCGCCAGCAGTTCGGTTTCGACACGTGTCGGATAATATTCGGAAAGCGCGGTGATCTCCTCGAACAATTCCGATCCGCGGCGGTCGTAGAACCAGCGGGCGGGAATCGCCTTGGGCGTCTGCGCCAGGCCTGCCAGAACGTCGGCGAGGAACGTGGCGTCCGGCCCCGCGCTGCCGCCGGCCGGGGCGTCGGCATCCTCCCACTGTCCGGCTGAGCGCACGAAGGTCGGGTCGTCGGTCATCACAGATCCTTCGCCAGGCGCAGGCCGGTGAATTGCCAGCGCTGCCACGGATAGAAGAAGTTGCGGTACGAGGCGCGCGAATGACCGCGCGGCGTGGCGCAGGACGCGCCCTTCAGCACCGCCTGCCCGCTCATGAACTTGCCATTATATTCGCCGACCGCCCCGGGGGCGGGGGCGAAGCCCGGATAGGGAAGAAAGGCGCTGCCGGTCCATTCCCACACGTCGCCGAACATCTGCCGCGGCGAGGTCGAGCGCGACAGCGCTCGCGGCCGCACCGGGCCGGCTTCGTCCAGCTGCGTGCCACGCGCCGGATCGAGGCTCTGCGCGGCGCTTTCCCATTCGGCCTCGGTCGGCAGGCGCGCGCCGGCCCAGCGCGCATAGGCGTCGGCCTCATAGTGCGAGATGTGCGTCACCGGCGCTGCGGGATGGAGGGGATGGAGGCCGTCGAGCGCGAAGGCCAGCCAGCGCCCGTCCTCCGCCCGGCGCCAGTAGAGCGGCGCCTCGACCCGCTCGCGCTTCACCCACGCCCAACCGTCGGACAGCCACAATTCGGGGCGGGTATAGCCGCCGTCGGCGACGAATGCCTCCCATTCGGCGTTGGTGACGCAGCGATCGGCCAGCGCGTGCGGATGGAGCAGCGCGCGGTGACGCGGGCCTTCGCAATCGAAGCCGAAGCCCGCGCCATCGTGACCGATTTCGACGATGCCGGTCCGCCCCTCGGTCCAGCCGAGCGGCGTGATCGGCGCGGGCGTATCACGCGGGCGGCCCCACACCGCCGGGTCGAGCGGGCTCGCCGCCATCGCCGCCAGCATGTCGGTCAGCATCAGTTCCTGGTGCTGCTGTTCATGGTTGATGCCGAGCGTGATCAATGACCGCGCATCCGGCGAGAGGCGGGGCAGCGCGTCGGCGAGCTGCGCGTCCACCGCCGCGCGCCATGCCAGGATCTCGCCGAGCGCCGGCCGCGACAACATGCCGCGCCGGTCGCGCGCATGGCGCGCACCCTCCGCCTCGTAATAGCTGTTGAACAGGTAGGCGAAGCGCGGATCGTAAGGCCTATGCCCGGCGACATGATCGCGCAGCACGAACGTTTCGAAGAACCAGGTCGTATGCGCCAGATGCCATTTGGCGGGCGACGCGTCGGGATGCGGCTGGATCGTCGCATCGGCATCCGACAAGGGGGCGGCAAGCGCGACCGACAGATCGCGCGTACGGTGATAAAGGTCCGTCAGGCCGGACATCTCGTCCAGCCGATCGGCGCGCGCAGCCATGCGGGAGTCCCTCGATTGCCCCGCGCCTAAACGGATCGACCCAGGAAAAGTTCCGGTTGCGTTCCGTTATCCGCGCGTCGCGCCCGGCCGCCACGTCACGTCGCCTGCGGCCTGTGCGTTGATCAGGCGGGCAAGCACGAACAGATGATCCGACAGGCGGTTGATATAGGCGATCGCCTGCGGGTTGATCGGCATCGCGGTGGCAGCGGCCACGACGGTGCGCTCGGCCCGGCGCGCGACCGCGCGGGCGAGGTGAAGCTGCGCCGCCGCCGGAAGCCCCCCGGGCAGGATGAAGGAGGTGAGCGGGGCCAGCGCCTCGTTCATCCGGTCGATTTCCTGCTCGAGTCGCGCGACCTGCGCCGGCACGATCCGCAGCACCATGTCGGACAGCGCGAAATCGTCGCCCGGCGTGGCGAGGTCGGCACCGAGATCGAACAATTCGTTCTGCATCCGCGCGAGCATCTCGCGCTCGGGACCGTCGTCGAGGGTGGCGACCGCGACGCCGATCGCGCAATTGGTCTCGTCGATGTCGCCAATCGCGGCAATGCGGGCATCGGCCTTGCTGACGCGCGATCCGTCCACCAGCCCGGTGTCGCCCGCGTCGCCGGTGCGGGTGTAGATTCGATTGAGCCGGACCATGGCCTCAGCCGGCGTGGCCGCGCGACAGCATCAGCAGGATGATGCAGAAGACCACCGCGATCGCCTGGAACTGGATGCGGCGCCACATCATGCGGTTCTGCCGCAGCCCCGACTGGCTGACGCCGGTGCCGGTCATGTCTTCGTGGCTGGTGCGCACCATGACGATGACGCCGCGCACGACCGAGACCAGCGCCCCGAGCGCGGCAAGCAGGATCAGGACGAAGAGGAAGGTTTGCATGGGGGTATCCTAAGCCTCCCCATGCCCCGCGCCAAACGGAACTTGTCCGGCGCGCAATGCCGCGAGCAGCGCCGCCGGGTCCGCGCCCTCCGCCCGGAGCTCGGCCAGCGCGCGCGCGCCGTTGCGCTTGGCCAGCCGCGTCCCGTCGGGACCGGTCAGCAGCGGATGATGATGGTAGCGCGGCGTCGGCAGGCCGAGCAGCGCCTGAAGCAGACGATGGACGTGCGTCGCCTCGAACAGGTCCATGCCCCGCACCACGTCGGTCACGCCCTGCGCGGCGTCATCGATCGTGACGGCGAGATGGTAGGAGGTCGGCGTCTCCTTGCGCGCCAGCACGACATCGCCCTGCGCGCCGGGATCGGCCGTAATCCAGCCGGCGGAGGCGTCATGCCATGCGAGCGTCTCCCCGGCCTCCGCCACCGCTCTGGCCATGTCGAGCCGCCAGCAATGCGGCCGATCCAGATCGGGAGCCGGGGCCTCTCCTGAAACCGGGCGGCACGTGCCGGGATAGACCGGTCCCTCGGGCCCGTGCGGCGCGCTCGCGCTCGCCGCGATCTCGGCGCGCGTGCAGAAGCAGGGATAGACGAGCCCGCGTGCGCGCAGCCGGGCGAGCGCGTCGGCATAAGCGGGCATCCGATCCGACTGGCGCATCACCGGCCCATCCCAGACGAGCCCGAGCCATGCCAGATCCTCTTCGATCCCCGCGACGAAAGACTCGCGGCTGCGCGTGCCGTCGATATCCTCGATCCGCAGCAGGAAGCGCCCCCCCGCCTGCCGCGCCAGATCGTGCGCGCGGACGGCCGAGAAGGCATGGCCGAGATGCAGCCGCCCGGTGGGACTGGGCGCGAAGCGCGAAACTATCCACATCTTTTCGTCTGGACTCCCCGAAAACGGCTCTTGACCGCGAGTCGCGGCGATGGTGTCATGCGCCGGTCACGCCGCTCTGGCAGGCGGCAGGACGACGGAGACGCGGCGGCCCCGCCTCGCGCTCCCGAGTGCGACGGGATCGAGGGACGTTCCTGGGCCGAGGCGCTCCGCCACTGCGGAGGGGCTTGGTCGTCCATGTATCATCCCGATGTCATTCGCCACCCGGACTCGTGCCCGGCGCTGGTGCTCAACGCCGATTACACGCCGCTGTCTTATTACCCGCTGTCGATCTGGCCGTGGCAGACCGCGATCAAGGCGGTCTTCCTCGAACGCGTCGACATCGTTTCGCATTATGACCGCGCGGTGCGCAGCCCGTCGCACAGTCTGATGCTGCCGTCGGTGATCGCGCTCAGGCAATATGTCCGTCCGTCGGCGCATCCCGCCTTCACCCGCTTCAACCTGTTCCTGCGCGACCGCTTCTGCTGCCAATATTGCGGCAGCACGCAGGACCTGACCTTCGACCACGTCGTGCCGCGCGCGCAGGGCGGGCGGACGACGTGGGAGAATGTGTCGACGGCCTGCGCGCCATGCAACCAGCGCAAGGGCGGGCGCACCCCGCGCCAGGCCGGAATGGCGCTGGCCGAAGGGCCGTACCGCCCGACATCGTGGCAGTTGCAGGAGAATGGGCGCAGCTTCCCGCCCAACTATCTGCACGACTCCTGGCGCGACTGGCTCTACTGGGACATCGAACTGGAGGCCTGAGCCTCCCGACCGATGGAGAGCGTGGCGTGGGCGCTGGTGGCGCATTCCAATGGGACGATCCGCTGCTGCTGGAGGACCAGCTCGGCGACGAGGAACGGATGATCCGTGACACCGCGCGCGCTTATGCGCAGGATCGCCTGATGCCGCGCATCCGCGAGGCCTATGCCCGCGAGCAGACCGACCGCGCCATCTTCGACGAGATGGGCGAACTCGGCCTGCTCGGCATCACCCTGCCCGAGCAGCATGGCGGCGTGGGCGCGTCCTATGTCGCCTACGGCCTCGTCGCGCGCGAGGTCGAGCGCGTGGACTCGGGCTACCGCTCGATGATGAGCGTGCAGTCGAGCCTCGTCATGTATCCGATCCACGCCTACGGATCGGACGCGCAGCGCCAAGCCTGGCTGCCGCGGCTCGCACGCGGCGAGATCGTCGGCTGCTTCGGACTGACCGAGCCGGAGGCGGGCTCCGATCCCGGCGGGATGCGGACGCGCGCGGAGAAGATCGACGGCGGCTATCGCCTGACCGGCGAGAAGACCTGGATCACCAACTCACCGATCGCCGACCTGTTCGTGGTGTGGGCGAAGTCCGACGCGCATGACGGCAAGATCCGCGGCTTCCTGCTCGAAAAGGGCATGAAGGGGCTGTCCGCGCCGAAGATCGAGGAGAAATTGTCGCTCCGCGCGTCGGTGACGGGCGGGATCGTGATGGAAGGGGTCGAGGTGCCGGAGGGCGCGCTGCTGCCCGAGGCGCAGGGGCTGTCGGGGCCGTTCGGCTGCCTCAACCGCGCGCGCTACGGCATCGCCTGGGGCGTGATGGGCGCGGCGGAGGATTGCTGGCACCGCGCGCGCGGCTACACGCTCGACCGTCGCCAGTTCGGCCGTCCGCTCGCGCAGACCCAGCT
The DNA here is from genome assembly GCF_048594985.1 of Sphingomonas sp. Classification (GTDB taxonomy): domain Bacteria; phylum Pseudomonadota; class Alphaproteobacteria; order Sphingomonadales; family Sphingomonadaceae; genus Sphingomonas_I. The sequence goes on along the minus strand of NZ_JBMDXG010000234.1, from coordinate 6,172 downwards.
TGTCCAGAAGAAGCTTGCCGACATGCAGACCGAGATCGCGCTCGGATTGCAGGCGGCGCTGCGCGTCGGGCGGCTGTTCGACGAGGGGCGGGTCGCGCCCGAGATGATCAGTTTGATCAAGCGCAACAATTGCGGGAAGGCGCTCGACATCGCCCGGCTCGCCCGCGACATGCACGGCGGTAACGGCATCACCGGGGAGTTTCACGTGATCCGCCACGCGCAGAATCTCGAAACGGTCAACACCTACGAAGGCACGCACGACATCCATGCGCTGATCCTGGGCCGTGCGCTGACCGGGCTGCAGGCGTTCCAATGAGCGGCGATCCCTTCGCGCTGTTCGACACATGGTTCGCCGAGGCGCGCGAGGCCGAGCCCAACGACTCCAATGCGATGGCGCTGGCGACGGTCGGCGCGGATGGCCAGCCTTCGGTGCGGATGGTGCTGTTGAAGGGGCATGACGCGCGGGGCTTCGTTTTCTACACCAACCTCAACAGCCGCAAGGCGCGCGAGGTGATCGACGCGCGCAAGGCGGCACTGCTGTTCCACTGGAAGTCGCTCCGCCGCCAGATCCGCATCGAGGGTGATGTGAGCGGCGTCTCGCTGGACGAGGCCGACGCCTATTTCGCGAGCCGCGCGCGCGATTCGCAGCTTGGCGCCTGGGCATCGGACCAATCGCAACCCTTGCCGGCGCGCGCGGTGTTCGAGGAGCGATTCGCGGAAATGCAGGCGCGGTTCGACGGGATCGCCGTGCCGCGTCCGCCGCACTGGTCGGGCTTTCGCGTCGCGCCGGAACGGATCGAATTCTGGCAGGACCGGCCCCACCGGCTGCACGAACGCCGCCTGTTCACCCGCACCGACCGCGGCTGGGACGAGGGTTTGCTCTACCCATGACCGCACTGCCCATCTTTCAGGTGGACGCCTTTGCCGATCGCCCCTTTACCGGCAATCCGGCGGCGGTGATGCCGCTCGATGCGTGGCTGCCCGACGTGACGCTGCAGGCGATCGCGGCCGAGAACAACCTGTCGGAAACCGCGTTCGTCGTTCGCGCCGATGGCGACGCCGATTATGATCTGCGCTGGTTCACGCCGACCAACGAGGTCGTAATGTGTGGCCACGCGACGCTTGCGTCCGGTCATGTACTGCTGACCCCCGGGCAAGCGGCGCTGCGTTTCCGCACCCGCAAGGCCGGCATTTTGGAAGTGGCGCGCGACGGGGCGGGCTACCGCCTCTCCCTGCCCGCATGGGTGCCGGAACCGCGCCCGTTGCCTGAGGTGCTGGCGGCGCTCGGCATCGATCCGGATGCGGTGGTCGAAACCCTGTGGCATCCGCGGCACTATGCCGTGGTGGTGGTCAAGGACGAGGCGGCCGTGCGGGCGTGCACGCCCGATCTCACGGCGCTGGCGCGTCTCGGCGGCTGGCTGACGATTGTCACCGCGCGTGGCCAGACCGCCGACATCGTCAGCCGCGCTTTCGCGCCCAGCGAGGGGATCGACGAGGATCCGGTCACGGGTTCGGCGCATGCGGTGGTCGGGCCCTACTGGGCCGGTGTCCTGGGCAAGACCGCGTTCACCGCCTATCAGGCGTCCGCGCGCGGCGGACATCTGGACTGCCGGATCGAAGGCGATCGGGTCGTGCTGCGCGGCCGGTGCGTGACCGTGATCGAAGGCTGGTTCCGGCTCGGCGAGCAGGTCTAGGCGGCTTCGGCGACCGCCGGCATCGTCTCTTCGATCCAGCCGCCGCCGAGCATGCGGTCGCCATCGTAGAACACCGCCGCCTGTCCCGGCGCGACCCCATATTCGGGTACCACAAACCGCACCAGCGCGCCGTCGAACCAGGCTGGAACCGGCTTGGCGAGTGAGCGGACCTTGACCGTCAGCGGGCGGTCGAACGCCTCGCCCAGCCAGTTGACCTCGTCCAGCCGCGCCGCCGCGACCGCGAGCGCCGCGCGCGGGCCGACCACCAGCCGCCGCGCGGCCGCGTCGATCCGGACGACGTAGAGCGGCTCGGGCGCGCCGCCGATCTCGATCCCGCGCCGCTGCCCGACGGTGAAGCCGGTCACGCCGCGATGCTGGCCGATCACGCGACCATCGAGGTCGACGATCTCGCCCGGCGCGGCCGCCTCCGGGCGCAGCTTGCGGACCAGGCCGGCATAATCGCCGTCGGGCACGAAACAGATGTCCTGACTGTCGGGCTTCGTCGCGACGGCGAGACCCTGCTCGGCGGCGATGGCGCGGACGCGGTCCTTGGGCATGCCCCCCAGCGGAAAGCGCAGGAAATCGAGCTGTTCGCGCGTCGTCGCGAACAGGAAATAGCTCTGGTCGCGCGCCGGATCGTGCGCGCGGTGCAGTTCGGGCCCGTGCGCGCCCGCCACGCGGCGGACATAATGGCCGGTCGCCAGGCAATCGGCGCCCAGTTCGCGCGCGAGGCGGAACAGATCGGTGAACTTGACGCCCTGGTTGCAGCGCACGCAGGGGATCGGCGTACGTCCCGCGACGTAATCGTCGGCGAAGCGGTCGATCACGCTGGTGCGGAACGCGCTTTCATAATCGAACACGTAATGCGCGATGCCGAGCCGGTCGGCGACCGCGCGGGCATCGGCGATGTCCTTGCCCGCGCAGCAACTGCCCGCGCGGCCGACGGCGGCGCCGTGTTCTTACTGCTGGAGCGTGACGCCGATCGTCTCCGCGCCGATCGCCGCCGCCAGCGCGGCGACGACCGAGCTGTCGACCCCGCCCGACATCGCGACCACGATACGGCGGCCCCTCGCACTTCCAAGCTGAAACAGATCTTCGGTCACGTCGGGCCGCATAGCCGATTGCGCGCGCGCCCTAAAGGTCGGCCGCGTCCGCCCGTGAAAGGAGGGGAAACGGGGGGCGTGAACGTGAAAATCAGGATCGATGGCCACAATGGGGAGCCGGCGCGGTCGGGCTTCGCGATGCTGCTGGCATCGCTGACGGCGGCGCAGGCCGCCACGCCGACGGCGGCGGCGAGCGCGCCTGCGACGCGCGCCAACGGCCATGCCGAAGTGCTGACCGAGCTCTTCGGCCAGCATGACCACGGCGCCTGCGAACGGCTGCGCGGGCGCTTCGCGCCGACCGCCGCCGACGCATTGGGCGCGGTCCTCAAGGATGGTGAGGGGAACCTTAACCTTCCGGTTTTAGGGTTCCTTCAAGCGCGGTGGATAGCGCGGGGGCCAGTTGGGAGCGGGCCCCGCTTCGGGTGAGCGCGAGGATGAGCATGATCGAGAATCAAAAAATCAGGCCGGCGCAGGTCATCGGGCCACTTGGTGAGCCGCTGACGATCGACAATCTGCCGCCGCCGGGGACGACCCGCTGGGTGGTCCGGCGCAAGGCCGAAGTCGTCGCTGCCGTCAACGGCGGGCTGCTGACCTTCGACGAGGTATGCGAACGCTACGACATCAGTCTGGAAGAGTTCGCCTGCTGGAAGCGCGCGGTCGAACGATCGGGCATGCCCGGGCTACGCGTGACCCGGATCCAGCACTACAAATCGCTGTACGAGCGCCAGCAAAAGTACTGAAGCCGAGCCCTCCCCATCCGGCCCTGTCGGAACAAGATCGTTTCCAGCGCGTATCAAGGTCCGATCGTCGCACACGGCGTATCTGTTCAATGACGGGCGAACAGGAGGAAGGATCATGGGACTTATTCTCTGGCTGATCATCGGCGGCATCGTGGGCTGGCTGGCCAGCATCATCATGCGCACTGACGCGCAGCAGGGCATTCTGCTCAACGTCGTCGTTGGCATCATCGGCGCTTTCATCGCCGGCCTGATCTTCTCGGGCGGCAATATCAACAACGCGCCGCTGACGCTCTACACGTTCCTGACCTCGCTGGTGGGTGCGATCATCCTGCTTGCGATCGTCAATCTCTTCCGTCGCGGCTCGGTCCGCTAACGGCTGCTACCCCACGCAAAATGGGCCGTCCCGGGAAACCGGGGCGGCCCATTTTTTATGGCGATCAGTCGAGTTCGAACGTCACGGACAGGGTAACGTCAAGATCCTGCTCCCCCGCGGCGACCGGCGTCGCGTCGGCCTTTTCCGCGCGCATCATCATCGCGGCCTGGGGGACGGGCCGGCGATAATTCTCGCTCTCGGCGATGCGGACGATGCGGCGGACGGTCAGTCCCGCGCCCTTCGCATACAGTTCCGCGCGCGCGCGGGCCGTCGCCAGCGCCTTGGCGCGCGCCTCGTCGAGCGCGGCTTCGGGCTTGTCGACCGACAGATCGGGACCGTCGATCTGGTTGGCGCCCGCCGCGACGAGCGCATCAATCACCGCGCCCGCCCGATCGAGATCGCGCAGCTTCACCGACACGCGGTTGCTCGCCTGATACCCCGTCAGCACCGGCGGCTGATTGTCGCCATAGCGATATTGCGGCTGCAGGTTGATCGACTGGGTCTGGATGTCGCGCGCGGCCACCCCGGCCGATTTGAGCGCGGCGATCGTCGCGGTCATGCGGGAGGCATTGGCGCTCAGCGCCGCGTTTGCCTTCGTCGCCTGCGTCACCACGCCCGCGCCGATCATCGCGACGTCGGGCGCGCGGCTGACCGTGCCGGTGGCGGAAATGTCGAGCAGCGTTCCCGTCACGGGCGCGGTCGTGACCTCGGCGGCCAGCGCGGGCGCGGCGGCGGACAGCAGGATGAGCGGCAGCAGAGTCTTCATTCGGTACCTCCTGTTGATGTGACGGAGCCATCGGCGAAACGCCCTGCATTGGCGCTGAACGTCAGGTTTCGGCGCGGTTCACGATCTCGCGCCAGGCCTGCTCGTCGATCACGCGCACGCCCAGTTCGGCGGCCTTCTTCGCCTTCGATCCCGCGCCCGGCCCGGCCACCACGAGGTCCGTCTTGCCCGAGACCGATCCCGCGACGCGCGCGCCCAGCGCCTCGGCCTGCGCCTTGGCCTCGTCGCGGCTCATCATCTCCAGCGTACCGGTGAAGACGATCGTCTGGCCGCTCACTTCAGATGCGCGTGTCTGCGCTTCGAAAGGCGGCGGGCTCACCTCGCCCAGCAGATCGTCCCACGCGGCACGATTATGGTCTTCATGGAAGAAGTCGGCGAGCGCGTGGCCCACCGCCGCGCCCACATTCTCGACCCCGATATGCTCGGCAATGGCCTTGTTGAGCCGGACTTGGAGCTTCTGCGGGGTCTCGCCCACCGCCGCCACGGTCGCGGCGCGCAAGGCGATGATCTCGTCCGCCAGCGCCTTGATCGCGGGGAGCGTCAGGTAGCGTCGCAGCAGGTCGCGCGCCGTGACGACGCCGATGTGGCGGATGCCCAGCCCGAACAGCAGCCGCACCGGATCGGGCGCGCGCTTCGCCTCGATCGCGGCGAGCAGCGCGTCGACCGACTTGTCCTTCCAGCCTTCGCGCCCGAGCAGATCGTCGCGATGCGCTTTCAGCCGAAAGATGTCGGCCGGCTCCTTGATCCAGCCCAGATCCAGAAATTCGTGGATCGTCTTCTCGCCCAGACCCTCGAAATCGAGCGCGCCGCGGCTGACGAAGTGGCGCAGCCGCTCCTGCCGCTGCGCCGGGCAGATCAGCCCGCCGGTGCAACGGATATCGACCTCGCCCTCCTCGGCCACCGCCTCCGATCCGCATTGCGGGCAATGGTCGGGAAAGCGCCACGCCTCGCGCGCTTCGTCGCGCGTCAGATTCTCGACGATCTGCGGGATGACGTCGCCCGCGCGCTGCAGCACCACGCGGTCGCCGGGGCGGACGCCGAGCCGTCCGATCTCGTCGGCATTGTGCAGCGTCGCGTTCGTCACGACCACGCCGCCGACCGTCACCGGTTCGAGCCGCGCGACGGGGGTGAGCTTGCCGGTGCGGCCGACCTGGATGTCGATCGCGCGCAACGTCGTCTGCGCCCTTTGCGCCGGGAATTTGTGCGCGATCGCCCAGCGCGGCGCGCGCCCGATCTGGCCCAGCCGGTCCTGCCAGTCGAGCCGGTCGATTTTATAGACCACGCCGTCGATGTCATAGGGCCGATCGGCGCGCCGTGCCGCGATCGCGCGATACTGCTCCAGCGCCGCCGCCGCGTCGCCGCGCGTGCGCAGGCCCGATCCCGGGAATCCCCATGCCTCCAGCGCATCCATAACTTCGGTCTGCGTCGCGCCCGGCAGGGCCGACGTCTCGCCCCAGCCGTGGAGCAGGAAGCGCAGC
>NZ_JBMDXG010000233.1:0-3167 GCF_048594985.1 Sphingomonas sp. | reverse complement strand
GCCGCGACGCTGGTGACGGTGATCGCCGGGCTCGACGTTGCCAAGGTCGTCGTGCCCGAATCGATCGCCTCGGCGGTCGTGCCCCCGGGCGACGGCTTCCTCGCGTCGATGGCCGATCCCGGCCTGATCGTCACCGCGCTCGCCATCGCCTTCATCGCCAGCGCCGAAACGCTGCTGTCGGCCGCCGCGGTGGACAAGATGCACGACGGCGTCCGCACCGATTATGACAAGGAACTGCGCGCGCAAGGCGTCGGCAACATGCTGTGCGGCCTCGCCGGTGCGCTGCCGATGACCGGCGTCATCGTCCGCAGTTCCGCCAACGTTCAGGCGGGCGCCATGACCCGCCGCTCGGCGATCATGCACGGCGTCTGGATCCTCGGCTTCGTCGCGCTGCTGCCGTGGGTGCTGCGCGAAATCCCGATGGCCTCGCTTGCGGGCATCCTCGTCGTCACGGGCTGGCGCCTGGTCAGCCTGACGCATGCCAAGCACCTGTTCCACAATTACGGCGTCCTGCCCGCTTTGATCTGGGCCGCGACGTTCGTGATGGTGGTCGCGACCGATCTTCTGACGGGCGTGCTCGTCGGGCTTTCTCTCTCGCTGCTTGAACTGCTGCCGCATGCGCGCCGCCTCAAGCTGAAGGTCGACTCGTTCCAGGCCGAGGGCGAATCGCGCCTCGCCCTGGATGGCACCGCCACCTTCGTCACGCTGCCGAAGCTCAACCGGGCGCTCGACGGCGTGCCGGCGGATCGCCCCTTCCGCCTCGATCTGGCGCGGCTGGAGGCGATCGACCACACCTGTGCGGAGATGCTCCGCGACTGGTTGCAGCGCCGTCGCGCGAAGGGTGGTGCCGTAGAGTTACAGGGCGCGCGCGATTCCGTCGCAAAGCTGATCGCCGCCTGATCAGCAATCTATTGTAACAATCCAGAAACAACGCATTTACGTTTAAACCTCTAGCTGTCCTGCATCCGGTGAGACCACTGGCACCGCCTTAGCGCGAGAAGCCTGGCTCGTCGGATGCAGGAGGAACGTTCACACCGATAAAGGGGAACGTTCCATGTTTTACCGTCTCGCCGCGATTGCGGCCATCGTCGCGGCCACCCCCGCATTCGCGCAGGAAGCGCCCACCTCGCCGTTCACCGTTTCGGGCAGCGTCGGCCTCGTGTCCGATTACCGTTTCCGCGGTGTCTCGCAGAGCGACGAGGAACTCGCCGTTCAGGGCGGCATCACCATCTCGCACGAAAGCGGTTTCTATGTCGGCACCTGGGGTTCCAACCTCTCGGGCTGGGGCACGTTCGGCGGCTCGAATACCGAGCTCGACCTGATCGGCGGCTTCAAGGTTCCGGTCGGCGGCGGCGCGCTCGATGTCGGTCTGACGTGGTATATGTATCCGGGTGGCGCCAGCGAGACCGACTTCGCCGAGCCCTATATCAAGCTCAGCGGCACCGCCGGTCCCGTCTCGCTGCTCGCGGGCGTCGCCTATGCGCCCAAGCAGCAGGCGCTCGGCAAATGGTATGCGTCCGGCGCCGATGCCTCGGCGGGCGTCTACACCGATCCGGGCGACAAGGAAGACAATCTGTATCTGTGGGGCGATGCCTCCGCCGGCGTCCCGAACACGCCGCTGACGCTCAAGGCGCATATCGGCTATTCGGACGGCAATTCGGGCCTCGGCCCCAATGGCACCAGCGTCGCGCCGACCGGCACCTATTGGGACTGGATGCTCGGCGCCGATCTCGCGATCAAGGGCACGCCGCTCACGCTGGGCGTCGCTTATGTCGATACCGACATCAGCTGGCGCGAGGCCGCTTATCTGCAGCCCAATTTCTCCTCGACCAAGGACAATGGCCCGATTTCGGGTGCGCAGGTGGTGTTCAGCATCACCGCCGCCTTCTGATCGAACCCGTCTGATCCCGACGCCGGGGCGGTCATGCCGCCCCGGCCCCTCGGGGGCTCGGCGCCCCCAAGGTCAGGCCGCAAATCCCCTGCCGGCGGCCCACCGCGCGAACAGTTCGGGCCACAGCGCGGCCGGCTTGCCCGCCGCCGCCCGCAGTCCGAAGCCGTGCCCGCCCTCCTCGAACAGCTGCGTCTCGACCGGCACGCCCGCCGCGCGCGCGGCGGCGCGCAGCGCAAGGCTGTTCTCCACCGGCACCGCGCCGTCATCCTCGGCATGCGCCAGGAACAGGGGCGGCGTCGCGGCGGTCAGGTTGACGGCCGGCGTGTGCGCGCGCTCGATCGCCGGGGTCGCGTCCGGCCCCAGCAGCGCCGTGCGCGATCCCGCATGCGCCACCGGCAGCGCCATCGACTGGACCGCATAGATCGGCGCGGCAATGTCGGGCCGCGCGCTCAGCCGGTCGGCGGCGTCCACCGGCTGATAGACAGGGATCGCAAAGCGCGTCGCCAGATCTGCGCATAGATGCCCGCCCGCCGAAAAGCCGATCGCCGCGATCCGGTCGCGGCGCTGGCCATAGGCGTCCGCCCGCGCCCGAATCAGCCGCATCGCGCGCTGCGCGTCCGACAGGGGTACGTTCGCTCGGTCGGTCCATCCCTCGCCCGGCAGGCGATAGAACAGGACGAACACCGTCCAGCCGCGCGCCGACAGCCAGCGGGCCATTTCATAGCCCTCCTTGTCGATCACGATATAGCGATAGCCCCCGCCCGGACTGACCAGGGCCGCGCAGCCATTGGGCCGCGCGGGGCGGAACACCACTAGCCTCGGCCGCGCGATGCCCCGCACCTCGCGGTCGCCCACGCCGTCCGCCGTGCTGCGTTCGACCGCCCTTTCCACCGGCAGCGGCCGTGCGGTCTGGGGCGGCATATCGGGCCACAGGTCGATCGTCTCGGTCGGGTCGGGATGCCTGCTGCGGCCGGTGCCGTGCCCGGGCGGCGGCGTCTGCGCCGAAGCGGCGGCGGCAAGGCCCGCACCCATCGCCGATAGCAGGGCCTGACGACGATCCAGCATTGCTCTCCTCCCGCCGCGAACTCGCGGTCCGCGGCTCATACCGGCTTCATCGGTCGACGTCCCGCCATCGGCAACCCTCTGGAAGCGGCGGGCATCACCCCCGACCATTTGGGTGCTGGCACGTCGGCCGTTTTTCGGTAGCCCACGTCGAAACGAGGGAGGATGTCGAGGATGGCGCGGATCGGTCGGGCTCTATGGATGGCGGGCGCGG
>NZ_JBMDXG010000232.1:0-10899 GCF_048594985.1 Sphingomonas sp. | reverse complement strand
TTCCGAAGCGTGCGGCCGCTGTCCGGCCGCGCCGGCGTCCCCGGCGACAAATCGATCTCGCACCGCGCACTGATGCTGTCCGCGCTGGCGGTGGGCGAGAGCGTGGTGGAGGGCCTGCTGGAGGGCGAGGATGTGCTGGCGACCGCCGCCGCGATGCGCGCCATGGGGGCCACGATCGAGCGTGGCGCCGACGGCCGCTGGACCATCCACGGCGTCGGCGTGGGCGGTCTGCTCCAGCCGGACCAGGCGCTCGACATGGGCAATTCGGGCACGTCGACGCGGCTCCTGATGGGGCTGGTGGCGAGCCACCCGATCACCGCCACTTTCATTGGGGACGCGTCGCTGTCCAAGCGCCCGATGAACCGTGTGATCGCGCCGCTGAGTGAAATGGGCGCGGAGATCAATGCCAGCCCGGGCGGGCGGCTGCCGCTCATGCTGCGCGGGCTCTGCCCGGCCGTGCCGATCGAATACTGCCTGCCGGTCGCCTCGGCGCAGGTGAAGTCGGCGGTGCTGCTCGCCGGCCTCAACACGCCGGGTGTCACGCGCGTGATCGAGCCGGTGCCGACGCGCGACCATAGCGAGCGCATGCTTCGGGGTTTCGGCGCGGAGCTGACGGTCGAGGAAGATGGCGACGGCGCGCGCGTCATTTCGATCCGGGGCGAGGCGGAACTCACGCCACAGCATATCGTGGTGCCCGGCGATCCCTCATCGGCCGCCTTCCCGACCGTCGCCGCGCTGATCGTGCCGGGCAGCGAGATCGTGATCGGCAATGTCGGGCTCAACCCGACCCGTGCGGGCGTCTACGACGTGCTGCGGATGATGGGCGCCGACATCGAGTTCGTCGATCGGCGCGAGGTGGGCGGCGAGCCGGTGGCAGACCTGCGCGTGCGCGCGTCGACGCTGCGCGGGATCGAGGTGCCGCCCGACATCGCGCCCAGCATGATCGACGAATTTCCAATCCTGTTCGTCGCGGCCGCGCTGGCCGAGGGCCGCACGATCACGCGCGGGCTGGAAGAGCTGCGCGTCAAGGAAAGCGACCGGCTGGCGGTCATGGCCACCGGACTGCGCGCGATCGGCGCGCGGGTCGAGGAGGCCGAGGAAGGGCTGGTGATCGACGGCACCGGCGGCGCGCCGCTGGCGGGCGGCGCGACCATCGCGACCCATCTCGACCATCGCATCGCAATGAGTTTCGCGGTCGCAGGGCTGGCGGCGACCGACGCCGTCACGATCGACGACATGACCCCGGTCCAGACGAGCTTCCCGGTCTTTACCGAGCTGATGCGCGGCCTCGGTGCCGAACTGCGATGACCATGCTCACCCGCCGCGCGCTGATGGCGCTCGGCGCGGGCGTGCTGGCCGCGCCCTTGCGCGCCGCGACCGCCGCGATGGTCGCTGACGTCCGCCTGAGACCCGACCGGGAGGAGATGATCGCCGTCCCGGGTGGGCGCGTCTACGTCCGCATCAACGGCGATCTTGCCGGCTCGCGCCCGCCGCTCGTGCTGCTTCATGGGGGCCCGGGCAGTTCGCACTGGTATTTCCTGAATGCCACCGCGCTGGCGGGCGACCGCGCGGTAATCCTTTACGACCAGCTCGACAGCGGCCGATCGGAAGCGCCCGGCGATGCCGCCAACTGGGCGGTGCCGCGCTTCGTCGCCGAATTGGAGGCGATCCGCGCGCATCTCGGGCTGACACGCTGGCACGTGCTCGGCGCGAGTTGGGGCGGCACCGTGGCGCTGGAATATGGCGCGCGGCACGGCGACCGGCTCGCCAGCCTGATCCTGCAGTCGCCGCTCGTGTCGACCGACCTCTGGCTGGCGGATGCGCGCCGGCTGAAAGACGCAATGCCCGATGCCGTCCGGCGACTGCTCGACCTGTGCGATACGCCGGGCGCGGCGCCGCAGGCGGCGTGCGATGCCGCGACCGAGGCCTTCTATGCGCGCCATGTCCGCCGCGCCGATCCACCCGCGGCGGTCGCCGCCTATCGCGACGCGCTGCCGCGCAGCTTCAGCCCGGACATCTATCGCTTCATGTGGGGACGGGCCGAATTCACGTCCACCGGCACGCTCAGGAGCTATGACGGCCGCCCGCTGCTCGGACGGCTGGATGGCCCGCGCACCTTGTTTGTCGCGGGCGAACATGACGAGGCGACGCCCGCCACCGTCGCCGGCCTCGCGAAGGCGGTGCCCGGTGCCCGCTTCGCAGAGGTGCCAGACGCGGCGCATACGATCATGAACGACAATCCGGCGGCCTATCTGGCGCTGCTTCGGCCCTGGCTGGCGGAGCATGACGCATGACCTTCGACCTCGCCAACATCGTGGGACTGATCGGCAGCGCGATCATGGTCGTGGCCTTCGCTTATTCGAACATCGCCCGGCCGATGAACCTGGTCCTGTTCAACGTGCTGAACCTGGCGGGGGCAGCATTGCTGATTTCCAGCCTCGTGGTGCATTTCAATCTCGCTTCGATGGCGCTGGAGATCGTCTGGGCGATCATCGCGTTCTTCGGGCTCGTCAGTGCCTTGAGGAGGCGTGCATGATCATCGCGGTCGACGGACCCGCCGCGTCGGGCAAGGGCACGATCGCCAAGGCGCTCGCGCGGCATTATGCGCTCCCCCACCTCGATACGGGGCTGCTCTATCGCGCGGTGGGCATGGCGGTACTGGAGGCGGGCGGGGATCCGGCCTCGCCCGAGGATGCGCTGGAAGCGGCACGCCAGCTCGCCAGCGCGCTCGACGATCCAGGGCTCAAATCGGAAGCGGCGGGCAGGGCCGCCTCGCTCGTCTCGGCGCATCCGGCGGTGCGCGCGGTGCTGCTCGACCGGCAGAAGCATTTTGCGGGCCAGCCGGGCGGCGCGGTACTCGACGGGCGCGACATCGGCACGGTGATCGCACCGCACGCCGACGCCAAATTGTTCGTGACCGCGAGCGCCGAGACGCGCGCGGCGCGGCGCCATGCCGAGCTTGTCGGCATGGGGCTGGACGTCCACCTCGACGCGGTGCTGCATGACATCCGTGCGCGCGACGAACGAGACAGCGCGCGATCGGCCGCGCCCTTGCGCATGGCCGACGACGCCGTCGCGCTCGACACGACCGATCTCACCATCGAACAATCGGTCGCGGCCGCGATCGCGATCGTCGCGGGCCGGGGCCGGCACGCCGCCAACGACTGATGCGCCGCCTCGTCCTCGCCTTTCTTCTGACCCTCGTTGCCGCGCCGCTTGCCGCCGCCCCGCTCCCGCGCGTGGCGATCCGGACCAGCGAGGGAACGATGGTGGTGGAGCTGGAGACGAAGCGCGCGCCGATCACCGCCACCAATTTCCTGCGCTACGTCGATGCGAAGAAATTCGACGGCAAGACCTTCTACCGCGCCGCGCGCGCGAAGAGCGATCCGACGCGCGGGCTGATCCAGGGCGGGATCGACAGCAATATCCGCGAGAGCTTCTTCCCGATCCAGCATGAGCCGACCAGCAAGACCGGGCTCAAGCATCTGGACGGGACGCTGTCGATGGCGCGCAACGCGCCCGGTAGCGCGATGGGCGATTTCTTCATCACGATCGGCGCGACACCGCCGCTCGACGCGCGCCGGGGCTATGTCGGCTACGCCGCGTTCGGGCGCGTGGTGAAGGGGATGGACGTGGTGCGCCGCATCCTCGCCAAGCCGACCTGGCCGGGTGGGCGTTCCTATACCACGCTGGGCCAGTCGATCCGTCAGCCGGTCAAGATCCTGTCCGCCCGCCGGCTTTAGCCGTTCGGGCCGGCGCGGTCAGGGATGTGGATGCGCGGCCGCGAAGGGCGAGCAGCACGGCTCGCCCACCGGTGCGAATTCCATGAACTCGGCGCGCGTGCCGTCGGGATCGATCAGGTTGAGTTGCCACTTCGCATCGAGCCCGATCTTGGGCACGGCGTCCGCCTTCTGCCCCTCCAGCCGCTTGGCCGTCCACAGGCCGGTATAGGTCTCGCGGATGTCGCGCACGCCCAGCGCGAAATGATTGAGGATGCCGAGATTGGCCTGCGACATTCCGGCGGGAATTCCAGTTTCCGCAGGCGTGCCGACCACCATATATTCCAGCCAGTCCGAGCCTTCGGGCACCTGCAGCGAAATCCAGGTCGGCTTGGCCGGGTTGACGCCGCCCGACCAATAGGGCCGGAAGCCGAGCAGGTCGCGCCAGAAGCGGTCCTCGCGTCCGCGATCATGCACGATGAAGCCGACGTGGATCATCCGGTCCGACGCGGCGCGCGCGGACGGAGCCGGCGCGTCCGGGCCTGGCTGCACGAACTGGACCGCCAGCCCTTCGGGGTCGCGCACGTCGAACCAGCGGCTCCCGTCCGCGCCGCGCGCGAGCTTGGCCGGAACCCCCGCGCCCCTGGCCTTGAGGTAGCGGCGAAGCCCCTCCGCGTCGGGGGTGATGAAGGCGGCGTGCGCCAGACGGTTGATCGACGCCGCGCCGGCGGGAAGCGGTAGCACCTCCACGAACTGGCTGGCGCTGAAATGATAGCGCGCCCCGCGTGGATCCTCGGGATCCGGCTGTTTGGTGGCGCCGAGCTGGTCCACGTAGAAGCGTTCGCTGGCGCCGGGATCGGCTGCGTAAACGGCCAGGTGCGACACGGCCACGATCGGCGGACGCGCGGGATCAGCCGCCATCGCCGCTGTTGGAAGCGTAAGCGCCAGCGCGGGCGCAATCCACACCAATCCGCGATGCCCCATCCTGCCTCTCCCTGCTGTTGTTCGTACGATCCTAGCCGCTTAAGCTGGCGCCGTCAGGCCCGCTAGGAGGCCGGGGAGAGATGTCATGGCCGAATCCGTCACACGCCGTTCGTTGATCGAATTCGGGGTGGCGGGCGCCGCCGCCATGATGGCCGGCCGCGCCGGCGCGCAAGGCGGATTGCCCGATCGCGACCGGATCGGCTTCGCATTGGTCGGGCTCGGCAAACTGACGCTCGGTGAGCTTGTCCCCGCCTTTAAGAGCACACGCGTTGCCAAGCTGACCGGGCTCGTGAGCGGCAGCCCCGAGAAGGCCCGCCGCGTTGCGGGGGAACAGGGCCTGCCCGCCGACGCCATCTATTCCTATGCCGATTACGACCGCATCGTCCGCGATCCGCGCATTCAGGTGGTCTATATCGTGCTGCCCAGCTCGATGCATGCCGAATATACGATCCGCGCGCTCAAGGCGGGCAAGCATGTGCTGTGCGAAAAGCCGATGGCGACCACGGTCGCGGATTGCGAGGCGATGATCGCGGCCGCCAAGGCGGCCAACCGCAAGCTGATGATCGCCTATCGCTGCCTGACCGAACCGCTCAACCTCGCCGCGATGCGCGAGGTGCGGTCGGGACGCCTCGGCAAGACCCGGCTAGTCGTGACCGAGATGACGCGGCAGGCCAGCCTGGATGATCCGTCCGACGTATGGCGGCTGGACAAGACGATGTCCGGCGGCGGCGCGCTGCTCGACATGGGAATCTATGGCGTCAACGCCTCGCGATACCTGCTCAACGAGGAGCCGGTCGAGGTTCGCGCCTGGTCGAACACCGACAAGAGCGACCCGCGCTTCAAGACGGTCGAGGACCTCTACGCCTGGCAGTTCCGCTTCCCCTCGGGCGCGATCGCGGAGGGGTCGACCTCGTTCAGCGCCTCGGCGCAGATGGGTTACCGCGTCGTGGGCGCGCAGCGCCGGCTGGTCGCCGATCCCGGCTGCTTCTACGGCGGCAACAAGTTGAGCATCGTCGACGGCGGCCGGCGGCAAGACGTGCCGATCACCGAGATCGACCAGTTCGCGCGCGAAATGGACTGGATGGCCGACGTGGTGCGCGGCAAGGCGCCCTTGCTCGCGCCCGGCGAGGAAGGGCTCCAGGATATCCGGCTGATACAGGCGATCATGGCGTCGGCCGCCGCCGGGGGCCGCACGATCCGCACCGATTTCGGCTATCGTCGTGCGGTCGACCCCGCCGAAGCTGTCAGGAGCTGAGCGACCCGCCGTGCGGCGCCAGGCCAGCGGCGTCGCCGACCTGCTCCTCGCCGGCAAACAGGCGGTCGAGCCGTTCGCGCACCTCCCGCTCATATTCGTCGCGCCGCGCCGAGGGCGGGCCGGAGATTGCAATCTCGCGGCTGATCGCGCTCTTGATCCGGTCGAGTGCCGGACCGTCGATCACGCCCGCCCGGCACAGTTCGCGGCTGAGCTGGATCAGTCCGACCGCCGTCGCCTGCGCGCGCAACCCGACGAACGTCACGGTTTGATGAAGTTTCTTATCCTCATTGTAGGACATTTCTCTCTCCTCGATGATGCGTAACGGATTGACCGTAATCGGTCTCAGATAGACCCGGACGCGCCGCCTGCGAAGTAACGACATGCGGGCGGCTCATGCTCAAAAGCGCCTTGGTGAAGCAGGGCCGGCGGCGTAGACAGCCCCTCGCTCGCACACCCCTTATGTTCGAAGAGGCCATGACCAAGTCCGCCACCGACCTGATGCAGGAAATCCTGCTTTCCTCGCTGATCGAGGCCGCCGAGGCACTGCGCGCCGCTTCCAAGGGGGTGCCCAATGCGATGCTGCGCGACATTCAGGCGATCGGGCGCAATACCGGCTTCGAAGATCTGCCGAAGGAAGTGCAGACCAGCATCACCGAGTCGGTCCGGGCAGCGTTCAACCGTCTGCTGAAAGAAGGCTATAGCGTGGCGCCGAGCAGCAGCCGCGCGCGTGGCGACCGGCCCCCTTCGCCCCCTGCGGGATCGCCGGCCCATCCCCCGCGCCCGCGCGGCGGCCGTCCCGGTGAGCGCCGGCCCCGCCCGCCGCGGCCCCGCGATAGATAGTTAGATCTGAAAGGATAGCGGCGAGCGGGAGTGCATTGTGCGACTGCGCAAAATTACCGGCATCGCCATGCGCCTCCCTTGACCACACAATATCTTATTTCTTTTCGCATCTGCAAAATATGCAAATCTATGTGTTTGATTAATATCTTATTAGTCATCATTTATTTGGACACGAGCGGAATTCGGCGGGAACAACGCATCCGGATGCCAGTATAAGGCATATCACCATTAGAGGTGGCGTTATGTCGTTTTCCGCTTTGTTGTACGACGCAGCAGATCAGAGTCCCTTGCCGCCGAAACAGCACCGGACGCGTCTCGACGCGAACGCGATCAAGCCCGGCGGGACGACCCAAGCGGTTATCGTGCATAACCTTTCGACGCACGGTTTACTGGCAGAGGCCTACCAGCCATTGCCGGATGATCATCCGGTGGTGTTCGATATTCCTGGACTAGGGCCGGTCACCGCCCGCATTTCGTGGCGCGGGGACAATCTGTACGGCTGCGAGTTCGAACGCCCGCTAAGCGCGGCTTCGGTCCAGCGCAAGGTGAGCGGGGAGAAGGTCGTGTGGGGCGCGTTCGGACCGCGACCGGCGCAGGTTGGCGACGCTTCGCCTGCGCGCGGACTCTCCACGCCCATTCCAAGCGCGAACCCGGCGTTATTCGGGTCGCCATCCATCGCGTTTGAGGACATTGGCGCGCGCTGGCCGATCCAGCTCCGCATCGCGGCCATCACGGTCACCGCGCTCCTTTGCTGGCTGATCCCCGGCCTGGTATTGTACGCCATCGCCACCTAGGGTCCCTCGGCCGCGAAAGCTTGCCGCCAGCCTCCGCATGGAGTATAGGGCAGTATCCAGCGAGCGAGGCTCGCGGGGGATGGCGCGCGAGGCGCGGTGATATGCCGTGCTTTTGACGCGCCCTTTTCGCATTTTGCGCTAAGCCCTCCGCCCGTTTCACCCGAAGGATGTCGTTCGCGCATGAGGCGCGGGGGACGGTTCGGCTGAAGACCTCCGGATACAACCGGACGGCCGGAAATAATGACGAAGGACTGACACTGCTTATGGCCACTGCGGCATTTCCCACGCGCGACGATTTCGCGGCGCTCCTCAACGACACGCTCGGCGGCGAGAACCAGGGCTTCGAGGGCCGGGTCGTCAAGGGCACCGTAACCGGCATCGAGAACGACATGGTCGTGATCGACGTCGGCCTGAAGTCGGAAGGCCGCGTGGCGCTGCGCGAATTCGCGCCTGCGCCGGGCCAGAAGGCCGATCTCAAGATCGGTGACGAGGTCGAGGTGTTCGTCGACCGCGTGGAGAACAGCGCGGGCGAAGCGATGCTGAGCCGCGATCGCGCGCGCCGCGAGGCCGCCTGGGACAAGCTGGAGCATGAATTCGCCGCCGGCAACCGCGTCGACGGCGTGATCTTCGGCCGCGTGAAGGGCGGCTTCACCGTCGACCTGAACGGCGCCGTCGCCTTCCTCCCGGGCAGCCAGGTCGACATCCGCCCGGTCCGCGACGTCGGCCCGCTGATGGACCTGCCGCAGCCGTTCCAGATCCTCAAGATTGATCGCCGCCGCGGCAACATCGTCGTGTCGCGCCGCGCCGTTCTGGAAGAGACCCGCGCCGAGCAGCGCACCGGCCTGATCCAGAGCCTGAGCGAGGGCCAGATCGTCGACGGCGTGGTCAAGAACATCACCGATTACGGCGCGTTCGTCGACCTGGGCGGCATTGACGGCCTGCTCCATGTTACCGACATCAGCTACAAGCGCGTCAATCACCCGTCGGAAGTGATCGGCATCGGCGATACCGTCCGCGTGCAGATCATCCGCATCAATCGCGACACGCAGCGCATCAGTCTCGGCATGAAGCAGCTCGAGAGCGATCCGTGGGAAGGTGCGGCCGCCAAGTATCCGGTCGGCGGCAAGTTCTCGGGTCGCGTGACCAACATCACCGAATATGGCGCGTTCGTCGAGCTGGAAGCCGGCATCGAGGGCTTGGTCCACGTTTCCGAAATGAGCTGGACCAAGAAGAACGTCCATCCGGGCAAGATCGTCTCGACGAGCCAGGAAGTCGAGGTCATCATCCTCGAGGTCGACGAAGAGAAGCGCCGCATCAGCCTCGGCCTCAAGCAGGCGCAGGCCAATCCGTGGGAATCGTTTTCGGAGCGTCACCCGGTCGGCTCGACCGTGGAAGGCGAAGTCAAGAACGCGACCGAATTCGGCCTGTTCATCGGACTCGACGGCGAGATCGACGGCATGGTCCACATGTCGGACATCGCCTGGGGCGTGACCGGCGAGGAAGCGTTGGCGCTGCACCACAAGGGCGAGACCGTCCAGGCGCAGGTGCTCGACATCGATCCGGAGAAGGAGCGCATCAGCCTCGGCATCAAGCAGCTGGAGCGTGGCGGCGTTTCGACCGGCGGTTCGGCGGGCGGCGCCAACAAGGGTGCGACCGTGACCGTCACGGTCCTCGCGGTCAACGACGGCGGCCTCGACGTGCAGGTGGGCGACGATGGGGCGACCGGCTTCATCAAGCGCAGCGATCTGGGTCGCGATCGCGACGAGCAGCGGCCGGAGCGTTTCCAGGTCGGCCAGAAGATCGACGCCATGGTCACCGGCTTCGACCGTTCGAAGAAGCCGACTTTCTCGGTCAAGGCGCTGCAGTTCGCCGAAGAGAAGCAGGCCGTCGCGCAATATGGATCGTCCGATTCGGGCGCGTCGCTGGGCGACATTCTCGGCGCGGCGTTGAAGGCGCGCGACGAAGCCTAATCCTTATCAAGAATTCGGCTTGTCTAATGGGGCCGGAGTGGGCAATAATGCCCGCTCCGGCCCTAACTTTTGGTCAGATTGCCTTTGCCTTGTCGCAGGGGCATATAAAATAGGTTAGGTGTATAAGCGGGGTGGCGCGCCGTGGGGGCGGCAGTCGTCTCACCCGGCGTGTGGGGGGCAATCGCGTGATCAGATCCGAGCTTATTGCCCTTATCGCCCGGGACCAGCCCGGGCTCTCGCCACGCGAGGTGGAGGCGCTGGTCTCGTCCTTTTTCGATTCCATCTCGGCACAGCTCGCTGCAGGCGGGCGGGTCGAACTGCGTGGCTTCGGCACCTTCACGACGCGCGCACGCGACGGCCGCGTCGGACGCAACCCTCGCACGGGCGAGGCGGTCGATGTCCACGCCAAGCGTGTCCCTTATTTCAAGCCCGGCAAGGAAATGCGCCACCGGCTCAACGTCTAGCCTTCCCCGCCCTTTGCCCGCTAAGGCACGCGCGGGCGGACGTGGCGGAATGGTAGACGCTGGAGACTTAAAATCTTCTTCCCTCGGGAGTGCGGGTTCGAGTCCCGCCGTCCGCACCACTGCTGAACCGGCCGCCGGCCGGACGACCAACAGCGAAACGGGGCGTCAGGCCTCGGCTGCCAGGGAGCTGGCAAAGCCGCCCGCTTATCTCGACGGGGCCCTTGCGAACCAGAGTGTGTGGATCGGTCCCTTGCCATTCTCCCGCGCGCGAACCTGGACGACCTCGACATCGAAGCCAGTCTTTTTCAGGGCGTGCGTGAAGGCTGGATCGTCGCCGGCCGACCAGACCGACAGAATGCCGCCCGGGCGAAGCGCTTGCCTTACGCGGGCCAGACCGGGTGCCGAGTAGAGGCGATCATTGGCCTGGCGGGTCAGCCCGTCCGGTCCGTTGTCGACATCCAGCAGGATCGCATCATACGCCGTGCGGCGTGCGGCGATCGCGTCCGCGACGTCGGCAATTTCGATCCGCACGCGCGGGTCATCCATACAGCCGTCCGCCAGGTCCGCCATCGGCCCACGCGCCCAGGCAATGATATCCGGGACCAGTTCCGCCACTGTCACCTGTGCATCGGGGCTCACTCGCCCGAGGATCGCCCGCAGCGTGAAACCCATGCCATAGCCGCCGACCAGCAGTCGCGGCGATTGGGCAGGCCGCAGCCGGTCGCACGTCATCGTGCCGAACGCGGTTTCGGAGCCGCTCATCCGGCTGCTCATAAGCTCGTTGCGTTCGAGCATGATGATGAAGTCGCGATCGTGGCGCACCAGGCGTAGGGGTGCGCCGCCCGGCACCTCCGCCGTAGCCAGGAGTTCGCG
>NZ_JBMDXG010000231.1:0-5217 GCF_048594985.1 Sphingomonas sp. | reverse complement strand
TCCGGCTCTGGCCCTCACGCACGCGCCCGGCGATGCCCGTCAGGTTCTGGACATGGTGCCCGACCTCGTGCGCGACCACATAAGCCTGCGCGAAATCGCCCGCCGCGCCGAAGCGGTTCTGAAGCTCGTTGAAGAAATCGGTGTCGAGATAGACCTTGCGGTCGCTCGGGCAATAGAACGGCCCCATCGCCGACTGCGCGGCGCCGCAGCCCGACGTGCCGCTGCCCGAATAGAAACTGAGCACGGTCGGCGTGTAGCGCGCGCCCTGCGCCTGAAACAGTTTCGCCCAGGTATCCTCGGTCGAAGCGAGCACGCGACAGGTGAAGCGGTGCGCGGGGTCCTGCGCGCAGATCTGCGACGTCGATTGCGCGGTGGAGGCCGGCCGGTTGTCCACGACGCCGCTCCCGCCCCCGCCGAACGGATTGATGCCGAGCAGGAACATGCCGACGCCCAGCACGAGGATGCCGACGATTCCGAACCGGCTGGCGACGAGCGCGAAGATCAGGCCGATCGGCCCACCCCCGCCGCCAAAGCCGCCCAGCCCGCCGCCGCCACGCTGCTGCTCGACATTCGAACTATCCCGGTAATCGTCGAGACGCATGGCTGCTCTACCTCCGCTGCCGACAGAATGCGCGCGGGGCCGAAACGGTTGCAGCGCGCGTCGTGTGACCGCATTGTGCCGCGCATATCGACCGGAGGCAGCATGTTCCTGAAAGGCAAGACCGCGCTCGTGACGGGCTCCACCTCGGGCATCGGGCTTGCCTGCGCCAAGGCGCTGGCGGCACAGGGCGCGGCGGTGATGATCAACGGCTTCGGCGAGGCCGCGGCGATCGAGGCCGAACGCGCCGCCCTTGCCGCCGCCAGCGGCGCGGGGGCGCTTCATTCGCCCGCCGACATGACCCGTCCCGATGAGATTGCGGCGATGGTCGAGAGCTGCGCCGCCGAACTCGGCCCGGTCGACATCCTCGTGAACAATGCCGGCATCCAGCATGTCGCGCCGGTCGAGGATTTCCCGCCCACCAAATGGGACCAGATCATCGCGATCAACCTGTCGTCCGCCTTCCACGCGATCCACGCCGCACTGCCGGGCATGAAGGCGAAGGGGTGGGGCCGGATCGTCAATACGGCCTCGGCGCATAGCCTGGTCGCGTCGCCCTTCAAGTCCGCTTATGTCGCCGCCAAGCACGGCATTGCCGGCCTCACCAAGACGGTGGCGCTGGAGGCGGCATCGCACGGCGTGACCGTCAACTGCATCAGCCCGGGCTATGTCTGGACCTCGCTGATCGAAGCGCAGATCCCCGATACGATGAAGGCGCGCGGCCTGACGCGCGAACAGGTCGTCAACGACGTGCTGCTCGCGAGCCAGCCGACCAAGCAATTCGTCACCGTCGATCAGGTGGCGGCGCTGCTGATCCACCTGTGCCGCGACGAAAGCGCCTCGATCACCGGCGCCAACCTGTCGATGGATGGCGGCTGGACGGCGATGTAGGTCGCCCCGCCGCCCCGCCGTTAGAGTGGTGCGTCAGAGCGGACGGGTCAGCGTGACGTGTCCCTGCTTCTGCAGCGCCTCGACCGCGCGCTTGACCTCCTGGCTCGATCCGCGCGGCAGGATCAGCACGGCGTCCGACGTCGCGATCACGATCAGGTCCTTGACCCCGACCGCCGCCACCAGCGGTCCTTCGCTGCGGATCATGCATCCGGTCGTGTCGATCGCCACCACCTCGCCGAGCTGGACGTTCTGACCCTCGTCGCGGGGCGAGATCGTGTGGAGCGCATCCCAGCTGCCGACGTCCGACCAGCCCATTTCGACCGGAGCGACCGCGACACGGTCGGCCTTCTCCATCACTGCATAGTCGACCGCCTGGCTGGGCGAGGCCGCGAAGTCGTGGGTGTCGGGATAGATAAGCTGCCCACGTCGCTCGGCCTTGTCCATCGATCGCGTGACCGCGTCGAGAATCTCGGGCGCATGCGTGCGCAGCGCGTCGAGATAGGCTCCGGCGGAGAAGAGGAAGATACCGCCGTTCCAGCTATAGCCACCCTCGGTCAGATAGGCTTCGGCGGTCGCACGATCGGGCTTCTCGACGAAGCGTTCCACCCGCGCCACGCCCGGCGCGAGTTCGTCACCCCGCTTGATATAACCATATCCGGTTTCGGGGCCGTCCGGCGTGATGCCGAACGTCGCCAGCCACCCGTCGGCGACCAATGGCAGCGCCGCATCGACCGCCGCGCGGAAAGCGGCCACGTCATTGATGACATGGTCGCTCGGCATGACCAGCATGACCGCTTCGCGGTCGAGCGCGAGCGCCGCCGCCGCGATTGCCGGCGCGGTGTTGCGTCCCGCCGGTTCCAGGATGATGCGCGCGTCGCTTACTCCCGCCTCGGCAAGCTGCGCCTCGATCATCTCGGCATGCGCGGCGTTGGCGACCACCAGCGGCGACGCGAAGCCGGCATCGGCCGGGGTGCGGAGGGCGGTGAGCTGCAGCATCGTCTCCTCCCCGGTCAGGCGAAGGAGCTGCTTGGGCCGGCCCGTGCGCGACAGCGGCCACAACCGGGTCCCCGACCCACCGGAAAGTATCACAGGTGTCACGATCACGCGCGTCTATCCCCCATGAGCGTCGTGGCGACGCCCGTTTCGCCGATTAATAAGACCAGATGCGAAAAGGGCGAACGCCCTCCGATCCGCCAAACGCATGAACCGATGTTTGTTTCCAATCCAGAATGATCTTTACCCGGTATCCCGAACTTGCGTCAGGCTTGGACGAACTTCATCGCCACGCCGTTCATGCAGTAACGAAGCCCGGTCGGCTTGGGCCCATCGTCGAACACATGGCCCAGATGCCCGCCGCAGCGCGCGCAATGCACCTCGGTCCGTACCATGCCGAGGGTCACGTCGCGATGGGTCCCGACCGCGCCCTTGATCGGCGCCCAGAAGCTCGGCCAGCCCGTGCCGCTTTCGAACTTCGTGCGCGAGGAGAAAAGCGGGCGGGCGCAGCCGGCGCAGGCGAAGGTGCCGGCGCGGTGCTCGTTCAGCAGCGGACTGGTGAAGGGACGCTCGGTGGCCTCCTGGCGCAGCACGCGATAGGCGGCGGGCGAGAGCCGTTTGCGCCATTCGGCGTCGGACAGCGTCACCGGAAAATGTTCGGCCGCCTCGGCCGGGCCTTGCGCGACGACGATGCCCGCCGCGACGACCGCGCCTGCCCCGCCAATCAGTTCCCGTCGCGTGATCCGCATGATACATGTCCTCGTCAGGCCAAGCACGCTTCCGTCCGAGCCGATCCCATAGGTGCGTATCGGGCGGCCGCGATGCAAGCCATCCGCCTGCCGGACTGTCGATGATCCCACCCCTCTCCCTCGAACGGCGCATCAAGGACCAGGCCCGCACGCTCGGCTTCGCGGCGTGCGGCATCGCCCGCGCCGATGCCGCGCCCGAGGCGGGCGCGCGGCTTCAGGCATGGCTGGCCGATGGCGCGCATGGCGACATGCTGTGGATGGAGGAGCGCGCCCAACAAAGGATGCGTCCCGCCGCTTTGTGGCCCGAGGTGCGATCGGTCATCATGCTCGGCATGAGCTATGCGCCGGCCGAGGATCCGCTGACGCTCGCGGCTGAGCCCGGCATCGGCCGTGTCTCGGTCTATGCCCGCGGCCAGGATTATCACGACGTCGTGAAGAAGGCGCTCAAGGCGCTCGCCCGCTGGATCGTCGCCGAGGCGGGATGCGAGCTCCAGGTGTTCGTCGACACCGCCCCCGTGATGGAAAAGCCGCTCGCGGAGGCCGCCGGGCTCGGCTGGCAAGGCAAGCATACGAACCTCGTCAGCCGTGACGAGGGGAGCTGGCTCCTGCTCGGCGCGATCATGACCACGCTCGATCTCGCAGCCGATACGCCCGGCGACACGCGCTGCGGCTCGTGCTCGGCGTGTCTGGCGGCCTGCCCGACCGACGCTTTCCCCGCCCCGTTCCGGCTCGATGCGCGGCGCTGCATCTCCTATCTCACGATCGAGCATAAGGGACCGATCGCTGTCGAATTCCGGGCGGCGATCGGCAACCGCGTCTATGGCTGCGACGATTGCCTCGCGGTCTGCCCCTGGAACAAGTTCGCCGACGCCGCCGCCGCCAACCGCGCCTTCGCCGCGCGCGCAGAACTGGCCGCTCCGGAGCTGGTCGATCTGCTGGCGCTCGACGATCCCTCGTTCCGCCAGGTCTTCTCCGGCTCCCCGATCAAGCGGATCGGGCGCGACCGGATGGTCCGCAACGCGCTGATCGCGGCCGGCAATAGCGGGGACGCCGCGCTGCTCGGCGCCGTGGCGCCCCATCTCGACGACCCGTCGCCGGTCGTGCGGGGCGCTGCGGTCTGGGCGTTGGGGCGTCTCGATCCGGCCCACGCGCAGTCAGAATGGCGGCGGCGGGCGGCGGCGGAGACCGATCCCGACGTGTGCGCCGAATGGGAAGGGTTGGCTTCGATGCTGCGCGGGGTCTATGCGCTCGCCTCATGAGCGACGCCGCGATCAGCCTCCGCAATCTCTCCAAGACCTATAAGGGCGGCAAGCAGGCGCTGACCGACGTCACGCTCGACGTGCCGGCCGGCCAGATCTTCGGTCTGCTCGGCCCCAACGGCGCGGGCAAGTCGACCACGATCAACATCCTCGCCGGGCTCGTCACCAAGACCAGCGGCTCGGCCTCGATCTGGGGCTTCGACATCGACGCGCATCCGCGCAACGCCAAGCGCTCGATCGGGATCGTGCCGCAGGAGATCGTGTTCGATCCCTTCTTCACCCCCTATGAGGTGCTCGAGCTCTATGCCGGGCTCTACGGCGTACCCAAGGGTCAGCGCCGGTCGATGGAGCTGCTCCGCGCGGTCTATCTGGAGGACAAGGCGCATGCCTATGCCCGCTCGCTGTCGGGGGGCATGAAGCGGCGGCTGCTGGTCGCCAAGGCGCTGGTCCACAATCCGCCGGTGCTCGTGCTCGACGAGCCGACGGCGGGCGTCGACGTCGAGCTTCGCCAGCAGCTCTGGGAATATGTCCGCGCGCTCAACGCGGGCGGCACCACGGTCGTCCTCACCACCCATTATCTGGAGGAGGCGGAGGAGCTGTGCGATCGGATCGCGATCATCAATCACGGCCGCGTCGTCGCCAACCGCCCCACGCGTGAACTGCTCGCCACCGCGCAGGAAAAGGCCGTGTCGGTGACGGTCGACCGCGACGTGACCGAGCTTCCCCA
>NZ_JBMDXG010000230.1:0-4906 GCF_048594985.1 Sphingomonas sp. | reverse complement strand
GGGGGTGGTGGGGACCTGCGGCTGGCCACGCGCGCGGGGCCCCCCCCCCCCCCCCCCCCCGGGGGGCGGCGCCCCCCCCCCCCGCGCCGGGGAGGATCGATTCCGCAACCGCCGCTGCCTCCGGAGGCGCGACCTGGATAGTCGGCTCCTCAACCGCTCCGCCTTCGCTGTCCACCCCCCCCTGCACGGTTCCGATCGAGTTCGGATCGCCGACCTCGCCGGCAATCTCGACCACCGTGCCCGTCACCGGCGCGGTCATTTCGACCGTCGCCTTGTCGGTCATCATGTCGCACAGCGGATCGTCCTCGCCGATCCGGTCGCCGACCTTCACGTGCCAGGCGACGATCTCGGCCTCCGCGATGCCCTCGCCGATATCCGGCAGCTTGAACGGGACGCGCGCCATCAGCCCTCCATCACCTTCTCGATCGCTTGGGTGAGGCGCACCGGCCCCGGAAAATAGGCCCATTCCAGGCTGTGCGGATAGGGCGTGTCCCACCCCGTGACGAGCTCGATCGGCGCCTCCAGCGCGTAGAATCAGCGCTCCTGCACCAAAGCGGCCAGTTCCGCGCCAAAGCCGCCGGTGCGTGTCGCTTCGTGCACGATCACGCACCGCCCGGTCTTCGTGACCGACGCCTCGATCGCCTGGATGTCGAGCGGCACCAGCGTGCGCAGGTCGATAATCTCGGCATCGACCCCCATCGCCTCGACCACGCCCCTCGCCACGTGGACCATCGTGCCATAAGCGAGGATGGTGAGGTCGCCACCCGCGCGCACCGTCGCCGCCTGCCCCAGCGGCACGCGGTAATAACCCTCGGGCACCGCGCTCGCCGGATGCTTGGCCCACGGCGTCACCGGACGATCATAATGGCCGTCGAACGGGCCGTTGTAGATGCGCTTGGGCTCGAAGAAGATGACGGGGTCGTTGTCCTCGATCGCCGCGATCAGCAGTCCCTTCGCGTCATAGGGATTGGACGGCACCACCGTCTTCAGCCCCGCCACGTGCGTGAAGATGCCCTCCGGGCTCTGGCTGTGCGTCTGCCCGCCGAAGATGCCGCCGCCGAACGGCGATCGCACCGTCATCGGCGCGATATAGTCGCCCGCCGAACGATAGCGCAGCCGCGCCGCCTCGCTCACCAACTGGTCGAGCGCGGGATAGATATAATCGGCGAACTGGATCTCCGGCACCGGACGCAGGCCATAGGCGCACATGCCGACCGCGACGCCGATGATGCCCAATTCGGTGATCGGCGTGTCGAATACGCGGGTCTTGCCGAACTTGCGCTGCAATCCCTCGGTCGCCTTGAATACGCCCCCGAAATAGCCGACATCCTCACCCATCACGACGATGTCGGCGTCTCGCGCCATCATTACGTCCAGCGCCGAATTGATCGCCTGGATCATGTTCATCGTGCGAGGGGCTTCTCCCTCCACTGGAGCCGTCTCGACAGGGGACGGGGCGTCCGGAGCGCTCATATTCCCGCTTTCCGACGCTCGGCATGCATCTGGTCGCTCTGCTCGCGCAGATGCCACGGCATCTCTTCGAAAACGTCCTCGAACATCGTGGCGAAGGGATGCTGGTAGAGGCCGTCGGACAGGATCCCGATCGCCTCCGCCTCTTTCTGCGCCGCGCGCACTTCCTCGGCGACCGCGCGATCCATCTCCGCCTGCTGCGCCTCGTCCCACGCGCCGATCGCCACCAGATGTTGCTTGAGCCGCGCGACCGGGTCGCCCAGCGGCCATTTCACATTCTCCTCCGCCGACCTGTATTTGGTCGGGTCGTCGGAAGTGGAATGTCCCTCCGCGCGATAGGTGAAATGCTCGATCAGCGTCGGGCCGGCATTGGCGCGCGCGCGCTCCGCCGCCCATTCGGTCGCGGCATAGACCGCGAGCGCGTCGTTTCCGTCGACGCGCAACCCCGCCATCCCATATCCGATCGCACGCGCGGCGAAGGTCGTCGCCTCCGCCCCCGCAAAGCCCGAAAAGCTCGATATCGCCCACTGATTGTTGACGACGTTGATGATGACCGGGGCGCGGTAGACACTGGCAAAGGTGCAGGCCGAATGGAAATCGCCCTCGGCGGTCGATCCCTCGCCGCACCAGGCGGCGGCAATGCGCGTGTCCCCCTTGGCCGCGCTCGCCATCGCATAGCCGACCGCCTGTGGCAGTTGCGTCGCGAGATTGCCCGAGATCGAGAAGAAGCTCGACGCGCGCGACGAATACATGATCGGCATCTGCCGGCCCTTCAGCCGGTCGGCCTTGTTCGAATAGACCTGGCACATCATGTCCACCAGGCTGTGCCCGCGCGCGATCAGGATCCCCTGCTGGCGGTAGGAGGGGAAGATCATGTCGCCACGGTCGAGCGCATGCGCCGGCGCGATCGATGTCGCCTCCTCGCCCGTGCATTTCATGTAGAAGCTGGTCTTGCCCTGCCGCTGCGCGCGATACAGGCGATCGTCATAGGCGCGGGTGAGCGCCATGTGCCGCAGCATCGCGACCAGCCGGTCGGGGTCGAGACGCGGATCCCAAGGGCCGACCGCGCGGCCATCATCGTCGAGCACGCGGATCAGGCCGTAAGCATGATCGCGCATTGTGGCCGGATCGGCGTCGAT
Source organism: Sphingomonas sp. (assembly GCF_048594985.1). Lineage (GTDB taxonomy): Bacteria > Pseudomonadota > Alphaproteobacteria > Sphingomonadales > Sphingomonadaceae > Sphingomonas_I. Next base: position 2,297 of record NZ_JBMDXG010000230.1, on the reverse strand, counting down.
CGGCGGTCGCGCGACGAGGCCCGCCTCGCCCCGGTCGAAGTCGGCATAATCCACCGCGTCGCCCGGCCGGAAGCGCGGTTCCGGCACATGCAGCGACAGCGGCGGCAGATTGGGCGCCACGCCGTCAGCCATCGTCATCCTCGTCCAACGCCCCCGTTGATCGGAGGCTGCTTATCGATGCCACGGTAACTTTATTTCAGCGAAGCGCAACAATCCTCAATCGCAGCGACCGACCGGCCTGTCGCGTCAGCGGCGCGCCTGACGCGGCGCGGGGACCGGCTGGCACGGGCCCTCGATCTCCGCCTGCTGCGGCGTGCGCGGGAGCGCCGCGAGCACGAGGCGGCCCTGCGCCTTGCTGTCGAGCGTGTCGAACCGGCGCCCGGCGGCGGCAAGAAATTCGCCGCGCGTCACCACCCGATCGATATCGGCGTCCGCCCCCGACACGGGTTGCGGAATATTGAGCCAGGCGAACTGGCCCGCGCCCGTCGGATACCAGTAACCGCTCTCCCCCGACTTCAGCTTGGGCCGGCGCACGGGCACTGGCGCGCGGCGCGCGGCGTAGAGCGAGATTTCGGGCGCCACGTCGCGCTCGTAAGCGGTCACCTCGTCCGGCGTCAGCCGCCCGTCGTGGTCGGTATCGAGCCGCGCGAAGAAGCGGGCGGCATCCGCCAGGAATTCGACGCGGTCGACCGCGCCGTCGCTGTTGCGGTCGGCGGCCGCGAACCACAGGGTGGACGGATAAGGCTGTCCGGATGCGCCGCGGAACGGCTCGCCCATCGGCGACACGAACAGCGCGCGCGTATCGGGTGCCGCACAATAGGGCGCGTCCTTGGGGATCCTGACCTTCTTCGCGGCACCCGCCGGCACCGCCAGCAGCAGCGCCGCCATGATCCAGCCCGCCCGCATGATCAGAAGGCGCGCTCCAGCCGCTGGATCAGCGTGCGCGCCGGGCTGCCGATGCTGACCGGGCTGTCGATCCCCTCCGCCATCCGCGAGGCGCGCGCGTGAAGGTCCATCCCCGCCATGATCAGTCGCCGCGCCGCCGTCGGCAGAGCGCCGAGCACGCCCGGGTCGCTGGGCGTACTCTCGCCCAGCCGTCGCTCGGGCAGGGAAGGATTACCCTCCGCCACTTCGCCCGCGGCGATCGCGCGGCGCAGCGCCAGCCAGGAGATGACGTGCATCAGCCGGGTCGTGGCCTTCAGCGCCTCGCACGCAAACTGCACCCGCGCCGGCGGGGCCAGGCTCTCACGCTCGGCGCGCCCCGCGCTGTCGTAATAAGCATGCGTTTCATCCGCGAGGAGCAGCGCCTCGATATACAGCGCCTCGGCGGCGCGGTCCGAAAATGTCGGTCCGGCGGAAACGACAGCCATTAGCTCTTACCCCTTCCCGCGCGCGACCTTGCCACAGCCCGTCTATGCGCGAAATGGACAAAGAAGGTTAGCGGGATGCTTGAAACCGTTTCGTCGCTTCCTACCTCGCCTTCAGCTTTCGTCGCCATCTGGGGCGAAGGCAGAATGGCCCGGCGGGCATCCGCGGGCCACCGATGTTTTATCGCTTTGTGGAAGGATGAACCATGCGTACCTTCGATTTCGCGCCGCTGCTGCGCACCTCGATCGGCTTCGAGAACCTCAACCGCTTGGTCGATTTCGCGACCCGTGGCGAGGGCGATGCCTATCCTCCCTACAATATCGAGAAGGTGGGCGATGACGCCTATCGCATCTCGATGGCCACCGCCGGCTTCCGCCGCGACGAACTGGATCTCACCGCGCAGGACAATGTCCTGATCGTCACCGGCCGGGCGCTCGATGGCGCCGAAGGCGATGCGCGCGAATTTCTGCATCGTGGCATCGCCAAGCGCGCGTTCGAGCGCCGCTTCCAGCTCGCCGACACCATCAAGGTGACGGGCGCGAGCTATAATGACGGCCTGCTCGACATCCAGCTCGTTCGCGAGGTGCCGGAGCACAAGAAGCCCCGCACGATCCAGATCGAAGGAAGCACGCAGCCGGCGACGATCGACGCGGTCAACGATCGCCGGGCGGCGTAACACGCCTGGCGCAGCGCCGGCGCGCCTAGCCCCCCATAGGGCGCGCCAGGCCTCCAAGGCCCCCTTCCGCCTCCGCGCGGGAGGGGGTTTTGTGAATCCGCACGCGATCGTTGGCGGATGCCGCCAAAAGGAAAGGGCGCGGAAGCCGAAGCCCCGCGCCCTCTTCTATTCCACGATCCGACCGGATCAGGCGGCGACGCGCGCGCCTTCCGGCAGGGCGGCCTTGGCCTGCGCGATGATCGCGCTGAACGCG
>NZ_JBMDXG010000023.1:0-4516 GCF_048594985.1 Sphingomonas sp. | reverse complement strand
TTATTGCGCGGGGGGGGGTTGTTGGGGGGCCCGACCCCGGAGCGACGCCGCTCTCCGAGCGGCGACCTGGGTGTTGGCATTGGTTTGGGCGCCGGCGATCTGGACGTCGCGGCCGGCGCGGGCGCGGAGAGCGACATAATCCAGCTCGCTGCCGACATCGCCGAAGTAGAGGTTCATGCGAACCGTCTGCGGCTGGCCACGGAAGCCGGCGGGCAAAGCGGGATAGGCCACGCGGCTGGCAACCGCCACGGCGCGGGCGTCGAGCGCCTTGCGGCCGGTCGGCTTGGCCATCGTCGCGCCGGCGAAGTCGCCGTCGGCCGAGAAATGGACATCGACCGCCGCCGGGGTCAGCTTCGATGGCACGAACACCGTGCGGCTCTCGCGGACGTCCTGGATGCGGTGCGCCACATCGTCCTGCCATTCGGCGGCGGTGCGGGGGGCGTTGGCGGCCTTGGCCGGGGCGGCGGCCGCACCGAGGCAGACGGCCGACAGCGCGAGCGCGCCGACCGAGGAAATCGCGAGGCGCTGGAAATCGATCTTGTCGAACATCGGAATTCTCCCTCAAACTTGGCGTCTGGTTGCTCTTTCACCGGATCGTCCGGCTTCGATCCCTACTTTGCAGAGGGCGTGCCAATTGCAATTATTCCCGGAAAACTGGTATTTTTAGCGCATCTGGCTTCTCGCGAAGCAAGATTGCTCTTGCCAAATGATAGGAAAATACGCCAACTCCCGGCATGGAGCGCGAGGCGCAATTCATTGGCCAGTCGGGCCCGTTTCTGGACGCGGTCGAACGCGCCAGCCGCGCGGCCGCGCTCAACCGCCCGGTGCTGGTCATCGGCGAGCGTGGCACGGGCAAGGAGCTGGTCGCCGAACGGCTTCATCGCCTGTCTCCCCGCTGGGCCGGACCGCTCGTCACGATGAACTGCGCGGCGCTGCCCGAAACGCTGATCGAGGCCGAGCTGTTCGGGCACGAGGCCGGCGCCTTCACCGGTGCCACCAAGGCGCGCGTCGGCCGCTTCGAGGAAGCGGACGGCGGCACGCTCTTCCTCGACGAGCTGGCGACGCTGAGCCAGGGCGCACAGGAACGGCTGCTACGCGCGGTCGAGTATGGCGAGGTGACGCGGATCGGCGCGTCGCGCGCGCTGCGGGTCGACGTGCGCATCGTCGCGGCGACCAACGAGCACCTGCCCGATCTGGTCGACAAGGGGCGCTTCCGCGCGGACCTGCTCGATCGCCTGTCGTTCGAAGTGATCACCCTGCCACCGCTGCGCGCGCGGGAAGGCGACATTGCCGTGCTGGCGGACCATTTCGGGCGGCGGATGGCCTCGGAGCTGGGCTGGTCGCGCTGGCCGGGTTTCTCGCCGGCCGCGCAGGCTGGACTGGAGAAACATGACTGGCCCGGCAACGTTCGCGAGCTGCGGAACGTGATCGAGCGGGCCATCTATCGCTGGGAGGATGAGGGACGACCCGTCGACGCCATTCAGTTCGATCCCTTCGCCTCGCCGTGGCGGATGGCGCCCCTGAAGCCGGTGGAGGAGGCCGCGCCCCCGCCCGGTGGTGGGGCAAGTGTAGAGCAACCGGGCACGCCGCCGTTGGCGCAGCCCTCCCTCGACTGCGACGATCTGCGCGCCGCCTGCCACGCCTACGAGCGCCAGCTGCTGGAGGCTGCGCTCCGCCGCAACCGCTTCAACCAGCGTGCCACCGCCGCCGCGCTCAAGCTGACCTATGATCAGCTCCGTCATGCGCTGCGGCGGCACGACCTTCTGGAGAAGGGCGCCGCCTGACGGAGGGGACGCTCCGTCAGGCTTGCGGTGGCGTTAGAAGGTAACCTTCACGCCGCCCTTGGCGGTCCAGCCATATTCCTCGAACTGGAGCAGGCGGCGGCTGTTGGCGTAATTCTGGTACGCGAAATACCGGGCATTGTTGACGTTGATCCAGTCGCCGAAGATCTGGATCGACTTGGTGATGTTGTACTTCGCGCTGAGATCGAGCTGGAAATGCTTGTCGACATAGCGGTCGGTGTCTGCGGAGTCGCTGACCTCGTCGAGATAACGCCCGCGATAGGTGCCCGCCAGACGGATGCTGACCGGCCCCTTCTCATAACCCAGCACGGTGTTGAACGTGTGGCGTGACGCTGCTGGCAGCGGGATGTCGCGCCCGTCGGGCAATGTGCCGTCGGCGTCGGTGAAGGTGTAGTTGAGGTTGACCAGCAGCCCGTCGAACGGCGCGGGCAGGAAGCGCATCGCCTGGCTGAAGATGAATTCCGCGCCGGTCACGGTCGCGGTGTCGCCGTTGGTGGCGACGCGCAACTGGCCGTAGCTGATGCCGTTATAGGTGCCGCCGAACGGATCCTGCGACGGATCGGTGAACAAGGCGGTGGCGATGAAGTCCTTGATCCGCTTGTGGAACACGTTGGCCGAGATCGCGCCGTCGCGGGAGAAATAATATTCGGCGGACGCGTCGAAATTCCAGGACTGGTAGGGCTTCAGATTGGGGTTGCCGAACTCCGCCTCGCGATCCTCGTTGATCGTGAACCGGGGCGCCATATCGCGCAGATTGGGGCGCACGAGGCTCTTCGAGACGCCCGCGCGCAGCACGACGTCGCGCGCCGGCGCGAAGCGGGCATTCAGGCTCGGCAGCCAGTTGGTGTAGCTGCGGCGGAAGCCGGCGAGCGTCACGCAGTAGAGCTCCCCGCACGAACCGTCGGCCTCGTCCTCGAACACCTCCACGAGATTGCCGGTCAGGCGGTTGCGCGTCCGTTCGACACGGACGCCGCCGATCACGCGGACGGCCGTGCTGTCGAAGCGGCCGAGCAGGTAGCCGGCGAGGATGTCCTCCTTCGCGCGATAGTCCGATGTGACGGAGTTGAAGCCGCTCTCGAACGGGTCCAGCTCGAACCGGTCGAGATTGCTGTAGAAGAAGTCGGTCGGCGCCTTCTTTCCCGGCACGGGTGAGATGTCGTAAAATTGATAGGTCTGGCGCCCAAGCACGTCGGCGAGCGTATAGTCGCCGTCGAAATCGCCGTAATAATCCATGTCGAAATCGTAGGATTTGGTTCGCCAGCGCGATTTCACGCCCGCCTGCAGCGTGAATTCGCCGGCCGCCAGCGGGAAGGCGCGGGAAATGTCGCCGCGCGCGCTATATTCCCGATCGACCGAATTGGAGAGCGCCGTCCGCTCGACCCGGTTAAACCCATATTCGGACGGGTCGAGAAACAGGTCCTCGCCGCTCGTGACATTGAAGGCGATGCGGCGGCGGTCGCTATAATCATAGTCCACGGCCACGCCGTCCCCGTCGAACCGGGCGCGGAAGCGGGTCGGGTCGAGCGACCCGTTCTCGCGCTCGCTCGACTTGGAATAAGCGGCCGAATATTTCAGGTTCCACGGGCCGATATCGGTTTCGCCGCCGCCGGTAAGCGAGCGAATGCGCTGCCGCTCGAACCGGTCCTTGACGTCGCGGCGCACCTCGATCCGGTCGTCCGCGTCTGAAAAGCTGACGCGATCGCCGCTCGCCGCCGACGGCGCGCCGTCGAACACGAACGCGAGGCGGCGACGATATTCCTGATCGTCGAACTGGCTGTAGATGCCGCGCAGGTAGAGCGTGGTCGTGTCGCTCGGCTTGAAGTCGAACGACAGCGAGGCGTTCATGCGCTCGCGCTCGACATCGTAATCGCGATATTCGGGCTCTTCGGTATAGACGGTGCCGTCGTTGGCGGTCGTCCAGCCGCCCGTCTCGATCCCGTCGGTCGCGAACTTGCGCTTGTAGTAGGACAGGCCGCCGGCGATCCCCACCTTGTCGTTGAGAAGCGTGGCGAAGCTCATATCGGCCTTCGGCGTCAATGCGTCCTGCCGGTCATTGTAGCTGCCTTCAACCCGGACGGTGAGCAGGTCCTTCTTGCGATCGAACGCGCTTGCGGTCTTGATCTCGATCGACGCACCGATCGTATCGCCGTCCATGTCGGGGGTAAGCGTCTTCTTCACCTCGATCGATTCGATCTGGTCGCTGGAGATGACGTCGAGCGCCACCGAGCGTACGTCGGATTCGGGCGCGGGGATTCGCACGCCGTTGATCGACGACGCGTTGAGATTGGGGTCGAGGCCGCGCACGGAGACAAAGCGGCCTTCGCCCTGGTCATTGAGGATGTTGACGCCGGGCAGGCGGCGGAGCGATTCCGCGACATTCTGGTCGGGAAACTGGCCGACGCCGTCGCGCGTCAGCACGCTTTCGACGCCGTCCGCCGAACGCTGACGCGACAGCGAACTGAACAGGGTCGCGCGCTGCCCCATGACCAGCACGTCGCTGCTCGGATCGCCGAGCGCGATATTCTCGGTCAGCGTCTCGGTCTCGGCCACCGACACCTTCGCCTCGAACGCGCGCACGCCGCTATAGGTGGCACGGAGCGTATATTGGCCGGCAGGCACACCCGTGAAGCGATAGCGGCCGCCGTCGTCGGCGCGGACGGTCCGGTTGAGCTCGACCAACGTCACCTGCGCGCCGCGCAGCGTGCGCGCGCCGG
>NZ_JBMDXG010000229.1:0-1858 GCF_048594985.1 Sphingomonas sp. | reverse complement strand
GAGAGACGTCCAGAACGCCATCGCACGCGCTATCCGCCCCGTCGACGATGCCAATCTGAGCGCGCACCAGACGCTAATCGATCTCTCACGCGGACGGGATGGCACGGTCCGCCTCGTGACGACGAACTTCGATCTCCTGTTTGAAAAATGCGCCGACGGCATCGCTTGCTTTGGCCCGCCGATGCTCCCCAATCCGCGCAGTCCGTCGTTCGCTGGCATCATGCACCTGCATGGTCGCGTGAACGCTGATTATGCCGGGGCAGGCGACGAAGAGTTTATCGTTTCGAGCGCCGATTTCGGTCGCGCCTATCTTTCCGACGGATGGGCGGCGCGCTTCATGCAATCGCTCCTTGCCCGCTTCCAGATCGTCTTCGTTGGCTACGCCGCGGATGATCCGCCGGTGCAATATCTGCTCGAGGCGCTCAACCTGCATGCCGGCAACCGCAGCCGGCTCTTCGCCTTTCAGCCGGGTAGCAATGCCGATGACGCCGCGCTCTGGGAGCATCGCGGCGTGCGCGCTATCGCGTTCGACAACAGCGCAGGCTTCGATCCCTTGTGGGATAGCCTTGCCGCCTGGGCAGGGCGATCCCGCGACGTCGATGCTTGGCACAGCGAATTGCTGGACATGGCGTCGGCGGGGCCTGCGTCGCTTGATCCCCATATCCGCGGCCAGATCGCTCATCTGTTCTCCACGAGGGAAGGGACACGGCGGATCGTGCATGCCGAAAGGCGGCCTCCGGCGTCGTGGCTTTTGACCCTTGATCCCCGCCAGCGCTTCGCAAAGGCGGGCCTCGTCGATCCCTATGGCGAATCCGCCGACCGCATCGATCCCTATGAAAGCCTCTCGCTCGACTTCGACACGCCGCCGCAGCCCGAGGAAGGCGATGAAGGAAATCTCCGCCCCGATCGCGCAGTCCCAGAAGGTTCATGGGACGCCTTCCAACCGACCCGGTTTGATCAGGACGATGGCGGGGAAAGGGAACCAGGCGCCTTCTTCGGCGAACCTGCCGTAGCTGCCGGCCGCCTTAGCACTCGGCTGAACAATCTGGGCATCTGGTTCCATCAAATCGCTCATCAGCCCATCGCTTTGTGGTGGGCAGCCGGTCGTGGTCCCCTCCATCCGCATATCGTCGATATGATCGAGGCGTGGTTGCGACAGGATCCGGATCGATGGCCCGACGATATCCGTCGCGGCTGGCGCTTCCTGATCGCCAGCTGGTCGGACCGGCGCGTTGATCCCGGCCACGCTTATTACGGTTTGCAGAGCCGCATCCAGCGCGAGGGCTGGTCCGAAGCGCGCGTCCGTGATTATGCCGATCTCTTCAAACCGCGGCTCAAGGTGGAGCGCAAGTTTGGTTTGTCGCACCCGCTTTCATGGACCGACACCGATCGACCGAGCCAACTGCTCGCCTACGATGTCGAGTATCCGCATCCCTATGAATTGCTCGACATCCCGCCCGACCAGATCGCTTATGCCGTCGGGCGTTTCCGCGACAATCTCGATCTTGCGCGCTCCCTCGAGTTCGAAATCTCGGGTGATGACCATCTCTACATGCAGACCACGCGGGCTGATGATGGCGCTCCTCCAATCGCCTATGACAGCTTCGCCCTGACCGGCCCGATCGCGTATTTCCAGCAGCTAATGGAAAAGCTGGTCGAGGCCGCCCCTGAAAAGGCGCGCGCTCAGATTGCGAGCTGGCCAGCCACGGACCATTACATCTTTGGGCGACTGCGGATCTGGGCAGCGGCTTCGCCGGTCACGCCAGCCGAAGAGGCGGCCGATATGCTGCTCGGCTTCCCGGACGAGATTTTCTGGGGTTCCGAGCAGCAGCGCGACCTCCTCTATGCGATCCGCGAC
>NZ_JBMDXG010000228.1:0-15895 GCF_048594985.1 Sphingomonas sp. | reverse complement strand
AGAGTGGCTTGCATTCCGGCGGGTGGCTGGGTCGCCTGCTCTGTCAGCTCGGGCGGCACCACCGTTCGCGCGGCCATGCCCGCCGCCTCCCGTCGGGCTGGGTCAGCCGCTGCCGGCGCTGTGGCGTGCCGATGCAACGGCCGCCGAAGGGGCGCTGGCGGGCGATCCCGCAGGAGATCGAACCGATCGAGCACGATATCGACCTGATCGGCGGTGTCGCTGCCGACGATGCCGTTAGCGGAGCAGCGTCTCCACCCATTCCGGCACAAGAACCGACGCCGGCCCCTGACGCGCCGCATCGAACAGGCTGACGCCATCCGATCGGTCGAGATTTAGCTCCAGCGTCTCGGCACCCGCCGCGCGCGCCAGCCGGACGAAACCCGCCGCCGGATAGACCGCGCCCGACGTTCCGATCGACACGAACAGGTCGGCCGCCGCGACCGCCTCCTCGATCTCCTCCATCCGGTACGGCATCTCGCCGAAGAAGACGATGTCGGGGCGAAGCGTGCCCTCCCGGCCGCAGGCGGGGCAGCGCTGCCCCGGCAGCATGTCGCCCGCGAAGGGGGATCGTTCTCCGCAGCGCTCGCACAGCGCCGACAGCAGCTCGCCATGGATATGGGCCAGCCGCCGCGCGCCGGCGCGCTCGTGCAGGTCGTCGACATTCTGCGTCACGACCAGCAACTCTCCGGGCCACTCCGCATCCAGCCGGGCGAGCGCCCGATGCGCGGCGTTCGGCTCGACCGTACGCAGCGCACGCCGCCGCGCGTCGTAGAAGCGCAGCACCAGCGCCCGGTCGCGGGCCAGCGCTTCGGGCGTGCAGACGTCTTCGACCCGATGGCCTTCCCACAATCCGTCGGGCCCACGGAAGGTGGCGAGGCCGCTTTCGGCGGAAATGCCGGCACCGGTCAGCACGACGATGTTGGGGCACGCGGATGGCATCGTCCGTCCGTATTCGCCCGCGCGCCTCTCGCCAAGCCACCGGGGCTGTGCCAAACGCGCCGGCATGGGCGTGAGCATCGGGATTATCGGAGCCAACGGGCGCATGGGCCGTGCGATCGCGGCGCAGGCGGCAGGGCTTGGGGCGGATGTCGCGGGCGGGATCGACCGGGGTGCCGCCAGTGAGGGCGACGCCGCGTCGCTCGCACGGCTGGCGGACGTACTGATCGACTTCTCCTCGCCCGCTGCGCTGGCGGGCACGCTGGCGGCAGCGCAGGGGGCGGGGACGCCGCTGGTTATCGGCACGACCGGGCTCGGACCCGATCATCATGCCGCGATCGACGCGGCCGCCGGGACGATCGCCGTGCTGCAGACCGCCAACACCTCGCTCGGCGTCAACCTGCTGGCCGCGCTGGTCGAACAGGCGGCGCGGCGGCTGGGTCCGGATTGGGACATCGACATCGTCGAGATGCATCACCGCCACAAAGTCGACGCCCCCTCGGGCACGGCGTTGCTGCTCGGCGCGGCGGCGACGGCGGGGCGGGGGGCGGCCGAAGGGGCGCTCGATCATTACGCACATGACGGGCGGCGCGAAGAGGGTGGGATCTATTACGCCTCGCTGCGTGGCGGATCCGTAGCAGGCGATCACCAGGTCGTGTTCGCGGCCGAGGGCGAGCGGATCGAATTCGGCCATCGGGCGGAAAGTCGCGAGATCTTCGCACGCGGCGCGATCCGTGCCGCGCTTTGGCTCGCGGGCCGGCCGGCGGGGCGCTACACGATGGCGGACGTGCTGGGCTTCGGATGAAGCCCGCGCAGGTCTTCGAATTCTACCGCCGGCTGGCCGAACTCGATCCGTCGCCCGAGACCGAGCTGGCTTATGTGAACCCCTACACGCTGCTCGTCGCGGTCGTGCTGTCCGCGCAGGCGACCGACGTCGGCGTCAACAAGGCGACGCGCCTGCTGTTCGAGGAAGTCCGCACCCCGCAGGCGATGGTGACGCTGGGCGAAGAGGGGCTGAAGCAGCACATCAGGACGATCGGCCTGTTCAACACGAAGGCGAAGAACGTCATCGCCCTGTCGGAACGTCTGATCGCCGAACATGGCGGCGAGGTGCCGCGCGATCGCGCCGCGCTGGAGGCGCTGCCCGGGGTCGGGCGCAAGACCGCCAACGTGGTTCTGAATGTCGCCTTCGGCGAGGAGACGATCGCGGTCGACACGCACATCTTCCGCGTCGGCAACCGCACCGGCCTCGCCCCGGGTAAGGACGTGCTGGCGGTGGAGCGCGCGCTGGAGGCGGTCACGCCCGCAACCTTCCGCCGTCACGCGCATCACTGGCTGATCCTGCACGGGCGCTACACCTGCAAGGCGCGCCGTCCCGAATGCTGGCGCTGTGTCGAAACGGACCTTTGCGCCTATCCCGCGAAGACGCCGGCCCCGGCATAACAGCGGGAGCGGGGCCGTCTGGCGTCGCATTGACGGCCAGCGGCCAAGCAATGTAGGGCGGCCGGACTGCACCCGTAGCTCAGCTGGATAGAGCGCTGCCCTCCGAAGGCAGAGGCCAGGGGTTCGAATCCCTTCGGGTGCGCCAGTTATCTCCGCTTGGCGCCGCTGCGATTGATCCATGCGCGAGCCGGCACAGGCCATGGTGCAGGCATCGAACGTGCCGGGTGTAAAACGCCACGAGCCTATCGATTGCCGGGTCCACATATTCCGGCTTGTAATACGGGTCGTAGTGTCCGGCGCCTTCGACCATGTGGCAATCCTTGTCCTTGGCCGGGGAGTGCACGAACCGGCGCCTTCCGGCCTCGTATCGCCCGGTGCTGCCGCGCTGGCCGCCACGATCACCTGCAACAGCTGCGCCAAAAGCTGCGGCACGAGATTGAAGGCATCGAAGCTCGATATCGTCGCCCAGCTCGAAAAGAGCGTCGCTTCTGGCGAAGCTCCTGGGATAAGGATGGTCGAGTATCGTCGTATCGGTCGAGGCACGCGACGAGACTTTGTGCCTCGCGCGGCCATTCCTGCTCCGCGAAAGTCGCACGTTGGATTGAGCTCGGCCCCAAACAGTCCTTCTTTTGGATTGGTCGCGGGCGAGGGCGTCCGGATCGCGTTTGGTCGGTGACGGCAGGGCTGGCGCCGCGGCGGGAAGCATGGCTATGCGGGGCCATGAGCGCCGAGATCGTCGATTGCCCCTCCCCCAATTTCGATGAGCGGACGCTGCCCATCAGCATCATCGTGCTGCATTATACCGGGATGGTCGACGCGGCGTCGGCGATCGCGCGGTTGACCGATCCCGCCGCCAAGGTTTCGAGCCATTATCTGATCGCCGAGGATGGGCAGGTGCTGCGGCTGGTGCCGGAGGACAAGCGTGCGTGGCATGCCGGCAAGGCGCATTGGCGCGGGATCGACGACGTCAATTCCGCCTCGATCGGGATCGAACTGGTCAATCCGGGCCACGAATTCGGTTACCGCCCCTTTGCCGCGCCGCAGATGGATGCGTTGCTGCCATTGATGCAAGGCATCGTCGAACGGCATGGCGTGACGCGCGGCAACATCGTCGGCCATTCCGACGTGGCGCCCACGCGCAAGACCGATCCCGGCGAATTGTTCGACTGGGAGATGTTGGCGCGCGTCCGGCTCGCGTTGCCGCGCCCGCGCAAATATCTGACCGACCCGATGTGGACCGACGGCGGCTTTCTGCTCGCGCTCGAACGCTTCGGCTATGAGGTGATCGACGGGCCGGCAGCAGTACGCGCCTTTCAGCGCCGCTTTCGCCCGGCCGCGGTCGACGGGGTGATCGATGGCGAATGCCGCGCGATCCTGCTGTCGCTGCTGACCGGGGGGGACAAGGGCGCGGAGGCGCGGCTGCGTGCCGGCTGAGCTTCCCTTTCGCGGCGAAATCGCTACGGCGGCGCGGCCAGAGGGTCGGGCGGCCGCCGGCGCGGGAGTGATCCCACGCGGGAGGAAAGTCCGGGCTCCGCAGAGTAACGGTGCCGGGTAACGCCCGGCGGGCAGGCTGGGAACGGCCTGTTCAGGGACAGTGCAACAGAAAGCAGACCGCCCCGCTTCGGCTGGGTAAGGGCGAAAGGGTGCGGCAAGAGCGCACCGCGCCGCCGGCAACGGCGGCGGCACGGCAAACCCCACCGGGAGCAAGACCGAGTAGGGACGGCATATGGGCTGGCTCGGCCCCGTCGTCCGGGTTGGTTGCTTGAGGCGGCGCGCGAGCGCCGTCCTAGAGGAATGGTCGCCCAGCCCCGGATCATGTCCGGGGTGGACAGAACCCGGCTTACAGACCCTCTGGCATTTTCCCCATGACGCGGCTTTCGCGCCGCGCGCCGCACGTGGGCATTCTCTTTTGCGCCTCTCCGCTTATGTAGCGCCCATGGCGCGGTTCACTCGATCCAACGACTGGGGTTTCCCCCGCTGGCGTGGTTACGGCAGCGAGCGCGGGGCAACGCAGGTACGGATGTGCGATCGTCATGGCTGCGACCGGCCCGGGGACTGTCCCGCGCCCAAATCCCCCAACAGCCCCGAGCGCTGGTATTTCTGTCAGGAGCATGCGGGCGAGTATAATCGCGGCTGGGATTATTTTCAGGGATTGTCGGCCGAGGAGGCTGCCGCACGCGAGGCGGGCGAGCGGCGCGATGCGTCGGGCTATGCCTCCGCCTCGCAATATGGCTGGGGCGGCCCGGGTGACGGCACGCGGTCGCGTGACGAGATGCGCGCGCTGGCTGTGCTCGAACTGGAAAGCGATGCAAGCTTCGACGAGGTGAAGGCGGCGTGGCGGCGGCTCGCCAAGGCCAACCATCCCGACGTGAAACCGGGCGACGCCGATGCCGCCGACCGCTTTCGTGCGGTACAGACGGCATGGGACGTATTGCGTCAGGCCGAGGAACGGCGCGCGGCATGATCCGCGAACTTCCGTCGCGCTGGCGATCGTCGGTGCTGGTCTGTGCGAAGTGCGAGAAGAAGCTGGGCAATGAGGGCTTCGGCAAGGCAGGCGGGAAACGGCTGTCCAAGCTGCTGCGCAAACGGCTCGGCGGCGGTTGGGGGCGCAAGGCGCAGGCGGGCGTGGTCACCACCCGTTGCCTGGGCGTCTGCCCGCGCGGCGCGGTGACGGTGGTGAACGGCGCGCGGCCGGGCGAGTGGATGATCGTCGCCGCCGGTACGCCGGTTAACGAGGTCGAGGCGCGGCTGGCGCTGGGCCGGGCGCGCGCGGACGAGGCAGCCTAGCGCCGGTTCGGCCGCTGCCTCTTCAGGCGTAGCGCGCGGCGGTCTCGCGGATCAGCGCGATCATGTTGGGGATGCCCTGCGTCCGGTTCGAACTGAGCTGGCGCGTGAGATCGAACGGCGCGAGCGCGGCTTCGATGTCGGCGGCACCGATTGCAGCCGGCGTGCCATCCTGCACCGTCATCAGGACGAGCGCGATAATTCCCTTGGTAATCGCCGCATTACTGTCCGCGAGGAAGTGGAGCCGGCCGTCGTCGCGTCGCATGGGATAGACCCAGACGGACGCGGAGCAGCCGCGCACGAGCGTGGCATCGGTCTTGAGCGCGTCGGGCATCGGTTCCAACGCGCGGCCGAGATCGATCAGCAGGCGGTAGCGGTCGTCGGCGTCGAGGAATTCATACTCCTCGCGCACCTCGTCGAGGGTGGCCATGCCGGGCGGCTAGCAGAGGGGTGGGGGCGGGGGAAGGGCGTCGCGGTCAGCGCAGCGCGCGCCGGGCCAGTGCCGCGCAAGGCGCCGCGGGGGCGGGATCGCTGTTGCCGCCCTTGATCGCGTCGCCGATCAGCCTGAGCGCGGTTCCGATCGTCTTGGGCACGTCGGGCGGGAACAATTCCGGTTCCGAAATGGAGCCGCGAATCTCGATCGGCTCCTTGATAGCAACCGCGCGGGCGAGCTTGGGGCGCCCGCGAACCGACAGCGCCAGCCGTTCGTCGATCAGCGAGACCGTGCCGCCGCCGTCGAGCCGCGATACGGCGGTATCGATGACCAGCGGGTCCGTCCGCGCGATGCCGTTCCGCACGGAAAAGCCCGCAATGACGCAATGAAGCGGTGCGCGTGCGTCTTTGCCTTCGAACAGGGCACGACCCGCATCGGCGCCAAGGAACAGGGCATTGCGCCGGCTCATGTCGCCATCGCGGACGACCAGGGCGACGTGGCCGCTTGCATCGGCGAGGGCGGACCGGATCGTCTCCCCATTGCCCGCCAACACCGCCCGCCCCGCAGCGGAGCCGGTAGCGCGGTCCGGCGTGGGAACGAGGTCTTCCAGACGTGCGCCCGTCATGCGCAGGTCGAAAGACAGACGCGGCGTGCCGCTGGCGTGCTCGACGCGGGCGCGGCCGCGCACCGCGCCGCGCGTCAGCGCCGCGGTCAGCGGTTCTGCCGTCAGGACCCCGTGGTCGAGCGTCAGCGTCCCCTTCAATCCGCGCAGCGCGCTCGGCTGCTCGCCAAGCAGGCGGCGGACGTCGAAGCGCAGGTTGCCGTCAGTCTTGCGCAGGCCGGCGAGATCGATGCGCGTGTCGGGGACGACGCGCGGGCCCGTGGCGCGACGCTTGGCAGCGGCGCGCGCCAGACCGGCATTCGATGCGAGGTCGTTGAAATCGAGGCCGCGCGACAGCACGGCACCCTCGACCAGGCTGCGCCCGTCGCGCTTGCGCACGGTGACCGACCCGGCGAAATCCGATCGGCCGACCTTCAGCTTGAGGTCGTCGATCCGCCAGTCGGGGCGGTCATGACGGAGGTTGGCGGTGAGGCGCACCGGCTGCGTGCCGGGCAGCCCCGCCTCGATCAGCAGGTCGAGGTGCGCGAGATCGTCGCCCCACGCCGTCGCCCGCGCTGAAAAGTGCCCGACATCGAGCGGCTTGTCCGCCTGTCCAATCAAGGTGCCGCTGGCGATGGCGGAGCGGTAATCGAAACGGAACGGCCATGGCCCGGCACCACCGATCGGCGCGCCTCGCAGCGCGATGGTCGAGGGCGTCCCTGACAGGCTGCCACGCCCGGCGAGGTGGAGGCCGCGCGCGTCGGCTTCGACACGGGCGGTGAAGCGATGATCGCGCTTCGCATCGTTCAACGTCAGGATGCCATCCCGTATGCGGACATCGGGCGCTGACCCGCCACTTCCCCCGCCGCCGCCGGGAAGCCCCTTCCAGTTGGCGAGCGTCGCGTCGCGGCGGACGAGGTTTACGCGCAGCCCGTCGAGCTCGATCGATTCGGGCTTCACTTGCCCAGCCAGCAGGGGAATGAGCGGCAGGCGCACGGTCGCGCGGTCGATCCGAGCCATGTCGCCGCCGCCGACCCAGTCGGGCTGTGCGATGCGGATCCCGCGCGCCTCGATCACCGGATGCAGGAATCCGTGATCGGTCCGACGAAGCATCGCGACGGTGACCGGGCGGCCGAACGTGCGGCTGAGCTGCAGTTCGAGCGGCCGGCGCAACCACGTCCAGCCGAAGCTGAGCACGAGCAGCGCGGCGAGCAGAAGCAGAAGGATCGCCGCGCCAGTCCCGATGATCAGGGCGCGGTGGCGCGCAAGGAGGGGCCGGATCGGCATCGTTGCCGGATAGACTCGTGATTGCCCAAGTCGTTCCGGCGGCGCATCAGAAATCGATGGCGATGCCCTTCTTCTCCCAATCGCCGTAGCGGACCGGGGAAAGGCCGGCGGGGTCGGGCTTCTCCTCCGGCTCGCGGGGTTCGGGCACGGGCGGGTTGGGTGACAGATGCGCGGGCGGCACGACGTGCGCGGGACGGCGCGATGCTTCGGTCATGTTGCGGCTTCTCCGTTCCCGGCCCATGTGGGCGGGGATGGGACAAGAGACAAGGATGGAGAGTGCGGCCCCGGGCGTGGCGACGCGCGCGGCGACGTTGAAGCTGCTGGACGCGGTGCTGCGGCGGGGTCTCCCGCTCGAGGGCGCGCTCGACGCGGCGGCGCGCGGACTGGAGCGGAGCGAGGACCGGGCCTTGGCGCACGCCATCGCTGCCGAGGTGCTGCGCCGGCTGGCCGATCTGGATGCGTTGATCGATGGCGCCACCACCAAACTATTGCCGCGCGACGCCAAGGCGCGGATGGCGCTCCGCATCGCGCTCGCGCAGGCGCTCCGGCTCGGCACGCCGCCGCATGCCGCGATCGCGACCGTGCTGCCGCTGGTCGATGGCGGGCCGCGCCGGCTGGTCCACGGCGTGTTCGGCGCGGTAACCCGGGGCGGGGCGACCCTTCCCGACGTGCCGACGCTGCCGGATGGCGTAGCCGAAAGGTGGCGCGCGGCCTGGGGCGAGAACGTGGTCCAGGCGGCCGCTCACGCGATCGCCGCACCGCCGCCCATCGATCTGACGCTTCGAACGGCCGGCGAGACGGCTGATTGGGCCGAAAGGCTGGGCGGGACGAGCCTCGCCCCCGGCCACGTCCGCCTGCCGGGCGGCGCGCGCGTGCCCGACCTGCCGGGTTATGCCGAGGGGGCGTGGTGGGTGCAGGATCTGTCCGCATCGTTGCCTGCGCGGCTGATGGGGGCGGGCGGCGGGCGCCGGGCGCTCGACCTTTGCTGTGCGCCGGGCGGAAAGACGATGCAGCTTGCTGCTCGCGGCTGGTCGGTCGCGGGTATCGATCTTTCGGAAGCGCGGCTGGCGCGCGTGCGGGAAAATCTCGCGCGGACCGGACTGAGGGCGGAGTTGCGCGCAGCGGACGCGCTGACGTTCAGCGCGGACGCGCCGGTCGACGCGGTGCTGCTCGACGCGCCCTGTTCGGCGACGGGCATCTTCCGTCGTCATCCCGACGTGCTGCACCGCGCCCGCCCGCGCGCGATCGCGAGCATGGCGGAGCGGCAGGGGGCGATGCTGGCGCGCGCCGCCAATTGGGTGAAGCCGGGTGGCCTGCTGATCTACGCCGTCTGCTCGCTTGAACCCGAGGAGGGAGAGGGCGTCGCGGACGCCTTTGCCGCGAGCCACCGCGATTTTGCGCTCGAACCGGTTGCGGCGGACGAATTGCCGGCGGGCATCGCGCCGGACGGGGCAGGGCGCGTGCGCGTCCTGCCGGGCACGCTGGCGGACCAAAGCGGGGCGGACGGCTTCTTCGTCGCGCGCTTCCGCCGGCGATGAAGGCGGCGGTTGCCCCGGCGAAATCGCATCGGCTAGAGCAGGGCATGGCGCGCCCCATCCTGATAGCCGCATCGATCCTGTCCGCCGATTTCGCCAAGCTGGGCGAGGAGGTGCGTGCGGTCGACGAGGCCGGTGTCGACTGGATCCACATCGACGTGATGGACGGCCATTTCGTGCCCAACATCACGCTCGGCCCGCAGATGGTGAAGGCGATCCGCCCGCACACGGCGAAGCTGCTCGACATCCATTTGATGATCGCGCCGGTCGACCCCTATCTCGATGCCTTCGCGGAGGCGGGGGCGGACCAGATGACCGCGCATTACGAGGCGGGCCCGCACATCCACCGCACGCTCCAGCGCATCAAGGGCCTCGGCAAGCGCGCGGGCGTCTCGCTCAATCCCGGCACGCCGACCGAGGCGCTCGATTACCTGATCGACCTGGTCGACACGATCCAGGTCATGAGCGTCAATCCCGGCTTCGGCGGCCAGAGTTTCATCGACAGCCAGATGCTGAAGATCGAGCGGATCCGCACGATGATCGAAAAGAGCGGTCGCGCGATCGACCTGGAGGTCGACGGCGGCATCGGGGCGGGCAACATCGCGCGCGCGGTCGATGCCGGCGCCAACGTGCTGGTCGCCGGCACCGCCACCTTTCAGGGCGGTCCCTCCGCTTATGCCGCCAACGTCGCGCGCCTGCGCGAGGCGCGCTGATGGCCGACGGGCCCGGGAATGGGGACGACCGGACCGATCGCGAGAGCCGGAGCACCGTACGGGCGGGGGCAAGGGCAGGGGCGTCGCTGGCCGACCGGCTGACGCAGGGGCTGCGCCGGCTGACGTGGCGCACGCCGATCCACACGCTCCGGCTGCGCGGACGCTATCCGCTCCAGTTGCTCGACGTGCCGGCGGATCCGATACCGGGCAATGCCCGCGCCGGGCAGGCGCTGTTCGAACGACGGCTGAGCCATGCCGGCGAAAGCGTGCCATTCGACGCGATCGATCGGGGGCTGTCGCCTTCGATGACCGATTACTTCCAGAGCTTCGCGTGGTTGCGCGATCTGGCTGCCGCCTCGGCCGAGCGGCGGCAGGGCACACCTGTTGCCGAAGCGCTGATGCAGGGCTGGCTCACCGCTCATGCGCTGGAGGTTAGCCAGCCGGCCTGGCGGCCCGACCTGTGGGGTCGGCGCATCCTGTTCTGGACGGCCTATGCGCCCTTCCTGCTCGACACGCGCAACGACGTCTACCGCAAGGAAGTGCTTCAGGCTCTGGCGCGCGGCGCGCGCCATCTCGATCGTGCGGCGACCGCTGCGCCGCAGGGCATGCCACAGGTGATGGCATGGGCGGGCGTGATCGCCGCCGGGCTGCTTTTTCCGGGCGGTGACCTGCGCGTCGCCCATGGCGAGGCGGGGATGGCCCGCGCGCTCGCCGTCGCGATGCATGCCGATGGGGGACTGGTCTCGCGCTCGCCGGTCGAGCAACTGGTGCTGGTCGAGCTCCTTGCACAGCTTCGCGCGGTCTATGAGGTCCGCGCCCGGCCGCCGGCTGGCGCGGTCGCGCGCGCATTGGCAGGCGCAGTGCCGGTCCTCGCCAGCGTGACCTTGGGCGATGGCGGCCTGTCGAGCTGGCAGGGCGGCGGGCCGGTGCCGGCGCGCCGGATCGAGGCGGCGATCGCCGCCGCCGGGGTTCGCGCGGCTCCGCGCATCGATACGCGCGACTGGGGCTATCAACGCCTGCACTGCGGCGACACATGGCTGGTGATGGACGCGGCCCCGCCTCCGAAGGCGGCGCTGGCGCGCGGGGGCTGTGCCTCCACCCTGGCGTTCGAAATGTCCGATGGGGCGCAGCGGCTGATCGTCAATTGCGGGGGCGGCGCGGCGCTGCCGCGCGAGCTGGCGGAGGCACTGCGCAGCACGGCGGCGCATTCGACGCTGACGCTGGAGGAAACCAACTCGACCGTGCTTCATCCCGACGGGACGATGGGGCGGGGTGTGGAGGAGGTCGGGCTGTCGCGGTCGGAAACCGCCGATGCGAGCCGGATCGAGGCGAGCCATGACGGCTATGCCAAGCGCCACTGCCTGTCGCACGCGCGGCGGCTGACGCTGGCGACCGACGGCCGGTCGCTGGATGGCGAGGATCGACTGGTGCCGATCGGGCGCCGGCGCACGGCCGGACTGACGGCGGCGCTGCGATTCCACCTGATGCCGGGGATCGAGACGGCGCTGACCGCAGACGGGCAGGGCGTGCTGCTCCGTCCCGCCGATGCGCCCTCGTGGCAATTCCGCGCGCGGGCGGGCACGCTGTCGGTCGAGGACAGCCTGTGGGTCGATCGCGCGGGCCGTGCCCGATCCGGGCAGCAGCTCGTCGTGACCGTCACGACCGGGGCGGACGGAGCCGTGGTGCCCTGGTCGTTACGCCGGGTCGGCTAGCACCGACCCGGCTATATCGGCTGGCGTGTCCGAACCGCCGCTGCTTAGCGCCCGAGCAAGGCGCGGCTCTGCGCCGCGATCTGCGCCAGCATGGCGGCGGTCGGGGCGCCGGTCTGGCGGATGCGTTCGATCAGCGCGCGGAACTGCGCGACCTGCGCCTCATGCCCCGCTACCCACCGGTCAACCGCGCCGATCGGATCGTCGCCGCCCGCGCGCGCGATGAATTCCAGACGGAGCTGTTCGAACTCGCGCACCAGTCCGGCCGCCAGCAGCCTTTCCCACGGATCGTCGGGGACAAAATGTTGCGCGGCCGCACGCGCCCAATCCAGCCCGAGCGCCTCCCCAAGCCGCACATAGGCTTGCGTGACGGTGATCTCGTCCGCTGCGATGCCCGCCGCGAGGCTTGCCGTGCCGAACGCCCCGTCCAGCTCGTGCAGGCGAACGATGGTCTCGACGATCGCGGGATCGGCCCCGTCCACGGCAAGTTGCCCACGCAGCGTCTCCGCCTGAAGCCGCGCTTCCTGCCGCAACAGTTCGTCCAGATTTGCCTGCAACCGCTCGATACCCGGTCGTAGCCGTTGCGCCAACGCGGCCGGTGCGATCCCGCCCGCCGACGCCCGCAACAGATCGGCGACGTGGATTCGCGCTGCTTCGCCCGCCGCGGCGAGCAGGGTCAGGCGCGACGCTTCCGGCATGTTCGCCTGCTCGATCGCATCGAACAGCCGTTCGAGGTCGAGCAGCGCATCGACGACGAAATAGGCCGCAGCGACCTTGTCGAGCGCGAGCCCCTCCTCCTCGGCCAGTTCGAACGGTGCGACGAGGCCGAGCCGGTTGACGACGCGGTTCGCCATCTTGGTCGCGACGATCGCGCCATGCAGCCGGTGCTCGGTGATCGCCTTGGCGAAGCGCGTCCGCATCGCGCTTGGAAAAGCATGGCTCAGGAGACCGTCGAACAGCGGATCGTCGGCCAAGTCGCCGCTTTCGATCGCGGCCTGCAGCATCAGCTTGCCGTGGCTCAGGATCACCGCCAGTTCGGGACGCGTCAGGCCATGCCCGTCCTGCACGCGGCGAAGCAGCGTGGCGTTGCTGCCGAGCCCGTCGACCGCGCGGTCGATCCGCCCTGCCGTTTCCAGCGTTTCCACCACGCGCAGC
Source organism: Sphingomonas sp. (assembly GCF_048594985.1). Lineage (GTDB taxonomy): Bacteria > Pseudomonadota > Alphaproteobacteria > Sphingomonadales > Sphingomonadaceae > Sphingomonas_I. The sequence continues at coordinate 3,299 of NZ_JBMDXG010000228.1, read as the reverse complement.
TGCGCGGGCAGCGCCGACGCGCCGCCCCGCTCGGCCAGGCTGAGACCGAGTGTCTGGAGGCGGTTATCCTCCAGCACCAAGTGCGCGACGTCGTCGGTCATGTCGACCAGCAGGGAATTGCGCTCCTCGAAACCTAGCCGCCCCTCGGCCATCTCCCGGTTCAGCGCGATCTTGATGTTGACCTCATTGTCCGAGCAATCGACGCCGGCCGAATTGTCGATGAAGTCGGTGTTGATCCGGCCGCCCGTCTCGGCGAACTCGATCCGCCCCGCCTGGGTCACGCCCAGGTTGGCGCCTTCGCCGATCACCTTGGCCCGGACCTGCGCACCGTTGACGCGCTGCGCGTCGTTGGCCGGGTCGCCGACTTCGCCATGCGCCTGCCCGCTGGCCTTCACATAGGTGCCGATGCCGCCGAACCACAGCAGGTCGACCGGCGCCTTGAGAATGGCGGCGATCAGCGCCGACGGATCGAGCGCGACTTCCTCGATCCCCAGAACGGCCTGAATCTCCGGGGAGAGGGGAATGCTCTTCTGCGTGCGCGGGAAGATGCCGCCGCCTTCGGAAATGAGTGCGGCGTCATAGTCGGCCCAGGACGAGCGCGGCAGCGCGAACAGCCGTGCCCGCTCCGCCCAGCTCGCCGCCGGATCGGGATCGGGGTCGAGGAAGATGTGGCGGTGATCGAACGCCGCCACCAGCCGGAGCGACTTCGACAGCAGCATGCCGTTGCCGAACACGTCACCCGACATGTCGCCGCAGCCGACGACGCGCACCGGATCGGTCTGCACGTCGATGCCCTGTTCGCGAAAGTGGCGTTGGACCGAGACCCACGCGCCGCGCGCCGTGATCCCCATCGCCGTGTGGTCGTAGCCCTGGCTGCCGCCGCTCGCGAAGGCATCGCCCAGCCAGAAGCCGCGCTCGATCGCGATCGCATTGGCAACGTCGGAGAAGGTGGCCGTCCCTTTGTCGGCCGCAACCACGAAATAGGGATCGTCCCCATCCAGCACGCGCACCCGTTCCGGATGGACGACGCGGCCCTCGACCAGATTGTCGGTGATCGACAGGAGGGTCCGGATGAAGACGCGATAGCTCTCGGTGCCCTCCGCCAGCCATGCGTCGCGATCGGTGGGGGCCGGCAGCTGCTTCGGGTAGAAGCCGCCCTTGGCGCCCGTGGGTACGATCACGGCATTCTTCACCACCTGCGCCTTCATCAGGCCCAGGATCTCCGTACGGAAGTCGTCGCGCCGGTCGGACCAGCGCAGCCCGCCGCGCGCGATCGGACCGCCGCGCAGGTGGATGCCCTCCACACGGGGCGAATAGACCCAGATTTCGCGCCACGGCAGCGGCTTGGGCAGGCCGGGCACGCGTGCCGAATCGAGCTTGAAAGCCAGCGCCTCGGCCGCCGCCGGAGCGAAGGCATTGGTGCGGAGGATCGCGCGAACGAAGCCGCCAAGCCCACGCAGGATGCGATCGTCCTCGATCGAGACGACCTGCGCCAGCGCCGCGTCGAGCGTGGCCTCCGCTTCGGCCGCATCCTCCTGCCCATCAGGCTCGTGGCGCGCATCGAACAGGCCGACCAGCGCCCGCGCGACATCGGGCGCGCGGTGAAGCGCGCCGGCGACGGTGGCAAGCCCGAAGGGAAGGCCGGTTTGGCGCAGGTAACGGAACCAGGCCCGGATCAGGACGACCGCGCGCGGTGGCAGGCCGACGCCTCCGATCAGCGCGTTGAAGCCGTCATTCTCGGCAGCGCCCGCCAGCACCTCGGCGATCGCGCCTTCCGCAACGGCGGCACGGGCGAGCAGCGCGTCGGCCGCATCGGCGCTTTCGACCTCGACCAGGAAATCGTGAATCGTGCCGCTGTCGTCGGCCAGCGTGGTGGGCAATTCCTCCAGCACGCGGAAGCCGAAATTCTCGAGCACCGGCACCGCTTCGGACAGGGCGATCGGCCCGCCGGTGCGATAGACCTTAAGGCGAAGCTGCTCCAGGTTTTCCACCGGATCGCGATAGAAGCGCACCGAGCGCCGCGTGGGGGCGTCGAGATCGGCCAGACGCAAGATGTCCGCTGCGCCCTGATCGATCCCGGCGCGCGCGCGATAATCGGCCGGAAAGCGGCCGGCCCAGTCGAGTGTAAGGCGCGCGGCGCGATTGGCCGATACGGTCTGCCCCAGCGCAAGCTCGATGCCCGGGCCCCAGCCGCGCAGCATCGCCTCAAGCGCCCGGTCCAGTGCGCCGGCGTCGGGCAGGGGGGCACCTTCATGCAAGTCGAGCGTGTAGCGGATCAACGCCAGATCCCCGTCGCCGAGATCGAGCGCCCAGCTCGAAACCGGCGCCTGCGCCGCCTCCTCGAGCATGGTCCCGATCGCGAGCCGTTGCCGGGTCGAGAGCGCCTCGCGCGGCAGCCACACGAACGCGAACAGGTGCCGTTGGAGCGGCCCGGGGGCCAGCACCAGCTTGGGCCGGGGCCGGTCAGCCAGGCTCATCGCCGTCAGCGCGACATGCTCCAGCACCGGCGCGGTGAAGCCGGTGAGAAGGTCATGCGGCAGGTTCGACAAAGCGTGACGCAGCGCCTTGCCCGCATGGCCGGCGGGATCGAAGCCATGCTTCTCCTCGATCGCGGACAGCCGCGCGCGCAGCACCGGCACCTTGTCGGAGGGCGACCCGAGTGCGGCGCTGGTCCACAGCCCAGCATGGAGCGACAGGCCGGACAAGGCCCCGTTGTCTCGCACCGGGACGACGAGCAGGTCGAGCGGGGCCCTGCGGTGGACGCGCGCCTCGTGGCTGCTCTTGAGCACCAGCGGCGCTTCGCCGCCCGCCTCGAACCAGCCGAAAGCGGCGTTGCGTGTCCTGTCCGACCACAGGTTGGCGGCTTCGACGCGAGCGATGCCCAGTCCGTTTTCGATCGACCCGTCGCGCCGCTCGATCTGATGACCGAGCAACGTGAAATGGCGCTCGAGGAACCAGCGCAGCAGCGCCGCACCCTCGCCATCGGGCAGCCCGCGCGCGGCGTCGCGCAAGGCGAGCTGAAGCTGCGGCCAATCCTCGACCGCCGCCCGTACCTCGTCCAGCACCGAGACGATTTCGCTTTCGAGGCCACGGCGCAGGCGCGCTTCGACTCGCGCGATCTCCATATAGATCATGGACTCGCGCCGCTCGCCGCTTGCGTCATGTTGTGGAATGCTGCGCAGCAATCCGTCGGCGTCGCGGCGGACGGGCATAACAGGGTGAAGCAGGCGATGGATGTCGACGCCGTGCGCCGCGAGGGTGGCCGCGACCGAATCGACAAGGAACGGCATATCGTCGTT
>NZ_JBMDXG010000227.1:0-2071 GCF_048594985.1 Sphingomonas sp. | reverse complement strand
GAGAGGGTCAACACGAAGCCGCGCTTGCCCTCCGCATCGACCGTCTGGCCGCACAGTCGGCCCGGCATCTGGCGGACATATTTGTCGCGCGTGGCGAACAGGCCGAGATAGGGCCCGCCGAACTGGAGGCCGACGCCGATCGACTGCCCCTCGCCCACGACGATGTCGGCGCCCATCTCGCCCGGCGACTTGATCGCGCCGAGCGCGACCGGCTCGGTCACGACGACGATCAGCAGCGCGCCCTTCGCCTGGCACGCGGCCGCCAGCTCGGACAGATCGGCGACGTGGCCGAGGATGTTGGGGTTCTGGACGACGACGCAGCTCGTCTCGCCATCGATCGCGTCGAGCAGGCGCGCCATGTCGTCGCCCGGCCGGCCCTGCGTCAGCTCCGGCAGGGCGATGTCGAGCGTGTCGCCGGTGAAGCGCGCCATCGTCCTGGCGACCGAGACGTAATGCGGGTGGAGCCCGGCCGACAGCACCGCCCTGGTCCGCCGCGTGATCCGCCGCGCCATGCCGATCGCCTCCCAGCAGGCGGTCGATCCGTCATACATCGACGCATTGGCCACGTCGCAGCCGTAAAGCCGCGCGACCTGCGTCTGGAATTCGAACAGCACCTGCAGCGTGCCCTGCGCGATTTCGGGCTGATAGGGCGTGTAGGCGGTCAGGAACTCGCCGCGCTGGATCAGATGATCGACGCTCGCCGGCACATGGTGGCGATAGGCGCCGGCGCCGAGGAAGAAGGGCGCGTCGCCCGCCGCGAGATTCTGCTTCGCGAGCGCGCCCAGCTGCCGTTCGACCGCCATTTCGGTGGCGTGCGCGGGCAGATCGGCGATCGGCGCGTCGAGCAAAGCCTGCGCGGGCACATCGGCGAACAGGTCTTCGATCGAACCCGCGCCGATCGTGTCGAGCATCGCCCGCCGGTCGGCATCGGTGAGGGGAAGGTAACGCATCAATGATCCTTCAGAAGGGTCAGGGCTTCCGCGCCCGACGGCTGCAGCATGTTGGCGCGATCGGTGCAGATGTGGGTGGTCAGGCATTTCGCGTCGAACCGCGCCACGAGCGCGACCTCTTCGTCCCGCAAGCCCCCGGCCTTTTCGTCGAAAGCTTTCCTGACCTTGTCGTCAAAGCCCGGGCCAGTGCCGCCGATCGAAAGCCGCCCCTTGCCGGGCGCCACCGCTCCGTCCGGAACAACCGCCAGCAGATGGCAAGTCAGAGGTTTGCACGCGCCCATCCGCCCGGTCGCCCGGACGATCCGGCCGTGCCAGCGCGAAGGCTCGGCCAGCAACTGCTCCACTCTCACGGTCGGAACATCTGCTGCCGTGGCGGTCGCCAACAAAGCCAGCGCCGGAAGCATCCGTCAGAGCGCGGCCACGAACGCCTTGTAGGCGGTCTCGTCCATCAGCCCTTCGAGCTCGCCGGCGTCGCTCAGCGTCAGCTTGAAGAACCAGCCCTCGCCCTCGGGCGAGGTGTTGACGAGCGCGGGGTCGCCCTCCAGCGCGGCGTTCGGCTCGGTCACGGTGCCCGATACGGGGGCGTAGACGTCGGACGCAGCCTTGACGCTTTCGACCACCGCGGCTTCCTTGCCCTTGGCGACCTCGGTCCCGGCGGGCGGCACCTCGACGAACACCACGTCGCCCAGCTGCGCCTGCGCATAATCGGTGATGCCCACGGTCGCGGCGTCGCCTTCGACCGCGATCCACTCATGTTCCTTGGTGAAGTAGGTCGTCATTTCGCGGCTCCCTTGCGAACATAGCGATGCGGTACGAACGGCATGGCGGTAACGGTGGCGGCGAGGCGTTTGCCGCGCACCTCGATCTCCAGGCGCGTGCCCGGCGCGGCGTGCGCGGCGGCGACATAGCCCATCGCGATCGGCGCGCCGACCGTGGGGGCGAACCCGCCCGAGGTGATCGTGCCGACCCTGGTCTCGCCCGCGAAGATCTCCGCCCCCTCGCGCGCGGGAAGGCGCCCTTCGACCGCGAAGCCGACGCGCTTCGTCGCCGCGCCGTCCGCCAGCTCGCGGACGATCGTGTCGGCGGCGGGGAAGCCGCCCTCGGCACGGCGGCGCTTCGAC
>NZ_JBMDXG010000226.1:0-10224 GCF_048594985.1 Sphingomonas sp. | reverse complement strand
GGAAAATTCGGGCATCAGCTCCGAAAACCTGCGCATGGGCAAGATCAGCCAGCAGGATTTCCGCAACCTCGCACGCGCGGCGGGCGAGCTGGAAAGCCTGCCGCTGGTCATCGACGACACGCCCGGCCTGACCATCGCCGCGCTGCGCACGCGCGCGCGCCGGCTCAAGCGCCAGCGCGGCATCGGCATGATCGTGGTCGATTACCTCCAGCTCCTGCAAGGATCGGGCAAGGCGTCGGACGGCAACCGCGTGCAGGAAATCTCCGAGATCAGCCGCGGCCTGAAGCAGCTGGCCAAGGAATTGTCGGTGCCGGTGCTGGCGCTGTCGCAGCTCAGCCGCGCGGTCGAAAGCCGAGAGTACAAGCGCCCGCAGCTGTCCGATCTGCGCGAATCGGGCTCGATCGAGCAGGACGCCGACATGGTCTGGTTCGTCTTCCGCGAGGAATATTACGTCGCCGCGCGCGAGCCCAAGCGGCCGGGCGAGGGCGACGACGCCAAGACCTTCGAGGCGCACGACCAGTGGATGCGCGACATGGAGCGCGCCTTCGGCATCTGCGAGTTGATCATCGCCAAGCAGCGCCACGGCGCCACCGGCAAGGTGAAGCTGAAGTTCGAGACCCGCATTACCAAGTTCAGCGATCTGGCGGACGACTACGCTTGAGCCGCATGACACCAATCCGTTCGTCCTGAGCGAAGTCGAAGGACGGGCCGCGCGCGGATCGTTCGGGGGCACGTGCTTCGACTTCGCCCAGCACGAACGGCGGGTAGTGCGCAGGGGCAGGACCGAAGGGCGCACGAACAGGCATCCACCGCAAGCCTCTTCCCTTCCGCGCGCGGGGGGCGCACCTAGGGCGCCTGTCCTTTCGGGAGCCCGTCTTGCGTTTCCTTGCGCCGCTTACCGCGATTGCCCTCGTCTTCGCCGCCCCCGCCGTCGCCGATCCCGTCCGGGTGCCGCCTTTGTCCTTCACGCAGCGCACGCTCGCCAACGGCCTGCGCGTCGTGTCGATGCCCGACACGAGCGGGACGACGGTTTCGGTCCAGGTCTGGTACGATGTCGGCGGCAAGGACGATCCCAGGGGGCGTTCGGGCTTCGCGCACCTGTTCGAACATCTGATGTTCAAGGCGACGCGCAACATGCCGGCGGGCATGTTCGATCGTTTGACCGAGGATGTCGGCGGCGCGAACAACGCCTCGACCGACGACGACTTCACCGAATATCACGAGGTCGCGCCCGCCAATCAGCTCGAACGGCTACTGTGGGCGGAATCCGAGCGGATGGGGTCGCTGGTGATCGACCAGGCCGCCTTCGCCGCCGAACGCGACGTGGTGAAGGAGGAACTGCGCGGCGACGCGGCGCGCCCCTATGACAGCCTGTTCCGCCTCTACGTGCCGGCCGCCAACTATACGAACTCGACCTATGCCCGCTCGCCGATCGGCAGCATCGCCGATCTCGACGCGGCGACCGTGGAGGACGTGCGCGCCTTCCACGCGCAATATTACCGGCCCGACAATGCCGTGCTGGTCGTGTCGGGCAATTACAAGCAGGCCGATCTCGACCGCTGGGTCGATCGCTACTTCGGCCCGCTCAGGAAGCCGGGCTGGGCCATCCCGCGCACCAGCGTGGCCGAGCCGGTGCGCACGCAGGCGCGCCGCCACGTCCTGAACGCGCCCGACACGCCGCTGCCCGCCGTGGTGATGACGTGGCAGCTTCCCCCCCGCAAGGATCCCGACCTCGCGGCCATCTCGATGATCGACGCGATCCTGTCGGGTGGCGAAAGCTCGCGGCTCTATCAGTCGCTCGTCTATCAGGATCGGATTGCGGCGGAGGCGGGCGTGATGGCCGATACCCGCAAGGGCACCGGCATGTTCACCGCGTACGCGGTCCTCGCCGGCGGCAAGAAGGTTGAGGATGCCGAGGCCGCGCTCCGCCGCGAGATCGGCCGCCTGCGCGACGCGCCGGTCCGGCCCGAGGAGCTCGATCGGGTCAAGAACCAGGTCATCACCTCCGCGCTCAAGTCGCGCGAGACCGCGCAGGGCCGCGCCTCGACCGTCGCGTCGGGCCTGATCCTGGAGGACGATCCGCACGCGTCGGACAAGATGCTGGCCGAGATCCAGGCGCTCACCGCCGCCGATATCCAGCGCGCCGCGCGCCGCTGGCTGCCCGACGACCGGACCGTCACGATCACCTATCTGTCCGCGCCCGAGGGGGCGAAGGCCGATGCGATCGCGGTCGGGCCGGGCGTGCGGCCCGCGCCGCTGGTGACGCCGCCCAACGTGCAGGTGGTTCAGGTCGCGAGCGAGGCCGAGCGGGTCCAGCCGCCCGCCGCCGGCCCCGCCGTGACGCCTGTCCTGCCCGCCATCGTCGAGCGCCGGCTGAAGAACGGGATGCGGCTGGTGGTGATCGAGCGGCGCGCGCTGCCGATCGTCACCGCCTACCTCGTCGCCAATGGTGGCTCCTCGACCGATCCCGATGGCCGCGCGGGCCTGGCCGAAATGACCGCCGACCTGCTGACCAAGGGCACGTCGCGGATGAACGCCACGCAGGTCGCGGCCGCGATCGAGGGGCTGGGCGGCGCGATCGGCGGGAGCGCCACGCGCGACGGCATGCTGCTGTCGCTGACGGTCAAGTCGGACGCGCTCGCGCCCGCCATGCGCCTCTTCGCCGATACCGCGACCGATCCCGCCTTTGCGCAGGAGGAGCTGGAACGCGGGCGGACGCAGGCGCTCGACGGGCTCAAGGTGGCGCTGTCATCGCCGGAATCGCTCGTGCCGATCGTCGCCTCGCGCGTCGTCTATGGCGATGGCCCCTATGGAAAGCCGGCCTCCGGCACGCCCGCCTCGCTCCGCGCGCTGACGCGGGAGGACATCGTCGCGGGCTATCGCGCGCGCTGGCGGCCCGATGCCGTCACCCTGGTGATGGCGGGCGACATCACGCCCGACGCGGCCGAGCAGACCGGTAATGCCATGTTCGCGAACTGGCGCGCGCCCGCGACGCCGGTCGCGCCGCTGCCCGCCGCAGGCGCGCCGGTCGCGCCGCGCACGGTGGTGGTCGATCTGCCGCAAACGCCGCAGGCGGCGGTGATGGTCGCGCGCGTGACGATCGATCGCAAGGATCCGCGCTACTACCCGATGCTCCTCGCCAATTCGGCGCTGGGCGGCGGGTTCAGCGCGCGCCTCAATCAGGAGGTGCGCGTCAAGCGCGGGCTCGCCTACGGCGCCAGTTCGGGCTTTCAGGCGCGCCGTGCGCCCGGGCCGCTGACCGCCTACACGCAGACCAAGAACGAAACCGTGCCCGAGGTGATCGATCTGATGCGCGGCGAGATGCGGCGCATGGGGACCGAGCCCGTTCCGGCCGCTGAGCTGGATGCGCGCAAGGCGTCTCTGCTGGGCGGCTTCGGCCGGCAGGTGGAGACGACCGACGGGCTGGCGGGCTATGCCGCCGGGCTGGTCCTGCAGGACGTGCCGCTCGACGAGATGAAGCGTTATTCGCCGGCCATCGCCGCCGTCACGCCGGCGCAGGTGCTCGACGTGTCGCGCCAGTTGATCGATCCGGCGGGAAGCAGCGTGATCGTCATCGGCAAGGCGGCGGACTTCCTGCCGCGCCTGCGACAGGCGGGCGCCGCGCCCGAAGTGGTGCCGATCGCCCAGCTCGACCTGGATAAGGTCGCGCTGAAATGATCAGGCGGACATGATCAGGCGAAGACGGGCCCGATCAGCTCGACGCTGACGACGACGATCGCCAGCCACAAGGCGAGCGACACGGAGACGATCAGCGCGACGCTGGCGCGCGGCGACCATTTCTCCTCGGGGATCGTCGCGACGCTGCGCGCGATCTGCTGCTGGAGCCGCAGCGCGGGGGAGGGGACGGCATCGACCTCGCTCGCGTCCACGGCGGCATGCGACCGGCGGGGGGGCAGCGGGATCGGCTGATAGTCTTCGCGAAGCTTACCCAACATAACGACCTCCAGAGGCGTCGGGATAGGTGGCTATCCTTTCCAGGATGCGCATGACGATGGTTTCGAAGACGGTAACCATCAGGCGATCGCGGTCCATGCCGCCGCAATCTCGCCCAGCATGGTGCGCGCCTCCGCCAGTGCCTCGGCCCGCGCGGGGCCGACGGTCGCGATTAGCCGGCGCCCCTCGCGATAGATCTTGCCGAGGTTCGCCGCGATCTCGCCGCCCTTCTGATAGTCGAGCGACGCTTCGAGCCCGTGGAGGATCGATGTGACGCGCGCCTGTGCCGCGTTGCGCCGCGCGAAATCGCCCGACGCCTCCGCCGCGCGCAGCGTCTCCAGCCCCTTCTGCAATTCGTCGAACAGGATCTGGACCAGGCCGTGCGGGCTCGCGCCCTCGACGCGCGCGGACACGTCGATGTCGCGATAGCGCGCGCCGGGCGCGGCATAACGGGATGGTGCTCCGAACATCAGTTCTGCCTTGTCCACATTGCGATCTGCTGGGTGAGGTAGCTCTGCGTGGCGCGCGACGCCGCGACGCGTGATTCCATGCGTGTGAAATTGGCGGTGAGCTGGTCCTTATAGGCCGTCTGCGCCGCCTCCAGCCGGTCGCGCGCCTCGCTCAGCCGCTTCTTGTCGCCGTCGAATTGGGTGCCGAGCGCGCCGAGCAGGCCGTCCGACCGCGTCATGGCGTCGCTGATCCCCTGCAGCGCGCCGCCCAGCCCCGCGTCGACGGTGATCGTCACGCTCGCGACATTGCCCATCGGCGTGACGATCAGCCCGCGCGCCGCCGTGGCGGAGGATGCGTAGAGCCGCCCGTCGCTCGCGGGCAGGCCGGGGCGTCCGTCGATCGTGCCGGATGCATTCCCGCCGCCGGTCGCCGCGACCAGATTGGTCAGCGTGTAGGTGCCGGGCTTGGTCGCGCCCATCGGGCTCGAAATCGTGACCAGCGGGCTCGACGCGCGCTGCTGCGGGTTGAACATCGCCTCGACGCTGTCGGGATGGTCCTTGAGCGCCGCCGCCAGCTTGGACGCGTCGACCGCCAGCGTCCCGTCGCGCCGGGTCGATACGCCGATCTCCGCCAGCGTCTGCGGCCCCGCGCCGGATTGCAGCGTGGTGGAGACGAGCTGGGCGAGCTGGCGCTCCATCGTCTTGATCGTGCCATGGCCGTAGAGCGCGCCCGCCGCGCCGCCGCCGCTTCCGGCCGAAGTGGCGGCGCTGATCTGCGCCTTGATCTCGTTATAGGCGTCGACGAAGTCGGTCACCGCCTGGGTGATCGCCTCGGTCGGGCGCCGGCTGCCGATCGTCACGTTCGTGCCGGGCTTGGCCCCCGTTAGCGTCAGGGTCACGCCCTCGATCAGGTCGTCGATCGTGTTGGACGGCCGCGCCATGTCGATGCCGTCGCGGCGAAGGATCGCGTCCTGCGCCGCCTGTGCCAGCGTCATCTCGTCGCCGCCGTCGCCATAGGTGAAGGTGGCGAGGGCGGGGTCGGCGCCCGCGTCGGCGGTGAGCGTGAAGGCGTTGGCGCTGCCCGATCCGCCCTTCAGCGCCAGGCGCGCGCCGTTCGCGTCGGTGACGACGGTGGCGGTCACGCCCGCGCCGGCCGCGTTGATCGCGCGGGCGAGGCCTGCGAGCGAATTGTTGCCGTCGTCGATCGTGATCGTCTTGGGGCTGCCGCCGACGCTCAACGTCATCGTGCCCTTGCCGATCGCCGCCGTGCTCGACGCGACGTGCGCGGACACGATCGATTGCGGCTGCGCGAGCTGGCGCACCTCGATCTGCGCGGACATCGCGCCGATCGACGCCCCGCTGCGCAGCGCCACCGTGGCGACGCTCGAGTCCGAGCTGGTCGGCTGCGTCTTGAGCGTACCGCCCCCGACCAACGTGTTGAGCGCGGTCGAGAAGGTCGACAGGCTGTTCCGCAGCGTCGCGAGCGTGCTGATCTTCGCGCTGTTCGCGGTCTCTTTCGCGGTCTGCGCCGCGATCTTGGGATCGTAGGTGGCCGAGACGAGCCCGTTCACCATCGTCGGGATGTCGATGCCGGAACCCACGCCCAGCGAGTTGGCGATCGATGTCATGGCTGCCTGCTCATTGCTGTCTGGAATAACGGCCGCCCACCGCCGTGCTTAAGCGCCGTTCGGTCACGACGTGGCCCGTCCATGCTCGTCGAAGCGCGCGGCGGCGGGCACGTCCACCGGCGGCTGGACGATGCCCTCGGCCATCGCGCGATCGAGGTTGAACACGAATGCCAGTACCGTCGCGACCGCGACGTACAGGTCCTCGCGGATGATCTCGCCCGGGCGGCTGGTGTAATAGAGCGCGCGGGTCAGCTGCGGATAGTTCAGCATCGGCACGGCGTGCGTATCGGCCAGCTCGCGGATCGCGGCGGCGACCTCGTCCTTGCCCTTGACCAGCAGCACCGGCGCCGCGTCGAAGCCGGGGCGATAGCGCAGCGCGACCGCGAAATGGGTCGGGTTGGTCAGCACCACGGTCGCTTCCTTGAGCGCCTTGCGCGCCGAGCTCGACAGGATCTGCCGCTGCTTGGCGCGGATGTGCCCCTTCATTTCCGGCGACCCCTCGGTCTCCTTATGCTCGTCGCGGATCTGCTGCTTGGTCATGCGCAGGCGCGCGGCGCGCTGGATCATCTGCATCGGCACGTCGATCCCGGCGATCGCCACCAATGCCACGCCCATCACCAACACCGCGAGCGTGAACACGGCGCCGATGTCGCCCAGCGCGGCGACGATGTCCTCGCGGCCGAGGCCGACGATGGTCGCGATGCGGTCCTTGAGCAGCCACCACGCGACCCCGCCCAGCAGCACGATCTTGGCGAGCGACTTGGCCAGCTCGATCAGTCCCTGCGGGCCGAAGATGCGGCGCAGGCCCGCCAGCGGATCGAGCTTGGCCGGCTTGAACCCGATCGCACCCCAGCGGAAGCCGAGCGAGCCGAGCAAAGCCGGCGTCCCGATCGCGGCGACCAACGTCAGCGCGAACAGCGTCGCGAGCGGCGCCACCACCGGCACGATCAGCCGCATCGCGGCGCGCGCCGGATCGAATCCGGCCACGTCGCCTGCCTGGATCGTCAGGCCGTCGGCCAGCAATCGTTCGAGGCTGCCGAGCATCCATGGGCCCCCCAGCGCTATCCACCCCGCGCCCGCCATCACCACCAACGCGGTGCCCAGCTCGCGCGACTGAAGCACGTCGCCCTGCTGCGCGGCCTCGCGCAGGCGTTTGCCGGTCGGGGCTTCTGTCTTCTCGTCGCGATCGGGCGTGTCGGCCATGGTGCGCGCTATCGCGCGACAGGGTTAACGATGCGTTAGGGGGCGCAGGGCGCGTGATGCGGAACGATCGTCAACGCCCGGACTCGGGTCTCGCCGGTATCCGCCAATTCGCTCGCTGGAGAGACGAAGATGTGAGACCATCACCGTCGTTCGCGAGTCGCCTCTGAAACTGGAGTTGCTTTATGTCGGACGAGAAAGATCAGCCTGAATCGCCCTCCGCCTCGATCGGAGTCATCTCTTCCGACGTGCAGTTCGATGATCCCGGGGTCGCGGGCGCCGTCTGCAAATATGGCGGTGTCGACTATTCCGAAGGATCGGTCGTTTCGATGGGCGGCGTCAATAAGGTTTGCAGATCGGGCAGTTGGGAATTTACGCTTTAGCTGTTCCTGCCCTGCCAAGGCGTCGTAGCGGCGATCATCCCCCGCCTCGGGCTCGGCTGCGGCCGGTTCCCGCCACGGTGGCGGGCGCGCCGCTCCCCCTAGCGATGGCCGCTGCCTAAGGCTCGGCTGGTTCCGCCGCGACGCAGCTTCCGTGATGCAGGTGCGTTGGCCTCTCCAAAGGAGATCATGATGGCCAGCAACATGCTCGGAATGCTCGTGGGGGCGGCGATCGATCGTCAGGACGGCGACAGCGGGATCAAGGGCGCGATCGGCGGCTATCTGGCGCAGGGCGCGCTCCGCGTGCTCCTGCCGATCGCGGTGACCTATGCGATCGGCTGGGGCGTGCAATATGGTGCGCGCCGGGCCCTGCTCGCGGTCACCGGCGACACCGATCTGGAAAAGGGCGCGGCCTCGCCCGACGCCGGCTGATCCGCGTCCCGCGCGCCGCCATTTTCCGCGAGCATATCGCGCCCGCCGCGCTTATGGGGCTTCGCTTTCGATAGAGCGAGGACGACAGAATGACGGGTCGGACGCTGACCGGCGTCGGTTGGCACTTCTCGGCCGCGCACCGTTCGGTGGACGATGTCCTGCACGGGCATACGTGGGAAGTCGTGGTGTGGGTCGCCGGTGGCGGGGACGCGGTCGCGCTGCAGGATCGGCTGCGCGCGGTGCTCGCCCCGCTCGATCATGGCGAGCTGCCGCGCGAATTGATCTGGGGCGAGGCGATCGCCGCATGGATCGCCGAACGGATGGCGGAAACCGGTCTCGACGTCGCCCAGGTCGACGTCTCGCGCGCCGCCGAGCGCATTTTCGCGCGCTGGATCGCCGGCTGAGGCTTGCGGCCGCGCGCGGCGGGGAGGAAAACGCACCATGACCCTGCCGCTCGATCACGTCCGCTCCGCGCTGTTCCTGCCCGCGTCCAATCCGCGCGCGATCGCCAAGGCGCGGACCTTGCCGGCCGACCTCGTCATCCTCGATCTGGAGGATGCCGTGCCTGACGCCGAGAAGGAAATCGCGCGCGCGGCGGCGGTCGCGGCGGCACGCGACTGGCCCGGCCTGCTCGCCATCCGCATCAACGGTTCGGACAGCCGCTGGCACGGCGCCGATCGAACGGCGGTCGCGCAATCGGGTGCCGACTTCGTCGTCTGGCCCAAGGTCGAACGGCCGGCCGAGCTCGACGCCGCGCCCAGGCCGGTGATCGCGATGATCGAAACGCCGGCGGGGGTCTATGCCGCGCGGGACATCGCCGCCACCGCGCGCGTGGCCGGCCTGATCGCCGGAACGAACGATCTGGCGGCGGCGCTCCGGCTGCCGGCGGGGCGGAACGGGCTGGCCTTGGCGTTCCAGGCGATCGTGCTGGCCGCGCGCGCGGCGCGGATCGCGGTGTTCGACGGCGTGTATAACGGGATCGACGATGCGGAGGGGTTCGCCGCCGACTGTCGCGCCGGCCGCCTGCTCGGCTTCGACGGCAAGGCGGTGATCCACCCCAACCAGGTCGATCCCGCCAACCGCCTGTTCGGCCCGTCCGAGGCCGAGGTGGCCGACGCGCGCGCGCTGATCGCCGCCGCGACCGGCGGCGCCGAGCGCTATGACGGCCGGATGATCGAGACGATGCACGTCGACAGCGCCCGGCGCGTGCTGGCCCGCGCCGGCGTGGCCTAGCGCGCGGGCGGTCCCCGGCCTATATGGCCGCGAATCCTTCTTCCCCCGCATCCTCGAGGATTCATGACCATCGAACTCGGCCTTACCTTCGACGACGTGCTCCTCCGGCCCGGCGCGTCCGACGTATTGCCGACCGACGCGGACACGCGCACGCACGTCACCCGCGCGATCAAGCTCAACATTCCCTTCCTGTCGGCGGCGATGGACACCGTCACCGAAGCCGACATGGCGATCGTGATGGCGCAGCTCGGCGGGATCGGCGTGCTCCACCGCAATCTCGACGTCGAGGAGCAGGCCGCCGCCGTCCGCGCGGTCAAGCGTTTCGAAAGCGGCATGGTCGTCAATCCGATCACGCTCACGCCCGATCAGACGCTGGCCGACGCGCGCGCGCTGATGCAGCGCCACCGCATCTCCGGCTTCCCGGTGGTCGAGGCGGGCGGCAAGCTGGTCGGCATCCTGACCCACCGCGAAATGCGCTTTGCCGAGCGGCCCGAGCTGCCGGTCGCCGAACTGATGACCTGCCAGAATCTCGCCACGGTCAAGACGGGCTTGAGCAGCGCCGAGGCGCAGCGCCTGCTGCACCAGCGCCGGATCGAGAAATTGCTGGTGGTGGACGAGGAGTATCGCTGCGTCGGCCTGATCACCGTCAAGGATATCGACACGGCGGTCACCTATCCGTCCGCCACGAAGGACGATGCCGGGCGCCTGCTCGTCGCGGCGGCGACCACGGTCGGCGACAAGGGCTATGCCCGCACCGAGGCGCTGGTCGACGCCGAATGCGACCTGATCGTGATCGACACCGCGCACGGCCACAATCGCGACGTCGCGCGCGCGGTCGAGCGGGTGAAGAAACTGTCGAACCGGGTCCAGGTGATCGCCGGCAATATCGCCACCGGCGATGCCGCGCAGGCGCTGATCGATGCTGGCGCGGATGGTCTGAAGGTCGGC
>NZ_JBMDXG010000225.1:0-8581 GCF_048594985.1 Sphingomonas sp. | reverse complement strand
CCGTCCTTCCTGGCCCAGACGCCGTGCAAAGCGTCCAATGTCGCCGCGCGCTCCGCCGGATCGGCGGCAAGCCAGCGCTCCACGACGTCCGCCCGCGTGGCGCCGCGCGTCGTGCCCCACGCGCGATTGGCCTCGGCGATGCGCTGGAGGCAGGCGCGGTCGAAGCACGCATCGCCGACCTGCTCGAGAATGTATGACTCGATGTCGCCCAGTGGAACGTCGAGCGCGGTCCGGATTCGCGGCTCGATCCCTGTTCTGCTGCCAAGCGCGGCCAGAGCGTCGTGCGCCCGCGCGCTGAGCCGCAGATAACGCTCGGCCTTTTCCTCGCCAAGACGGCGGCTCAGCACCTGCACATCCTGGATCAGCCCAAGATCACCGGTCCGTTCGGCCGCTGTCAGCATCTCTGCCAGGGTTGCGCGCGCCAGCGCCGCCTCGGCAGCGCCTTCGAGCGGACGGAATCCGGGCGCGAGGCCCGCCTCTGCCGGGAAGGACGCGAGCAGGGTCTGGCTGAAGGCGTGGATGGTCTGGATGCGCAGCCCCCCGCCGGGAGCGTCGAGCACCCGCGCGAACAGGCGCCGGGCGCGACGCAGGGCGGCGTCATCATGAGGCTCGGAGAGCGCGAAAAGTTCCTTGCGCAGCTTGGCGTCGGACATCCGCACCCAGCTCGCCAGCCGCGCCTGGATCCGCTCGGCCATTTCTGCCGCGCCGGCCTTGGTAAAGGTCAGGCACAGGATTGCATCGGGTGACGCCCCCGTCAGCAGCAGCCGCAGCACGCGCGCGGTCAGCACATGCGTCTTGCCGGTCCCGGCCGAAGCCGACAGCCACACTTGCCGGCGCGGGTGCGAGGCGTCGGCCTGCGCACCCTCCAGCCGGCTGAGCGGTGACAGACGCCCGCTCATGCCCCCGCCCCCGGGGCCGAGCGGCCATACCATTCGTCGAGGCGCATCAACTGATCGTAATCGCCGTATGGCGCATGTTCCGGATGGAGCTTGGCGGTAAACGGGGCATCACCGAACAGGTATCGTTGGACCGCATCGGTCAGCACGCGGGCGGCCCGGCTGGTGAAGTCAGCCGGGTCGATCCCCTCGCCCGCCTTGTTGAGCCCCGTCGGGGTCGCGATATGGCCGAGCGCGCCGTCCTTCGCGGCGAGTGACCAATATTCGAACACAGTCGGCTTTGCCCTCAGCGCCGCGCCGAAACCGCCTTCCTCGGCGATCAGGCCCAGCAGGCCGAGTTGCATCGCATACCCCTCCGCCACCGCGCGCTTCGACGGCGGCTTGCCGGTCTTCCAGTCGACGATCGCGAGCGATCCGTCGGGCAGGCGATCGATCCGATCGACCGTGCCCTCCAGTTTCAATCCGGCGATCGCGATCTCGCCCTTCACCTCGGCCGCGATCGGAATACGGCCCTGCGCCACCCCATCGGCCACCTGCGCCCCGATCCACTCGACCGCTTCCAGCAAGCGCGGCGTCCACAAGGCGCGCAGCACCGGGTGGCGGGCACTTTCGGCCAGCAGCGCCTCGGCGCGGGGGCGCAGGCGCGACGGCGCGCAGCCATCCTCCTTGATCCACGCTTCGAAGATGCGATGGACCGCGCTGCCGCGCCAGGCCGCGCTGGGATCGGCATCGACCGCATCCCAGGCGCGCAATTTCAGCATGGCGTCGGCATAAAAGGCGAACGGATCGGCCTTCAGACGGTCGAGCTTGGTCACGGCGACCCTGCGCGGACGGTCCTCCACCGGGGGCGACGGCTCGGGCCGGCGGATCAGGGTGAAATCGTCGGGCCGGTCGAGCTGTTCCGCCCACCGGCCGATCGCACGCGCGGGCGTGACCCCGCCCGTCATCGCGTCGAGGCGCAGCCAGAAGCGTGACGGCACCGCCGGCGCGCGCGCGTCGCGGCGAGCGCGCGTGATCAGGACCTCGGGCGCGCCGAGCGCGGCGGCGAATTGCTCAGCCTCTGCCCCAATCCGGCGTTCGAGGCCGGGCAGGCCCAACGTTGCGCGGATTGCAGGCGCGAGCCACGGATCGGGTGCGGGCAGCGACGGCCATGTGCCCTCGTTCAGGCCACCGAGGATCATCAGGTCCGCCTGCTGCAGGCGCGCCTCGATCAGCCCCCAGATGAACAGGCGCGGGTGACCGCCCTGCGGCGGACGCACCGCCACCCCGTCGAGCAAGGTCCGCAGCATGGCGGGAACGGCTGCCGTGGCGACAGCGCGTGGGCCGTCCGGGGCATGTTCCTCGAGGGACGCGAGCAGATCGGCAGCGGCGCGGCCCGCCGGTCGACTCCACGCCGCATCCCCTGCCAGCGCGGACGCGGCGTCACGCAGCAGCGCGAACATCTCCTCAAGCGCAACGCCCGATCCCGCGAAGGCGGCGGCAAGCGGTTCCAGCATCGGCACCACGCTTTCCCACCACGACAGGATGTCGCGCCGCAGCCGGGCCGTCCGGACGTCACCTTCACGCAGGAAGGCCGTAACTCCCTGCAGTCCCGGTGCGGGACGCGGCCCGCGCAACGCGCGATCGAGCAGACGGACATCGGCCAGCCAGGCGCCCCGCGCGTCGCCCGCACGCACCAGCGGATGCTTGAGCCACGCCAGCAGCGGCACCGGCGCGAACCCTTCGGCCGCGGCGTCGGCGATGCTGGTGAGCAAGGTGCCCGATGCGGTCAGCGACAAAGGACGGCCGGCGCTGTCGTCCGCCTCGATCCCCCAGCGCGCGAGATGCGCCGATACGCGCGCGGCGAGCGCGCGGTCCGGCGTGACCAGCGCGACCGTGCGCCCCGGCACCTCCAGCGCCTCGCGCATGGCGAGCGCGATCGCCTGCGCCTCGGCTGGCGGGTTGGCCACGGTCAGCGCGCGGACCCCCGACAGGCGGCGCGCGCGTGACGGCAAGTCGGCCCATTTGTCGGTGAACACCGCCGCCGCCATCGCATTGTGGATCGCGCGCCCGCGATCGGCCGAGGCCCCGCCCCCGCCGCCGCGCGGCCATGCGCGCACCTCCTCGCGCGCCACTCCGATCCGGTCGAGCAACTGGCGCAGCGCATATTGCGGGTGCGTCTCCATCGGGCGCTCGCCCGCTCCGCCCGCCAGCGCATCCCATTCGTCATCGGGCATGGCACGATCGAGCCCGGGCACGATCACCATGCCGTCGGGCAGGCGCGCCACGCGACGGAGCAATCGTGCCAGGGTCGGCGCCGCGACCGTGACGCCGGCGGCCACTACCGGGCCGGCAGGCGCGCGCCGGGCCCAGGCGCGCTCGGTTTCGGCGAGCAGGCGGTTGCGTCGGTCGGCCAGGTCGATCCGCCCACGCCGGGCGAGCTCCTCCGGCCAGCGATCGAGAACGACGCGCAGAATGTCCAGCGAGGCCTGCCAATGTTCGGCCAGCGCATCCGGCACCGCGTCCGCCAGGCGGGCGGGGGCGACGTCCTCGACGATCATCTGGTCGAGCAGGCGGGCAAGATCGGCAGCGAGCCGGATCGCACCGGCCGCATCCGTCTCGGGCCGAACCTCGCCGATCAGGCGCGCGAGGGTAAGCTGGCGTGCAAGGGGGTCGATCGCGGGCGGCACCGACGCGGCGTCGGCCATGTCGAACAGCGTGCCGAGCCGCTCGTCGAGCGCCGGGTCGCCGACGGGCACCAATCGGGGTAGCAGCAGGCCGCCCCCCGCCCGCCTGACGAATGCGTCGGTCACGGCCCGGACCGAACGATTGTTGGGCAGCAGGATCGTCGTGCGCGCCAGACGCATCCGATCCGCGCCTGCCCGCGCGAGCAGTCCCGCCGCCAGCGCATCGGCGAAAGGGCGATGAATCGGAATCGTGTAGACCGTAGGCGGGGCCGGCCGCACCGGGGCGGACGCGGCGGGATCGCTCACGCCGACTCCAGGATCATCGCTTCGGATTTCGCCACCGCGAGCGGTGTTCCGACATCGAACCACAGACCTTCGTGCACCGCGCCGAACGCCCGGCCGGCGGCGATCGCCCGATCCCACAACAGGTTCATGGAAAAGGCGCCCTCCGGCGCATCCGCGAACAGCCGCCGCGAAACGAGCTGGACGCCCGTGAACACGAACGGCGCCATCTTGCCTGTCGCAGGGCGGGCGAGACGGCCGAGCGGATCGAGCCGAAAATCGCCGACGCCCCCGTAGCAGTTGGCGCGCGCGATGGGTACGAGCAGCAGCAGCGCATCCATCGCATCCTCGTCCCACTGCGCGTCGAGCAGGTCGATCGCGCGCACCGGCCCGTCGATCCAGAGGTTATCGCTGTTGACGATCAGGAAGCGTTCGTCGTCGATCAATGGCAGTGCCTTGGTCACGCCGCCGCCTGTCTCCAGCAGCATGGCGCGCTCGTCCGACAGCACGATCTCCAGCCCGTGCCCACGGATCGCCAGATGCGCCTCCAGCGCGTCCGCCAGATAATGGACGTTGATCACGGCGCGCGCCACGCCGGCCGCGCGCAGCCGATCGAGCGCATGATCGATCAGCGGCTTGCCAGCCACCGGAACCAGCGGCTTCGGCCGGGTAGCGGTCAACGGGCGCATGCGCTTGCCGAGCCCAGCGGCCAGCACCATCGCCGTCCGGATAGTCATGCGACGCGATCCGCCCAGGCGGCGGCGCGCTTGCCCGTAGGTACGTTCGCGTCGAACCAGGCGCGTACCGGCGCCAGGGCCGGGTGTGCCAGGTCGCGTTCCAGATAGGCCCACACGCGTGGCTGGTAGGCAAGGTAGCGTGGCTTGCCGTCGCGCTTCCACAGGCGCGTGAAGATGCCCAGGATCTTCGCGTTCCGCTGCGCGCCCAGTACGGCATAAGCGGCGCGATCGACGGATCCGTAATGCGCCAGCATCGCCTCCTCCAGCTCCGGGCTCACGTCGCGCCGCGCATCCTGGAGCAGCGACACGAGATCGTAGGCGGGGTGTCCGGCCAGCGCATCCTGGAAATCGAGCAGGCCGAGCCCCCCGTCGGCGAGCAACATGATATTCTCGGCATGATAATCGCGCAGCACAGTGGCCGAGCGATCATCGGCGATCGGCGCCAGCACCTCGTCCCATGCTGCCGCATAGCCGGGCGCGGGCTCCAGCCCGACCGCCGGCATGTACCAGTCGGGAAACAGGCCCGCCTCACGCTGGTAGACCGCCATATAGTAGGGCGGCAGCGTGCCGGGCGGCTGGCGGTGGAGATCGCGCAACAGGTCGATCGCGGCGGCATAGATCAGCGTTTCGCGCGCCGGATCGGCTTCCACCACTTCCTTCATCCGCGCGTCGCCGAAATCCTCGAGCAGGATCAGCCCGCGATCGAGATCCCGCGCCAGCACCCGAGGCGCGGCAAAGCCCAGTGCGTGGAGGTGATCGGCCACGGCCAGGAACGGC
This sequence comes from Sphingomonas sp., assembly GCF_048594985.1. Classification (GTDB taxonomy): domain Bacteria; phylum Pseudomonadota; class Alphaproteobacteria; order Sphingomonadales; family Sphingomonadaceae; genus Sphingomonas_I. The sequence goes on along the minus strand of NZ_JBMDXG010000225.1, from coordinate 3,223 downwards.
CGGCTGTCCTCGTGCTGCGGCGGCGCATCCATCAGCACCGCGCTGCGCCCGCCGGCGTGGACGCGGAAATAGCGCCGAAAGGAGGCGTCACCGGCCAGCGGCGAAATCGCCGCGCCGCCCCAGCCGGCCTCCCTGACGAAGGCTTCGGCATCGGCGGGCGGGGTCATTGGGCGGGTGGCCATCGCCCTTCCCATGACGGCGGCGCATCCCAAGTCAAGCGCCGGCCGCCGGCCTGCTCCTCGACCATGACGAGCCGCAACGCATCGGACCATAGCCGCGCGCCCATCCGCTCGGGCCATTCGATCAGCAACGCGGCTTCCGCGCGTGCATCGTCGAGTCCGAGTTCGTTCAGCTCCTCCCCCTCCTCGATCCGGTATAGGTCGACATGCCACAGCGGCAGGCGAAGCTCGTCGGCGGCATAGGCGATCACCAGCGCGAAGCTGGGGCTCGGCGCCTCGCCCTCTAGCCCCAGCGCCGCCAGCACGCCGCGCGCGAAGGTGGTCTTGCCGGCCCCCAAATCACCCGAAAGCGCAACCACGTCTCCCGGCCGCAGCGCTTCCGCCAATGCCTGTCCTGCCTGCTCGGTCGCCGCTGCGTCCGCGAGGTGGATGGCGCCGGTGCTCACGCGACCACCTCGCTCGTGCTCAGGGGAATGCGGACGATCACGCTCGTGCCCCGGCCGACTTCCGACAACAATTCGAGCGTGCCGTCATGCGCTTCGACCAGATGGCGCGCGAGCGGCACGCCCAGCCCGCCGGCAATCGCGTCCTCGGGCGTCGCGTCGGCGGCCGAGCGGTTGAAGCGGTCGAAAATCGCTTCGCGCTGCTTGGGCGACATGCCCTGTCCGTTATCGGACACGATCACCTCCGCCATACCGTCGATCCGCCTGCTGCGCACGAGGACACGCCCACCGGGGGGGGTGAAGGTCAAGGCATTGCCCAGCAAATGCTCCAGCGCCTGGAGCAGCCGGCGGCGGTCGCCCGCGATCGTTCCGCCATCGGGCTCGATCTCGGCCGATAAGGCGAGCCCGGCGTCCTGCACGCGCTCGCGCGCATGATCGACCGCCGCCTGGACGAGATCGGACACGGCGAGCGGCTCCATCGTCATCGGCAGCGTTCCGACCGCGCTCTGCGTCAGGTCGAGCACGTCGCTCGTCAGATTGGTGAGCTGGCTCACGCCCCCCAGGATCGCCGCAACATAGTCGCGCGCGGTCTCGCTCAGCTCGCCGGCATATCCGTTCGCGAGCATCTCGGCGAAACCCGCGATCGAGGTGAGCGGCACGCGCAGCTCATAGCTCATGTTCGCGACGAACGAGTTCTTGAGCCGGTTTGCTTCCTCCAGCGCCTCGTTGCGATCGCGCAGTGCTTCCTCGATCCCGCGGCTCGCCGTGATGTCGAGCAAGGTGAACAGCGCATTCCCGTCGGGCAGCGGGACTGCTGCGAACTCGAAATGGCGACCATCCACCAGGCTGATCCGCCCCGATCGCTGCTGGCGCTCCAGCGTGGCGACGCGGACGATGTCGCGGATCGCGCCGGCGCGCGAAGGGTCGAGCAGTTGCGGCGCGATCGCCTGTACCAGCACGTCGACGCGGGGCTGACGGGCCAGATCCTCGTCGGGCAGGTTCCAGATATCGCGAAAGCGCGAATTCCAGAGGTTGAGGCGCCCGTCCGCGGCGAAGACGCCGATCGCCTCGAACAGGCTGTCGAACGTGGCCGTCCGCACACGCACCAAGGTGTCCCGCGCGCTAGCCAGCTGGAGATGCTCGGTCCGGTCCTCGAAAATCAGCAGCAGGCCGCGATCAGGCAAGGGCTGCGCCACGACGCGCAGATGCGTGCCGCCTGGGATCAGCCAATTTTCCTCGACCGCCTCGGTCGTCGAGAACCAGCGGCGGCGCTCCGCCTTCCAATTGGGAAAGTCGCGGCTTTCGGGCACGCGCTGTGCGTCGCGCATCCGTTCGAGAACCCGGTCGAATTCCGGCTGTTCGGCCAGCCAGTCGGTCTCGATGGCGAAAAGGCGCATGAATTGCCGGTTGTAGAAGACGAGTGTGCGGTCGGCCGCGAACTGGGCGACGCCCGCTGAAAGGCGGTCGAACATATCGCGCTGGGCCCGGACGAAATCGCCGAGCTCGGCGCGCGCATCCTCCAGATCCTGGATGTCGATCGCATAGCCTGCGACTCCCGCTTCACCGATCGGCACGTCGGCAACGCGCATCATCCGCCGCTCGCCGCCGATGATGGCCGGCGCGCTCCGCAGCACGATCTGGTTGGTCGCGCGCGCCTCGGCGGCGCAAAGGCGCGGGCTGGGGCCGTTGCCGCTCTCGATCAACTCCATGCCCTGCTTCACGACCTGTTCGGCGTCAGGGCCGTCGATTGCGTTGACATAGGCGCCGTTGACCAGCGCGAGATCGAGGTCGGGACCGCGATGCCACATCGGGAAGGGGGCGGCCTCGATCAGCGCCGAGAGGCTGTCGAGCGCGCGGCGCATGCGAGCCACCTGCTGGTCGAGCCGCGCGATCGCATGCTGCATGTCACTGACATCGTGCACCCACAGCAGAACGGCCCGGCGCCCATCCTCCTCGACGCTATAAGGCTCGGCGCGGATCGAAAAGACGCGCTCGCCGCGCGACAAGGTCATCTGAACCGGGCGCGCCGACGCTCGGGTCGCCTCGATCATTTCCGCAAGCCTGCGGAAGTCGCCCTCGGGAAGGCCGGTGGGACCGTCCAATTGCTCCAGCGTCCGGGGGTTGCGTTCCAGGCCCAGCCAGGCGGCGATGCGCGGGTCGGCGTCGACCGCGCCGCCCGGGTAGATCAAAAGCGGCGCCGCCGGCGCACCCGACAGGAGCGTGCCGATCGCGCGCGATTCGCCGATAACCGCTTGGGCCTGCGCCGCCTTGCGCAGGCCGAACCACGTCGCACCGATCGCCAATGCGAGCCACAGCCCCGCAAGGCTGGCCAGCAAAACACCACCGAACGATACATCCCCCATCATCGACCCGCTTCTAGGACAGCGGGCCGATGATGTGAAACGGGGTTAATCGCTGCTCAGTAGCGATAATGATCCGGCTTGTACGGCCCGGAGGTCGTCACGCCGATATAGGCCGCCTGCTTTTCGGTCAGCGTGGTCAGTTTCACGCCAAGCTTGTCGAGGTGGAGGCGCGCGACCTTCTCGTCGAGATGCTTGGGCAGGACATAGACCTGGTTCTGATACTGCTCACCCTTGGTGA
>NZ_JBMDXG010000224.1:0-6241 GCF_048594985.1 Sphingomonas sp. | reverse complement strand
CGTCGATGACCTTCTCGCCATCTTCCTTGGTGAAAGCACCGCGCTGCCGGGCCGGCAGCAGATCGAGCACAGCTTCCGACGGACGGCACAGCTTCACGCCGAGCGGCGAGACGACGATCGGGCGGTTGATGAGGATCGGATGCTCGATCATCGCGTCAATGAGCTGGTCATCGCTCAGCGCCGCGTCGCCGAGGCCAAGCTCGGCATAGAGCGTGCCCTTCTCGCGCAGCAGCGCGCGGGGCGTGATGCCCATGCGCGCGATCAGCGAGACGAGACGCGAGCGGTTAGGCGGCGTCTTCAAATACTCGATGACGTGCGGCTCGATGCCGGCGTTCTGGATCATCGCCAGCGTGTTGCGCGACGTCCCGCACTCGGGGTTGTGGTAGATGATGATATCGACGGTCATGGGAACCTCAGCAGCAGGGGTTGAGCTCGGCGATCAGCGGCTCGCAAAGCTCCGCCTTCCCGCCGCAGCAGTCCTTCACGAGGAACAGGGTCAGCGCCTTCAACCGGTCAAGATCGGCGCGATAGTTGATGATGCGGCTGCGCCGCTCGGACCGGATCAGCCCAGCGCGCGCGAGGGTCGCGAGATGCACCGACATCGTGTTCTGCGGCACGTCTAGCGCCTTGGCGACCTCACCGGCGGCCAGGCCCTCAGGCTCATGCCGGACCAGCAGGCGGAATGCATCGAGGCGCGTGCCCTGCGCGAGCGCGCCAAGGGCCGAGATGGCTGAATCATTGTCCATATATCCACGTTAAAGGATATATGGATTTAATCAAGGAGCGTCTCACTTTGCCGGAAGCCGACCTTGGCCGCCCCGTCATGAAAGACCGGGTATGGTCGGGAACCGCCGCTTCCTATCGTAGCGCTACAGCGTAGGTATATTGCCCATCTTCATCGGGCTTGGCTCGCCATTCCGCCGTGCGCCGCCGTTTGCCGATGCCCCATACTGCTGGGCCGCCGCCACTACGCCCAATTCCTCAAAGAATGACCGATAGGTTGTGATCGGTGATCGAAAAGGCGATAGCTAGGCGCCTTCGGGCGGAACGCCGAGCGCCGCCGACAGCGTCGCGTTGGTGTCGGCGATGGTCGTCCAGAAATGCACAAACTGATCGCCGCGGCCGGCGCCCGCATGCAGGCCGATCCTCGCGACGACCAACAGGCACCACCGGAGCGCTTCGCGGCAGAACTCGCGATCCTCGAAGAGCTGCTGATAGTTCTCCACCAAGTCGGCGATCGCTAGCCCCGGCATTTGCAGTGACGAGGGCTGCCAGCGGGGATGCACGATCTTCGACCGGAGATCGTACAGCTCGCGCATCTTCGCGTTGAGCCGCTTCTGCGCGGGCAACTGCGTCCCGAACGCTTGCCGGGGAAGATGGCTGAGCTTGTGCTCGATCGGCACGCGATCCTTGTTGGCCAGGTCAATGACCTTGGCGAGGCCCTTCTCACGGCCGACCTGATGGAAGAAGACGTTGAGGAACGCCTCGGTGCCGACGAGGCTCATGAGAAACGCCTGGAGACCGTGACCACGGTTGCTCTCGCGATCGTCGTCGCTCTCGGTCATGCGGGCCAGCGCGCGTATCGCCGCTCGAAAGTAGGTCTGGACAGTGGCGACGGGCATCTCGAGACGCGTGCCGGTCTCCAGCTTGACGCCGTCCTTGTAGATGGCCTTGATCGAGTCATCCTCGTTCAGATCGAACACGAAGTGCGGCACGGCGGGTTCCCACGGTCGATTTCAATTGGCGAAGCCTAGCAGCTCGCCGCGCGGCTTCCGAGCGCGCACCATCGCCGGCGCCTGCCGTGATCGAACGCGCGGGATTGATCGGCTGTGGTGGTTCGTCAGAGTGCAGACATGAGCGTGCGGCACATCCCCAAGGCGATTCGCGCCGACGATCTGTTCCATCACATCGACATGGGCTTCTTGAACCGGCGTCTCTGCCTGAGCGCGCTGCCGGGGCCCATCCGCAGCCACTATATCGAACATGCCAAGCCGGGTTCGGACCACATAACCGTGCTCGGCAACGACCATCTTCTGGTGACGATGCTGCTTGATGCCTGCGATCTCGCCAAGGCGCCGACGCTTCTGGAAGCGCTGACATTGGGACGGCCGAAGCACATGTTTCGGAGCACCGAGCGGCTGACGCCGTGCCCGGCGGTCTATGACGCGCCGCGGGTCGAGCACGGCGTCATCCTCGACCTGGATTTCGGCAAGCCGGTCCGGATCGCCTATCACACCAGCCATATCGTCAGCGACACCGGCCGGATGATCCTCGCCGAGGGCCACGAAAAGTCGCCGCAGTCGATTGTCGGGCTGCTCAATGACCGGGAGGACAGATACGAGATCGAGCCGCTCGTGATCGGGGTGCCGTGGTTCGACCATCCCCGCAACGGCAAGGATTCGGTCGAGCTGATGTGGATGGGCCGCGATTTCGGAGAGATTCTGCCTGAGGACATCGCTCAGTTCGCACGGTTGACGGAGGTCGACGTCGCAGACGCCGACGAGTGGATGAGCGTGATGCGCGACCTGCCCGAGACGAAGGTCAAGGAAGGGTTCGCGGCGCTGCTGGGGGACCCGACGAAGAAGGACTGGGGCGGAGAGATGAACGATCATTTCTCGGCTGCGGTCACGGTCGGCGGTCGTCGCCGCACCGCCGCTTTCCTCCTCAAGGGACCGGCGAAGTTCCGCGAGATGACGATGGACATGTGCGGCGCGCGTGCCGACCAGATCTATCGGCTGGTGGGATCAGGCGCCGATATCTCGATCTTGCAGCACGCCCATCAGATCGGCGAGGTCGTGCGCGGAACGCTGCGCAGCATGACCGTCTTTCCGGGAAGCCCGCGCAAATTTTGCGTGATCGATGGCCAGACGACCTACCGCATCTTCAAGGCCTATGGCCTGCTCGACTGAGCCCCGCATGGCGATGGCTTGCCGCCGAGCGAAACGACGGCCGCCGGACCAACACAGGCGGCCTGGGAAACCCCGCCATCACCGCCGTGCTCACGCGACACCGTATATCCGCTCGGCGTAGGCGCGAACGTCCGCCGTCGCGCGCTCTTCAAGCTCGCGCAGATAGGCGAGAAAGGCGTCCTTGTTCGCGTAGCTGTAGATGCGGGCGCGATAGTGCAGGTCGCGGCGCAGCTCACCCTCTCCGAGCAGGAGCGCACACTCGCGGTCGATGAACATCGCATCGACATAGGGCGCATAGGCGGCGATCGCCTGAAAATCGGTCATGAGTCCGCGGGTGAACTTGCGCTGCCCCATCGTCACGCGCCGGCCGAATGCCGCGAACAGATAGGCGAAAATGCGATTGAACGGCATCTCGCGCAGACGCGACCAGTCCCAGAAGTCACCGACACGCTGCATTGCCTCCTCGTAGGACGCGCCCTCGCGCAGGAAGTCTCGCAGCATGAGGAATTCCCGCCAGATGGGCTCGAGCGCGGCATAGAGCAAGTCCATGCCGTCGCCGCCCGCACCAGCGTTTGCCACGCGCTGCATGACGGTCGCGAGCGCGGTGCGCCGGTGCTTGCCGAACTGTGATTCCCGGCGGAGTAGCTCATGGAACGGCGGCTTCTCTTCGGCCCAAGCTGCGACCACCTCGCTCAATGCGGCGAACCCTTTGTCGCGCTCGCGGCGAATGCCCTCGGCAAACTGCGAATAGTCGGCATTCACGCTGATACGCATGTCGGGCAGCCAGTCGTTGCGTGATCCCTGGAGGATCTCGTCGGGAGTCAGGGTCAGTGCGGGCTCGCCGCCATCGCGAAATGCGCGGGCGAACGCGAACACCTGATCCATTTCGATGTCGCGGCTGTCGCGCAGCGAGGCGTCACCGCCAATATTCTCATAGGCATCGCGCAAGCCTCTGGGATCGTGAAATACGATGGTCTCGTTGGAATGAAGATCCGAATGCGGCAAGATCGCCTGTTGCAGCAGGACGACCCGGCGAAGAAGCGGGATCAGTTCGTCGTAGAAATCCTGATGTCCGAGCGGTGCCCGGTCGCCAGCCTTAATCTTGAAGATGGTGCTGAACATGAACTGGTCGAGATAGATGGTCGCCTTGTCGACGTCGGGCAGCACTTCGCCATGGCTGTAACGGCATTTCGTGCAGCGCAGCGTCATCACGTCGCGCCCAGCGCCTAGAAAGCCGAACGTCTGCTCGCGGCAGCGCGGGCATTGCTCGAACGGTCCTCGCTCCCAGGTGAAGGATTTCGCCATTGGCCAAGTGTAGATTAGATCGGGAGCGGATGAAATTTCGACGACTGGCGAACTTCCGTTTTGGAAATGCTTCGCCGGCTGACACATCCGGGACCGGCCGCCGTCGTAGGGCGCAAGGTCGGGGGAGGCTGGCTTAGGGCGGTTATGCACATGCCCCGGCGGGACTAGAGTAGTGCCACAGCGTAGGTATAGTGCCCATCATCATCGGGCGTGGCCCGCCATTAAGTCGCTTCGATCCCGGGCCGCTGCCCGGCAGCTTGGTAAAATCGCCGGAAACGGCGGCTTTTGGGCCAGCAACCATACCGCTGAGATCAGCGAGGCCCATTCTTGTGCGCGTGCCGGCGTCAATTTCTCCAGCCCAGTCGCAAGAGGTACCGTTTCGGTTGCCGAGTTTCGGCCTAGGAGCACAGATGCCTATTTTGCGCGGCGCGTAGCGCTCCTACCCAGCGCTTGCCTCAGCTCCCCTGCGACCAGGCGACCGCATCGGCCCCGGCGGGGATGTGAGCCGGCGCGGTCTCGTCGGTCACCGCGCGCCAGATCGCCTCGGCGACGTCGCTCTCGGATGTGACCGGCCCGGTATCCTGCTCCCACTGCGCAAAGATCTGCTGCACCATGGGACCATAGGGCTCGGGAAACCCGTCGGTCATACGCGCGCGCGCATTGTCGCCGAAGCGCGTGTCGGGCGCCCGGCCAGGCAGAACGACACGCACGCGCACGCCAAACGGCGCAAGTTCCAGCGCGACGCTGTCGGAGAAGGCGTTCACCGCTGCCTTGCTGGCGGAATAGACCGATAGCAGCGGCAAGGGCTTGTAGGTGACCGACGAGGTCACGTTGACGATCACGCCCGCCCGGCGCTCGCGAAACTGCGGCGCCACGGCGCGTGTCATGGCGATCACGCCCAGCGTGTTGGTTTCGAAGATGCCGCGCGCAACGTCGACCGGCGTGCCTTCGACCGCGTTGAGAAAGCCGATGCCTGCATTGTTGACGAGCGCGTCGATCGGCCCCGCCGCCGCGATGGCGGCGTCGATGCTGGCAGGATCGGTGACGTCGAGCGCGAGGGTGCGGATCCGATCGGAGGCGAGGCCCGCGTCCTCGCGCGGGGTGCGCATCGTCGCGACGACGTCCCAGCCCTTATCGGCGAAGTGGCGCGCGGCCGCGCGGCCGAAACCCGACGAGCAGCCAGTGATCAGGATGGTGGGCATGAGGACTCCTGTCGTTGATCCCGACAAGATGGCTTTTATGGCCAGACCTTCTACAATCGGACGTCCGGATTTCATTAGCGAGCGTCCGATTGTGACCGATCCCCTCGCGCAGATCGTCGGTCTGCTGCGCCCCGATCTCTCCTTCTCGAAATTCATCGAGGGAGCAGGCGCATGGCGCGTGCGTCGTTCCGAGCAGGGGCGTCCGTTCTTCTGTGCGCTGCTCGAAGGTTTGGTCCTGCTGGAGCCACGCGGCCAGGAGCCGGTCACGCTGCGCGCCGGGGACTTTGTCCTGATCCCGGCGGCCGACGATTTCGTTTCCTCCAGCGTCGATCCGCCGCCCGCCTCGCGCGGCGAGAGCATGCCTTTAGAAGTGCGCCCGAACGTCTTTCGCATCGGCGATCGCAACGCCGAGCCACAGGTGCGCATGCTGATCGGCTATTGCGCGTTCGGATCGACCGACGCGGCGCTCCTGGTCGCGCTGCTCCCCGCGCTCATCCACGCGCGGGGCGATGATCGCCTCGCCACGATCGCCCAGCTCGCGGCGCGCGAGTTCCGGAGCGATCGAGCGGCGAGCGATATCATCGTGGCGCGGCTGATGGAGGTGCTGTTCATCGAGACGCTGCGCTCATCCGGTCCGCACGCCCCAACCGGCGTCCTCCGTGGTCTGGGCGATGAGCGGGTGGCGGCCGCGATCGGGCGGATGCATGAGCAGCCCACCGCCCCCTGGACGGTCGCGAGCCTCGCGCGTGAAGCCGCCATGTCGCGCTCGGCCTTCTTCGATCGCTTCCGCAAGTCTGTTGGAGCGGCGCCCATGGAATATCTGCT
>NZ_JBMDXG010000223.1:0-4528 GCF_048594985.1 Sphingomonas sp. | reverse complement strand
GCTCGGCCTGCGCCAGCGCGGCGTGCGCGTCATCTCCTGGCCGTCCTGCGCGCGGCAGGGGTTCGACGTCATCCGCACCGTGCAGACGCTGGAAAGCCGGCTGCAGCATATCCGCGTGCCGATGTCGCTGTCGGTACTCGGCTGCGTCGTCAACGGGCCGGGCGAAGCGCGCGAGACCGACATCGGCCTGACCGGCGGCGGCAACGGCAAGCACATGGTCTATCTGTCGGGGGTGACGGACCACGTCATCAACGACGCCGACATGGTCGAGCATATCGTCAGGCTGGTCGAGGCCAAGGCGGCCGAGATCGAGGCCGCGGCCGCCCCCGTCCCACAGGCCGCGGAATAACGGGATCGCGCGCGTCGCGCCCGGGCCGATGACCGTGACACCGTCCGCCGCCTACGCGGTGGCGATGATCGGCATCGCCACGTTTTCGTGCATGGACGCGTTCATGAAGGGGCTGTCGATCGAGATCGGCGCCTATAATGCGATGCTGTGGCGGTCGATCATCGGCCTGGCGATGAGCATCCCGATGTTCGCGATCTGGGGCAAGGGCTGGCCGGGGCGGTCGACCGCGATCATCCACCTGAAGCGCAGCGTCGCGGCGGGCATTTCGGTGCTGCTGTTCTTCTGGGGGCTGGCGCGCGTGCCGATGGCGGAGGGCGTGACGCTGACCTTCCTGTCGCCGATCATCGCCCTGTTCCTGGCGGCGCTGATGCTGGGCGAGCAGATCCGCCGCCGCACGATCGGCGCGTCGCTGCTGGCGTTCGCCGGCGTCGGCGTGATCCTGAGCGGCCGGGCCGGCGGGGAGGGCGGGCCGGACGCGCTGCACGGCGCGTTCGCGATCATCGTGGCGGGCATGTTCTACGCCTATAATCTGGTGCTGCTGCGGCGGAGCGCGCTGCTCGCCGGGCCGGTCGAGATCACCTTTTTCACCAACCTCGTCTTCGTCGGGCTGTACGGGATCGCGGCGCCGGTCGCGGCGACGGTGCCCGATGCGGGCCAGGTGCTCCGGCTGAGCGCGGCGGCGGGGCTGGCGATCATCTCCTCGCTCGCGCTGGCCTGGGCCTATGCGCATGCCGAGGCGCAAAGGCTGGTGACGGTGGAATATACGGCGTTCGTGTGGGCGACGATCCTCAGCGCTATCGTGTTCGGCGAGCGGCTGCTGCCGCTGACCGTGGCGGGGGCGGTGCTGATCATTGCGGGATCGATCATCGCCGCGCGTGGCCGCGCGGCCCCCGCGCCGGCGACCGAGGCGGCGGCATGATCGTCCGCCGCGCCCGGACCGACGACGTCCCCGCCATCCTTCGCCTGATCCGCGCGCTCGCGGCCTACGAGCGCGCGCCCGACGCGGTGCATGCGACCGAACAGACGCTGGCTGCAACCCTGTTCGGACCGGATGCGCGGGTCTTCGCGCATGTAATTGAGATCGATGGGGAAGTGGTAGGTGTCGCGGTCTGGTTCCTGAACTATTCGACCTGGACCGGGCGGCCGGGCCTGTATTTGGAGGACCTGTTCGTGAGCGAAGCGGCGCGCGGCACGGGCGCGGGGCGGGCCCTGTTCCGCGCGCTGGCGCGCGAGGCGGTCGACCAGGGCTATGCGCGGATCGACTGGGCGGTGTTGGATTGGAACGAGCCGGCCAAGCGGTTCTATCGCGCGATCGGCGCGCGGCGGCAGACGGGCTGGGAGCCGTGGCGGCTCGACGGCGAGGCATTGGAGGCGATGGCGCGATGAACGAAGACCTGCTGGCGCGGATCGCGGTGGCGCTGGAGCGGCTGGCGCCGTCGCCGCCGGAAAGCGCCGACCCGCTCGGCCACCCGGCCTATGTCTGGCGCGAGGGCGTGCTGCAGGCCGCGCGCGCCTTCGCGCCGCTCCCGCTCGACCTGCTCGAGGGGATGGATGCGCAGCGCGACGCGGTGGTGGGCAACCTCCGCCGGCTGGCGGACGGATTGCCCGCGCACGACGTGCTGCTGTGGGGCGCGCGCGGGACGGGCAAGTCGGCCCTCGTGAAGGCGGGCGTGGGCGCGGTGCAGGCGGAGGGCGGCGCGCTCGCTTTGGTCGAGGTCGCGGGCGATGCGCTGGCGAGCCTGCCGCGCCTTTTCGCGACGCTGGCGGACGTGCCGCGCAGCTTCGCTTTGTTCATCGACGATCTGGGTTTCGGCGAGGCGAGCGAGGCGCCGCGCCTGCTGCGATCGATGCTGGAGGGCGGGGCGGAGGCGCGGCCGGGCAATACCCGCCTGCACGTCACCGCCAACCGCCGCCATATCGTGCCGCGCGACCTGTCGGAGAATGATCCGGTCAACCCGCGCGACGTGGCCGACGACAAATTGGCGCTGGCCGACCGTTTCGGCCTCAGCCTCGGCTTCCATGTCGTCGACCAGCCGACTTATGTCGCGATCGTCGAGGGCTATGCGCGCGCTTATGGCCTAACGGTCGAACCGTCGGAGGCGATCAGCTGGGCAACGCAGCGCGGCGGGCGATCGGGCCGCGTCGCCTGGCAATATGTGGTCGAGCTGGCGGGGCGACAGGGTAAGCGCCTCTGACCTAATTGACCGCGCGCGGAGCGTCGGTAATCTTGCGCGCAATTCCAGTGATTCCGGAGCAGACCTTCATGGACCGTCGCGCGTTTCTCTCGTCCGGCGCAGCCGCCGCCGTGGCCGCTTCCTATCCCTCGATCGCGTTCGCGCAGAGTGGGGACGCGGCGCTGTCGGCGTTGTTCGACCAGATCTTCGCCGACACGCTGACGCGCTCGCCCGAACTGGCGACCTCGCTTGGCCTCGACAAGGGCGCGAATGCCGCGCTCCGCCACAAACTGTCCGACCGCTCGCTCGCCAGCGCCGCGCGCGAGACCGCCGCGACCAAGGCGTGGATCGCGAAGCTGGAGGCGATCGATCCCAACGGCCTGTCCGCGCCCGCGCGGCTCAACCGCGAGATCGTGCTTTATTCGCTCAACACATGGGTCGCGCCGTGGGACCAGTTCAAGCTGGACGGCGTGATCCGGCCCTATCGCATCTATCAGCAGGGCGGAGCCTATTTCTCGGTCCCCGACTTCCTCAACGGCACGCACACGATCGCCAGCGCGGAGGATGCGGAGGCCTATCTCGATCGGCTCGCGACCTTCGCCACCGCGCTCGACCAGGATACGCAGGTCCAGCGCGAGGAGGCGGCGCGAGGCTTCCTCGCCCCCGATTTCTCGATCGACCTGACGCTGGGTCAGCTCGCCAAGCTGCGCGCGCCGGCGCCGGCCGAAAGCAACCTCGTCCGCTCGCTCGCCACCCGCGCGCAGGCGAAGGGAGTCGCGGGCGACTGGGCGGGCCGCGCCACCCGGATCGTGGAGACGCAGGTCTACCCCGCGCTCGATCGCCAGATCGCGATGATGCGCCAGCTCCGCCCGCAGGCGAGCGACATTGCGGGGGCGTGGCGCCTGCCGCAGGGTGATGCGATCTATGCGATGGCGCTCCAGCAGGCGACGACCACGACGCTCAGCCCGGACGAGGTGCACCGGATGGGGCTGGAGCAGGTCAAGCAGATCACCGCCGAGCTCGACGTCATCCTCAAGGCGCAGGGCTACAGCAAGGGCAGCGTGGGCGAGCGGCTGACCGCGCTCAACGCCGATGCGGCGCAGCTCTACCCCGACACCGCCGAAGGGCGCGCGGCGCTGATCGCCAGCCTGAACGACGGCGTGCGCGACATGGCCGGTCGGCTGCCGCAGGCGTTCCTCGACATCCCGAAGACCCCCCTCGAAATCCGGGCGGTGCCGGTCGAGATCCAGGACGGCGCGTCGAACGGCTACTACCAGCGCGGCGCGCTCGATGGGTCGCGCCCGGCCATCTACTTCATCAACATGAAGGATCTGCGCGACTGGCCGAAATACACCCTGCCGTCGCTGACCTACCATGAGGGCCTTCCCGGCCATCATCTCCAGATCAGCATCTCACAGGAGTCGAAGGACATTCCGGTGCTGCGCAAAGCGACCGGCTTCTTCTCCGCCTATACCGAGGGCTGGGCGCTGTATGCCGAGCAGGTGGCAGACGAGTTGAAGGCCTATCGCTCGCCGATCGAGCGGGCGGGCTACCTCCAGTCCTTCCTGTTCCGCGCGGCGCGGCTGGCGACCGATACCGGCCTGCATGCCCGCAAATGGACGCGCGAGCAGGCGACCGACTACATGGTAACGACCACCGGCTTCGCCCGTCCGCGCGTGCAGCGCGAGGTCGAGCGTTACTGCACGATGATCGGCCAGGCGTGCAGCTACAAGGTCGGGCACATGGCGTGGAGCGCGGCGCGGCAGCGCGCGGAGAAGGCGCTGGGCGCGAGGTTCGACCTCAAGCAGTTCCACACCGTGCTGCGCGACGGCGCGATGCCGCTGACGATCCTTGACCGCGTGGTCGACCGCTGGATCGCGACGCAGAAGGGCTGAGGCCTGAAAAGGGGGCGGCCGCGGCCGCCCCTTACGCGCGTCATCCCCGAAGCCGTGCGGTGAAAGGTTCGGAACGGCCCCATGCGATCGGCGTTTCGGAGCGGCAACGA
>NZ_JBMDXG010000222.1:0-45535 GCF_048594985.1 Sphingomonas sp. | reverse complement strand
ACCGGCAGCCGCATGGACGAGGTGATCTTCGAGGAGTTCAAGGGCACCGGCAATTCGGAAATCGTGCTCGACCGCAAGGTCGCCGACAAGCGCATCTTCCCGGCGATGGACGTCGGCAAGTCCGGCACCCGCAAGGAAGAGCTGTTGCTCGACAAGAGCAAGCTGTCGAAGATGTGGGTGCTGCGCCGCATCCTCATGCAGATGGGCACCACCGACGCGATGGAATTCCTGCTCGACAAGATGAAGGACTCGAAGACCAACGAGGACTTCTTCGACTCGATGAATCAGTAGGACCGGCGGGGGCTGCCCCCCGGTTTCTGTCGACACGTAGCCGCGTCCCCCATATCAGGTGGGAATGAACGAGCTCTGGCAGCACATCGTCGCCGATTTCTCCAACCTCGGCTCGCCGGCCACGCTGGCCGCCTTCGGCCAGGTGCTGATGATCGACGTGATGCTGGCGGGCGACAATGCGATCGTCGTCGGCGCGCTCGCGGCGGGCCTGCCCCACCAGCAGCGCCGCAAGGTCATCCTGATCGGCATCCTCGCCGCTTTGATTCTCCGTATCGTCTTCGCGCTGGCGGTGACCCAGCTGCTCCAGATCGTCGGCCTTGTCTTTGCGGGCGGATTGTTGCTGCTGTGGGTGTCGTGGAAGATGTGGCGCGAGCTGCGGCACGACGCCGGCGGCGGATCGCCCGAGGTCGCGGGCGACGAGAATTCGGGCGTGCGCCCCGCCAAGACCTTCGCCGCCGCCGCCTGGGCGGTTGCTGTGGCCGATGTCAGCATGAGCCTCGACAATGTGCTGGCGGTGGCGGGCGCCGCGCGCGAGCATCCCGGCATCCTGATGGTCGGGCTGCTGCTGTCGGTCGCCTTGATGGGCCTCGCCGCGAACGTCATCGCCCGCTACATCGAACGCTACCGCTGGATCGCCTATATCGGCCTCGTCGTGATCGTCTACGTCGCGGGTAAGATGATCTACGAAGGGCTGGTCAGCAGCGATACGGGGCTGCTCACGCTGTTCTGACGGCTTTCGGGCGTCAGGGGATCAGCAAAGTCGATCCGGTCGTCGCCCGCGTCTCCAGCGCGCGATGCGCGTCGGCGGCGGCGCTCAGCGGAAAGGTCTGGCCGATATCCGCCGTGATGGTGCCCGACCGGAGCATCGCGAACAGGCGCCCGGTCGCGGCATCCCGCTCCTCGGGCGCGGCAATATAGTCGAACAGGGTCGGGCGGGTCAGGAACAGCGAACCCGCGCGGGCCAGTGCAAGCGGCGCCACGGGCGCGACGGGTCCCGAGGCATTGCCGAAGCTGACCATCAGCCCGCGCTTGGCGAGCGCTCCCACCGAGGCATCCCAGCTTGCCTGTCCCACGCCGTCGAACACGACGTGCACGCCCGCACCCTCGGTGATCGTGCGCACCTCCTGTGCCAGCGTGTCGAAAGGGCAGGAGAGGGCGTGGTCCGCGCCCGCCGCCTTGGCGCGCGCCGCCTTCTCGGCGCTGCCCGCATGCGCGACGACGCGTGCGCCGATGGCCTTGAGCCAGGGTACGAGGAACGAGCCGACCCCGCCGGCCGCCGAATGGACGAGCACCGTCTGGCCTGCCTGGACCTTGGCACAGGGGCCGACGAGCATGTCGGCGGTCAGTCCCTTCACCAATGATGCCGCCGCCGTTCGATCGTCGACCCCGTCGGGAAGCCTGATGAGCAGATGGGCGGGGATCGCGCGCACCGTCGCATAGGCGCCCAGCGGGCCGCCGGCATAGGCGACGCGGTCGCCCGGCGCGAAACCGTCGATATTCTCGCCGACCGCCTCGATCACGCCCGCCGCCTCCGTGCCGAGCCCGCTGGGCAGGGTGGTCGGGTAGAGCCCGCTGCGATGGTAAGTATCGACGAAGTTCAGGCCGATTGCGCTGTGCCGCACCACTACCTCATCCGGCGCTGGTTGCGGCGGGTCGATCTTTTCCCGCTCGAGCACCTCGGGCCCGCCGGTGCGGCGCAGGATGATGCGATAATCCTCGCTCACGCCAGATGCTCCGCGAAAAAGGCTTCGGTGCGCGCATCCGCCAGCTCGGCGGTCGCATCGTCGCGACGCTTGCCTGACGCGGTGGCGAAGCCGTGATCGACGCCCGGATAGGTGTGGATCGTGACGTGGCGGTTGGGGCCGAGTGCCTCGCCGATCTTCGCCTGCGCTTCCTCCGGAATGAAGTGGTCGTTGCCGGCGAAGTGGAGCAGCAGCGGGCGCGCGATCGCATGCGCCTCGTTCAGCGCGGCGTCGATGCCCGCGCCATAATAGCCGACGCTCGCGTCGATGTCGGTTCGCGTGGCGGTGAGATAGGCGACGCGCCCGCCCATGCAGTAGCCGACCGCGCCGACCTTGCCGCCGGCGGGCAGCGATGCGCGGAGCGTGCGGATCGTCGCCTCGACATCCTCGATCCCCTTGGCGGGATCGAACTGGGTTCGGATTTTGAATGCCTGTTCCATCTCCTCCGGAACGTCGGGATCGACATCGAAACCGGGGGCGAAGCGCCAGAACAGGGCTGGCGCGGCGGCGAGATAGCCCTTCGCCGCCCAATCATCGACCTTGCGCCGGATGCCGGCATTCACCCCGAAAATCTCCTGGATGACGAGGATCGCCGCCTTGGGCGTGCCCATCGGCCGCGCGAGATAGGCATCGAACGCTCCGCTCCCGTCCAGCGCCGCGATGCTGATCGTTTCGCCCATGCTTCATCTCCCATGATCGTCGCCGGACGTCCGCCGCGCGGCATGGACGCTCCCGTGGCCTTGCTCTACCGTCGCCGGCCGGACCTCTCAATGACAGGAGCATGCCTCGGTGAACATCACGATGAACATCGAATGCACGCCCGAGGAGGCGCGGCGGCTGATGGGGCTGCCCGACATGGCGCCGATCCACGACCTCTATCTCGACAAGTTCCGCGAGGCGATGACCACCGGCCTGACGCCGGAGATGTTCGAGCAGATGGTGCGCACCTGGTCGCCGATGGGGGAGATGGGGATGAACGCATGGCGCCAGCTGGTGGACCAGATGACCGGCCAGAGGGCCGGGACGTCCAAGGGGTGAGCGACGCGCCGCCGGCGCCCGACACGATCTTCGCTTTGTCGAGCGGCGCGCTCCCCGCCGCGATCGCGGTCGTGCGCGTCAGCGGACCGGGGGCGGCGATGGCCCTGCGCACGTTGGCCGGACGCTGCCCGCCGCCACGCCGTGCCTCGGTCGCGGTCCTGCGCGATGCTGCGGGGGCCATGCTCGACCGGGCGCTGCTGCTGTGGTTTCCGGGGCCCGAGACGGCGACGGGCGAGGATCTGGCCGAGTTCCATCTGCACGGTGGTCGCGCGGTCGCGGCGGCGGTGCTGGGGGCGCTGGCGACCCTGCCCGGGCTGCGTCCGGCGGAGGCCGGGGAGTTTAGCCGCCGCGCCTTTCACAATGGCCGGCTCGATCTCGGACAGGTCGAGGGGCTGGCCGACTTGCTGTCGGCCGAGACCGAACGGCAAAGACGACAGGCGTTGCGTCAGGCCGAGGGCGCGATGGGTCGGCTGGTCGAACGATGGCGCGAAACGATCCTTGCGCTGTCCGCGCAGGTCGAAGCGGCGCTGCAGTTCGGAGAAGAAGAGGACGATGTCCCTCTATGGAATGCTGCACATGCACAGCCTATTGCTGCGCTGCACAACGAGCTGTCTGATTTGCAGGCCCAGCCCCCCGCCGAGCGCCTTCGCGATGGCGTACGGGTGCTGTTCGCAGGCCCGGTCAACGCAGGAAAGTCGAGCCTTTTCAACGCTCTGGTCGGACGCGATGCCGCGATTGTCTCGGCATATGCGGGGACGACTCGCGATGTGATCGAGGCACCGATCCAGCTGGGCGGCGTGCCGATCGTGCTGATCGACTCGGCCGGACTGCGTGACACCCATGACCCGGTGGAGCGGATCGGTGTCGACCGAGCGCAGCGAGCACTCGCCGCAGCGGATCTCGTGCTGTGGCTCGGCGATCCAGCGGAGAGACCCGAGGGCGCAATCGTCGTCCACGGCCGCGCCGATCTCCCCGATCGGCAGACTATGCCGCATGGCGCCGATCTTGCCGTCTCGGCGGAAACCGGCATGGGCGTGGCCGCGCTGCGATCGCTGCTCGCTGAACGCGCCTCCGAAATGCTACCCGGCGAGGATCAGGTCGCGATCAACGCGCGCCAGACAATGTTGATCGGGGAGGTCGCCGCCGCCTTGGCGCAGGCAAAGGAATGCGACGATCCCGTTCTCGTCGCCGTCCATCTCGCCACCGCGCGCGCAGCCGTCGACCGGATTGTCGGCAATGCCGGTATCGAGGATATGCTCGACGGCCTATTCGGCCGATTCTGCATCGGCAAGTGATGTTCCACGTGGAACAATTGACTTGGCCTCCTATCGTCCGGATAGCGCGCGGATGAGCCAGTATCAGGTCATCGTGGTGGGCGGCGGCCACGCCGGCTGCGAGGCGGCCGCCGCTGCCGCGCGGATTGGCGCATCCGTGGCGTTGGTCACCGACCGGATCGATACGATTGGGGCGATGTCCTGCAACCCCGCGATCGGCGGTGTGGGTAAGGGCCACCTCGTCCGTGAAGTCGACGTCTTCGACGGACTGATCGGTCGCGCTGCCGATGCGGCCGCGATTCACTATCGCATGCTCAACCGGAGCAAGGGCACCGCGGTTCAAGGCCCCCGTGTGCAGGCCGACCGTAAGCATTTCGCGCGCGCGATCCAGCAAGCCGTGGCGGCGCAGCAGGGTTTTACGGTTGTTCAGGGCCACGCCCACCGGCTCCTGCTTCGATCAGAATACGTGTCGGGGCTGGAACTTGCTGACGGAACGATACTGACCGCGTCTGCGGTCATCCTCGCGACTGGCACCTTCCTTGGAGGAAGGCTTTACTGCGGTGCCGATGCCACCGAGGGCGGGCGTGTCGGGGAGAGTGCCGCCACCATTCTCGCGCAGCAATTACGTGCGCTGGATCTCCCCATGGCCCGGCTAAAAACAGGCACGCCACCGCGGCTCGATGGGCGCACGATCGATTGGGCACGGCTCGAGCGCCAGCCATCGGATGGCGATCCTTGGACGATGTCTCCCCTGGGGCGACGGACGCTTCCCCAACTCGCCTGTGCGATCGCACGCACCAACCAGCAAACGCACGACATCATCCGCGCGGGCCTGGATCGATCGCCCATCTTCTCCGGGGCGATTGAGGGGAGGGGGCCGCGTTACTGTCCGTCCATTGAGGACAAGGTGGTCAGGTTCGGGGATCGCGACGGCCACCAGATCTTTCTGGAGCCCGAAGGGCTGGGCACCACGCTGGTCTATCCCAACGGCATCTCGACCTCGCTCCCGCGTGACGTGCAGCGCGATCTAGTGCGAAGTGTCGCCGGGCTGGGGTCCGTCGAGATCGTCACGCCAGGTTATGCGGTTGAATATGACCATGTCGACCCACGTGCGCTTGACGCATCGCTGGGCCTGCGCGCCATCCCCGGTCTCTATTGCGCGGGGCAGATCAACGGGACGACCGGCTACGAGGAAGCTGCGGCCCAAGGGCTGGTCGCCGGCCTCAACGCGGCGGCGCAGACGCTGGGTCGATCGCCGATCCTCTTCGACCGCACGCAATCCTATATCGGCGTGATGGTCGACGACCTCGTTCTTCAGGGGGTCAGCGAGCCGTACCGCATGCTCACCGGACGCGCCGAGTTCAGGCTCGCCCTTCGTGCCGACAATGCCGCGACCCGATTGGGCGGGCTTGCCCTCGCGAGCGAAGCGGTTGGCGAAGCACGTAAGGTATGGATCGCGGACCACCTTGCTCAGCATACGCGCCTCTCGCAGGCTGTTTCCCGACCGCTGCCACCGGTGAGGCGCGAGGGGGCGGCAATCAGCACCGCCGACCTTGTGCGCCAGCGTGCAATGACGACCGTTGAAATCCGCAGCCTGATCGATCCGGAGGCCGACGGCGTATCCGATACGCTCCTGGCCGAATTGGCCGACGATTGCCGATACGCACCCTATATCGACCGCCAGCGCGCCGAAGTCGCGCGGCTGGAGCAGGAGGGCCAGATCAGCCTCTCGCCGATCCATGCCTATCGCGACATAGGCGGCCTTTCGAAGGAGATGATCGAGAAGCTGGATCGCGCCCGCCCTGCGACCCTTGCCGACGCGGCGCGTATCCGCGGGATCACCCCGGCTGCGCTCAGCGCTATCCTTGTCGCCATTCGTCGTCGGGCGGCATGACCGAGGACGAAGCGCAGACATGGCTCGCCGGTCGGTCTGTTCCACGTGAAACACTCGACCATGTCAGCCGGTTCATCGACCTGCTCACAAAAGCGAACACCGAACAGAATCTAATTGCGGCTTCCACCCTCCCACAGGTTTGGAGCCGGCATATCACTGACTCGGTCCAACTGCTCGACCATGCACCGCCTCTGGGACGATGGGTCGACCTCGGCTCCGGACCTGGATTTCCAGGCCTGATGATCGCGCTTTTCGGAAAGCACCACGTCGATCTCGTCGAAAGCCGGGCGAAGCGGGTCGGCTTTCTCCACGATGCGATTACATGTCTTGGCTTGGACAGCCGCGTACGCGTGCTGTCGGGACGAGCAGAGGCCGTGGCCGCGACCACCTACGATGTCATATCCGCGCGGGCTTTCGCCCCCTTGCCGCGCCTCTTCGAGATCGGGCGCCGTTTCGCTCGCGCCGATACGGTCTGGCTGCTGCCCAAGGGGCGAAATGCCGCGGCAGAACTGGCCGAAGCCCAACAAAAGTGGCAGGGTGACTTCGCGCTCGTACCGAGCGTCACGGATGCCGACTCGTCGATCCTGATCGCGCGCGGCGTCGCCCCGGGGAGGTCGAAATGATCCGCAGCGCCATTGCGAACCAGAAGGGCGGGGTCGGCAAGACGACCACCGCGATCAATCTGGCAACCGCGCTGGCGGCGAGCGGCTTCCGCGTCCTGCTGATCGATTTCGATCCGCAGGGTAATGCTTCGACCGGGCTTGGCGTTGCCCGCAATGCCCGTGAAAGGTCGGTTTATCAGGTACTTGGTGGCGACGTGTCGCTTGCCGACGCGGCCATCGCGACGTCCGTGCCCCGTCTCGACATCGTCGCGGCCACGCAGGATCTTTCGGCGGCCGAGGTCGAGCTTGCCGACATGCCGGACCGCGCGCACCGCCTCGACGCTGCAATGACCGCGGCCCCCGCGCGGTGGGAGATCTGCCTGATTGATTGCCCGCCTTCGCTCGGCCTGCTCACGCTCAACGCGCTGGTGGCGGCGCGCGGCCTGCTCGTGCCGCTGCAGTGCGAGTTCTTCGCGCTTGAGGGGATGAGCCAGTTGCTCAACACGGTCGAACTGGTGCGCAAGCGTTTCAATCCATCCTTGTCGATCGTCGGCGTCGCGCTCACCATGTATGACCGCCGTAACCGTCTGTCGGAACAGGTCGCGGCGGATGTCCGCGCGGTGGTCGGCGACCTCGTCTTCAGGACCGTGATCCCGCGCAATGTGCGCTTGTCGGAAGCCCCCAGCCATGGCCTGCCCGCATTGGTCTACGACCATCGCTGCCCCGGATCTGAGGCCTATATCGCGCTGGCGAGCGAGTTGATCGCGCGTCTGCCCGCTCCGGCGGTGGCGGCATGAGTGTCAATCCGCGTAGCCGTGGCCTCGGACGCGGCCTGTCGGCCTTGCTGGGCGAGGCGGCGGCGGAGCAGCCGATCGCCGCCGACGCCACGCGTCCGGCCGGAATCCGCATGCTGGCGATCGCCACGATCACGCCGAACCCCGATCAGCCGCGCCGACATTTCGACGAGGCCGCGCTCGACGAACTCGCTGCCTCGCTTACCGAACGCGGCCTGATCCAGCCGATCGTGGTTCGCCCGCATGGCGACGGCTATCAGATCGTCGCGGGTGAGCGGCGCTGGCGCGCCGCGCAGCGTGCGCGGCTGCACGAGGTGCCGGCGCTGGTCCGCGAGCTCGGCGATGCCGAGACTATGGAATTGGCGATTGTCGAGAACGTCCAGCGCCAGGATCTCAATGCGATCGAGGAATCGGCCGCTTATCAACGACTTATCGATGAATTCGGGCATACGCAGGACGCGCTGGCGAAGATCGTCGGCAAGTCGCGCAGCCATGTCGCCAACCTCCTCCGCCTGCTCGTTCTGCCGGAGGCGGTACGCGACGCGGTCGCCGACGGGCGGCTCAGCATGGGTCATGCCCGCGCGCTCGTATCCGCGCCCGATGCGGAGGCGCTGGCGGAAGAGGTGATCCGGCGCGGCCTGTCGGTGCGCGAGACCGAGGCGCTGGCGCGCGGCGGCAAGGCGCCGCGCCGGCGCGAACCGCCGATCGAATATAAAGGCAGCGATGCCGACGTCGCGATGCTCGAACGTCAGCTGCGCGACCAGCTCGGTCTCAAGGTCGCGATCGCGCATGGGCCGAAGGGCGGCACGGTGACGGTCTCTTATGCCTCGCTCGACCAGCTCGACATGGTCTGCCAGCGGCTCAGCGGCGAGCCGCTCTAGACCGGACGCATCAGGGACGGCGTCACAGCATCGCTGCCAGCGCCGGACTGATTGTCTCGTGCAGCCCGTCCTCGGCGCGCGTCACGATCCGCGCCGCGAGTCCCTCGTCGGCCGCCAGGCGAAGGCCGTCGTCGGCCCCCAGCACCGCCAAGGCGCTCGCCCAGACATCGGCCCACATGGCAGACGCATGCAGCACGCTGACCGCGACGACACCTGCCTGCGCCGGGTGGCCGCTGCGTGGATCGATCGTATGCGCACCACGCACATAATCGCCCGAGGTCGCGACCGCGAGCTGGTGGAGCGCGACGCGGATCGGGGCGAGCCCGTCGCCCGGCGTCTCTAACTCCACCCACCACGGATCGCCGTCGGGCCGCATCCCCCGACCTGCCAGCTCGCCCCCGATCTCCACCAGGAAGTGGCCATGGCCCTGCCGTGCGATCAGGGTCGCCAATGCGTCGACCGCAAAGCCCTTGGCGATGCCCGAGAGATCGAGCCGCAATCCGCCCGGCTGCAGCAGCCGCCGCGCCGCCGGATCATAGGCCAGCCTTTGCCATCCCGAGCACGCGCGCGCCGCCGCGATTTCGGCTTCATCAGGGTGGGGGCGGGGGCCGGGCGGTCCAAACCCCCACAGATCGACCAATGCGCCGATCGCCGGATCGAAGGCCCCGCCCAATCGCGTGGCCGCCGTCAGTCCGGTTGCTATCACGGTGGCGAAGTCGGGCGGCAGCGCCATCCAGCGTCCCGGCTGAAGCGTGTTGAACCGCCCAAGCCAGGATCCCGCGTCCCAGTGGCTCATCTCACCGATGATCGCGTCGAGCCGCGCCACGATCGCCGTGCGCAGCGCGGCGGTATCGAAACCGACCGGCGCCGCCAACGAAACTCGCCACACCGTCCCCATCGTCACGCCCTCCAGCGTGACGATCGCTGCCTGAGGATCGTGCCGCTGGAAGCCGTGTGGATCGAGCGGGGGGACCGCGATGCGTGGTGTCAGGGAGCCATCACCTCGAGCGTGGTGGTGTAGCTCATGCGGTGGCCCGTGATCCGCCCGTCCGCGATCGTATCGCTATAGGTGGCGTTCAGCCAGTACATGCCCGGCTCGGGCCAGGTGACCGTCGCCACGCCATCGGCGCCGGTCGTCACTTCGATCATCCCGTCGCCGTCGCGATAGCGCTTGCCGCCGGGCAGCACCGACAGTTTCAGCCCCGCCGCCGGCTTGCCGCCGACGAGGAAGCGGAATTCGGCGGGCTCGCCCGCGACCAGTTCGGCCGGATGCGTGACAGGCACCATCTCCAGCCCCTTGTTGGTCGGCTGGAACACGGTCGTGGTCGGCTCGCCGGCGGTGACGAAGATCTCGTTGCGGCTCGACGTCTGGATCAGCTTCACCTCGGTCGCCTCGGCTGGGATCTGGTCGGCCGAAACGAAGCGCGGCCGGGGCGGGCCACCCGCATCCGCATTCGGGGCGGCAGGACGTACCCCGGCAGGCGGCGTACCCGGCCCCCCCGGCCGTGGTCCGCCCGGTCGACCGCCTACGCGAACCTCCTCGCCATTGAGCTTGAAGCTGCCCATCACGCCTTCATTGGCGTTACCGATCTTCCACGTTCCCGGCTTGTTGAGCGTCACGTCGAAGGTCGATCGCACGCGCCCGCTCGCGCCATTCTCGATCTGGCCGGCGCTGCCGTCGGGCGCCCAGACCTTGATCGTCGCGAGGTTCGCGGGGCGATGATCGGGGAAGAACAGGTCGTTCGAGGCGGCGGCATCGACCGTCACCGTATCGTTGGCGCCCGAAAAGATCGTCGCCGATGGCAGCAGCCACTGGCGATGCGCAAAGGTCGGGCTCGCGGCGAGCGCGAGCGCGCCGAGCAGGAGGGTGCGGAACGCGGAGGTCATCAGGCGTCCTTTCAACGGGGGGAGACGGCGATCGCGCCGAGCTCGCTCTTGCCGGCGGCGGAGCCAGGCTTGAGCGGAACGGTGAGCGGGGTGGAGACGATCTCGCGGCCGCCGGTTTCGCGCGCGGCCTCGACGAACAGGGTATATTGCCCCGGCGCGATGCCGTCGGGCAGCGCGATGCGATGGACGCCGGGCGGCCGGGTCGCGCCGCTCACGCCGTCGACGGGCTGGCGCATGCTGCGGCCGCCCTTGCGCCACCAGGTGCGCAGGTCCGCCAGCCACTTGGTGCCGGGTTCGCCGCCGCCCTTCTTGACGTCGTACCAGACGAACAGGGTGCGCGCCGCGCCGCCGCCCGCCGGCTCGATCCAGCCGGCGACATAGGGCCGGTGATATTCGGCGACTGATAATCGGGGGACGGTGACGCTGATCGTGCCGGCGGCGGTGGCCGGGGCGGCGATCAGGCCGGCGATCAGGAACGGCGTGCGGGTCAGCGGCGGGCCTTCAAGGGATGAACAGGCGGGCGATCAGGACGGGACGGGCGAGGCCGAGCCCGACCAGCGGCCAGGTCGACCGCCGGTTGCGGGCGTGAAGCTGGAGGAGGAGCAGCCCGGTGAGCGTGAAGACAACGCACGCGGCGGCGAAGATGTCGATGAACCAGAACCAGGCCGACCCCGAATTGCGCCCCTTATGGAGGTCGTTGAGGTAGGAGACCCAGCCGCGATCGGTCAGCTCGGCGCTGATTGCGCCGCTCGCGCGGTCGATGCTGACCCACGCGTCGCCGCCGGGGCGGGGTAGCGAGACATAGACCTCGCCCTCGGACCATTCGCCGGCCTTGCCGCGCGGATCGATCCCGACCGATGCCGCAACCTGCGCCGCGACCGCCTCCGGCAGCGGCGCGTCGGTCTTGGCCGGGGCCGCCGCGAGCAGCCGCAGGAGCGGCAGCGGCAGGGTTGCGCTGCGCTGGCTGACCTTGGGCGTGGCGTCGATCGCGGCGGCGTGATTCAGCGTGATGCCCGTCACCGCGAACAGCATCATGCCGACCAGCGATACCGCCGCGCTCACCCAGTGCCAGGTGTGAAGTTGCTTCAGATAAAAGGTCTTGAGCTTCGACTTGGCCTTCCTGCGCGGCGCTCGCGTTGCCGGCCGCACCGGATCGATCGGGGCCAGCGCGGGCGCTTCCTCCTTGGCGAGCTCGATCCGCATCACAGCTCGGCCCAGCGCCGCAGGAGGTTGTGATAGACCCCCGTCAGCCGCACGATCGCCGGATCGTCCTGGCCCGCGCGCGCGCCGAGCTCCTGGACCGATCGGTCGAGGTCGAGCAGCAGTGCTCGGGCCGCGCCGTCGCGGATCATGCTCTGGATCCAGAAGAAGCTCGCGATCCGCTCGCCGCGCGTCACCGGCGTCACGCGATGCACGGTGGTGGCCGGGTAGAGGATCAGGTCGCCGGCGGGCAGCTTCACCGGCGGCGATCCCTCTGCGATAAGCTCGCCGCCGTCATACTCATCCGGATCATTGAGGAAGAGCGTCGCCGAAAGGTCGCTGCGCAGCCGGAACTCGCTGCCCGCGCGAAAGCGGATCGCGTTGTCGATATGGTCGCCGAATGTCTCGCCCACGCCATAAAGGTGGAACAAGGGCGGATAGATCTTGCTCGGCAGCGCCGCCGCGACGAACAAAGGCGCACGGCCGAGCGCGTCGAGCACGCGCCCGCCCTGCTCGCGCGCGGTGGCCGAATCCTCGGGCAACTGACGGTTCTGTTTGGCCAGTGCCGACTGGCGGCCGGCGGTGACGTTGCCGTCGACCCAGTCTGCCGCGCGCAGCGCCGCGCGCATCGCGGCGGCCTCGTCCGGCGTCAGCACGCCGGGAATCTGGAGCATCATCGCCGCGGCTCCGTCAGGCGAGCTTGAAGGAGGCGGGGAAGATGCCGATGCCCTCGACCGCCATGCCGTCGCGCGTCGCCGGCTGGAAGCGCCAGCGCCGGACGACGTCGATCGCGGCCTTGTCGAGGATGTCGAAACCGCTCGATTGCGCCACCGCGATGTCGGTGACGCTGCCATCGGTCGCGATCAGGATGCGCAGCCGCACCACGCCCTGCTGATGCAGCCGGCGTGCCGACGCGGGATATTTGAGCGGCGGGTTGCCGGGCAGCGGCGACAGCTTGCCGATCGCCATCGGCCCCGGCGTGGGAGAGGGGGCCGCGACCGCCGCCGGCGCTGCGGCCGGAGCGGGCGGTTCGGGCGAGGCCACCGCCGTCACCGCGACGGCGGCGGGCGGGGCGGGGGTCTGCACGATCGGCGGAGGCGCCACGATCGTCGGCTGCACCATCTGCTTCTGGTCCGGGGGCGGCGGCGCGGCCGACGGCGGCGGAGGGGGCGCGATCTCCAGCGGCACCATGGTGACCGCCAGCGGCTCGGGCTTGGCCGGACCGATCGGGATGACATCGAACAGGACCAGCGCGGCGATCAGCCCAACATGCGCCAGCGCGATCGCCGCCAGCGTGCTCCAGCTGCAGCGGCGCGGATCGTGGAACGTGCATCGTTCCTCGCCGCCGCGCGCCGCACCGGGCAGCGCCAATGGCTGCCCCTCGCTGAAGGAAGACATGTACATCGCCCGAGCCCGTCCTCGGCTTCATCCCCTAACGCAGCCAATAATGCGAATCAATCGCATACTGGCCGCGTTAGGGGAGCGTTGATCAGAAGTTGTAGATCAGCGAGGCGACCGCCGAGCGGCCTTCGCCCGGCACCGCCCAGCCGTTGTTGCGCACGCCCGTATAATATTTCTTGTCGAAGATGTTCTGGACGTTGACCTGCACGGTCAGCTGCTCGGTGACCGGGTAGGCGATCATCGCGCGATGCGTCATCCAGTCGTCGGTCTTATAGTGCGGCGGGGCGGCATTGTTGACCAGGAAGCTGCCCGTGTAGGTGAAGCCGTAGCCAAGCTGCAGCCCGAATGGCAGCGTGTAGCTGGTGAACAGGCTGCCCGCATGCTTCGGCGCCTGGACCAGCGGATTGCCGGCCTGCAGATCGCTCGTCGGGCAGGTCAGCGCCGTCCCGCCCGGCGGCGTGAAGCTCGCGCCCGGATTGGCGAGGCAGTAGTTCGAGATGCTCTGCTTCACCTTGCTGTCGAGGTAGGTGTAATTGGCGAAGATCGTCCAGCGCGGGGTGATCCGCCCCGTCGCGCCGAGCGCGATGCCGTCGACGCGGCTGCGCCCGTCGTTGATCTGCACCGTGCCGAGCGACGGATCGTTGCTCGCGACCGGGAAGTTGGTGCGGTCGTTGCGGAATAAAGCGGCGGTCAGCTGCAGCGCGGCGTCGAACAGGTCGATCTTGCCGCCGATCTCGTAATTGACCGCTTCCTGCGGGCTGGCGGTGCAGGGATCGGTGTTCAGCGTCTGCGTGCCCGGCGTGCCGCACCCGCTGCGCACGCCCGATGAGACCGGCGTCCGCGAATTGCCGTAGGCGATATACAGGCTGGCGTTGGGCACCGGCTTGTACACCGCGCCGACGCGGTACGAGAACAGATTGTCGTCCGCCACCTGGTCGGGCCCGCGCACATATTGGCCGAGCGTCGCGCCGGCGACGACCGTGTCGGCGCGGAACACCGTATTTTGCCCTTCGTAGCGGATCGCGCCGTTGAGCTCGATCTGCGGCGTGATTGCCAGCGTGTCGAACAGGTAGATCGCCTTGTTGAACGTATCGCCGTCCGAATAGCCGGTCTGCACGAAGTTGATCGGCCCGGTATAGATCGCGTTCGGATTGGCGATGTTGATCGGGTCCAGCGCGGGGTTGGGCAGCGCGCCGCCCGGATTGCGCAGCACGTTGCCGTTGCGGATGTGATAATCCTCCTGGCCGAACGATCCGCCGAGCGTCATCGTGTTGGTCATGCCGCCGATTCCGAATTCGGCGCGCAGGTCCAGCTGGTTGTACCAGATCGACGTCTCGGTCAGGCGCGTCGTGCCGCGCGGGCCCGAGGGGTAATAGGTTCCGGGCACCTGGCCCGCCGCGCAGGCCGCGCCGGTCGGCGTCTGGCCGTTGGCGAGACAGAAGGTGCCCTGCGGCGGATTGACGTAGGTATCGTAGGAGACCTTCTGCCAGCGGCTCAGGTTGCGCAGCGACAGCCGATCGCTGAAATCATGTTCGAAGATGATCGTCGCCTGGTTGATCGACTGGCGCGTCCGGTCGACGTTTTCGTAGCCGTAATAGCCGCTCCGATCGACGCCGGGCAGTATCCCGTCATACAAAGCGTTCTTGTAATAGGGCACGCCGTAGACCGGGATGCCGCGATCGCGCTGGTAGAGATATTGCAGCGTCACGCGCGTCGGCTGCTCGATCCCGACCGTGACCGACGGCGCGATGCCCCAGCGCTTGCTATGCTCGAAATCGCGGCCGGGCATGTCGTTCTTGTGGCCGAGCAGATTGAGGCGCGCCGCGACGTTGCCGCGGCGGATGTTGGCGTCGGCGGTCCCGCGCCAGTAATCGGCGGTGCCCACGCCGCCCTGCACGACGACCGCGTCGGTCGCCTTCGGCCGCTTGGTGACGAGGTTGATCGTGCCGCCGATCGATCCCGATCCGCCGAACACCGAATTGGCGCCGTTGATGACCTCGATCTGCTCGATGTTGAACGTGTCCGATCGGGTATATTGCGCGCTGTCGCGCACGCCGTCGATCGTCACGTCGGTCAGCGCGCTGAAGCCGCGCAGGTTGAACGAATCGCCGACGCCGCCGCCACCTTCGCCCGCGCCGAAGGTGATGCCGGGGACGGTGCTCAGCGCATCGCGCAGGCTCAGCAAATTCTGCTGCTGCAATGTCTGGGCGGTCAGCACGGTGATCGTCTGCGGAATGTCGAGCAGCGGCTGATTATATTTCGGCGACTCCAGCCGCTCGACCTTCACGTCCTCGCTGATGGCGGTGTCGGTAACGGTCGCGCCGTCCAGTTCGGTCGCATCCTGCGCCAGCGCTGGCGTGGCCAGCCCGCTCGCGATGAAACCCACGCACGACAGCGCGAGGAAAGCCGGTGTCCGCCGGTCACTCATGTCAATTTGCCCCTTTTGTCGATCGTTTCGATCCGTCGAGCGGGCGGCTAATGAGAATCGATCGCAGCGTCAACCATGATGCGAACCCGTCGCAATAAAAAAAGTTATGATTGGAATGGCCTTAAGGGGCGGTGCGCCTTGCAATCCCTGGCGTCAGACCGCCATCTTGGCCGCATGCTGCGCCAATATGAACTGGTCGATCGGGTGCTGGGCTACGATCCGGATGCGGACGAAGCCCTGCTCAACCGCGCCTACGTCTTTTCGATGGCCGCGCATGGCAGCCAGAAGCGCGCCAACGGCGATCCCTATTTCAGCCACCCGATCGAGGTGGCGGGCATCCTCACCGACCTGCACCTCGATGATGAGACGATCGCGACCGCGATCCTCCACGACACGGTCGAGGATACGCTCGCCACGCCCGAGCAGATCGAAAAGACGTTCGGGCCCTCGGTCGCGCGCCTCGTCGACGGGGTTACCAAGCTCAGCAAGATCGAGGCGCAGAGCGCGAACGAGCGCGCGGCGGAGAATCTGCGCAAGTTCCTGCTCGCCATGTCGGGCGACATCCGCGTGCTGCTGGTCAAGCTGGCCGACCGGCTCCACAACATGCGGACGCTGAAATTCATTCCGTCGGCCGAGAAGCGCCGCCGCATCGCGCGCGAGACGATGGATATCTACGCCCCGCTCGCCGAGCGGATCGGCATGTACGAATTCATGAAGGAGATGCAGACGCTCGCCTTCCAGGAGCTCGAGCCCGAGGCGTATGATTCGATCACCAAGCGGCTCGAACAGCTCCGCAAGGGCGGTGGCGACCAGGTCTCGCGCATCGCGTCGGGCATTCGCCTGCTGCTCGGCCAGAAGGGGATCAAGGCCGAGGTCGAGGGGCGCGAGAAGCATCCTTACTCGATCTGGCGCAAGATGAGCGAGCGCCACATCAGCTTCGAACAATTGTCCGACGTGATGGCCTTCCGCGTGATCGTCGACGATCCCGAACAATGCTATCAGGCGCTGGGCGTGCTGCATCAGCGCTGGCCGATGATCCCCGGCCGCTTCAAGGATTACATCTCGACGCCGAAGCGCAACGGCTACCGCTCGCTCCATACGGGCGTGATGCACAGCGAGCGTTTCCGGATCGAGATCCAGATCCGCACCGCCAAGATGCATGCCGAGGCCGAGTTCGGCGTCGCCGCGCACTGGGCATACAAGACGGGCGGAATGATCCAGCCCGACGTCAATTCACGCTGGATCCGCGATCTGGTCGAGATCCTCGAACATGCGGCGAGCCCGGAGGAGCTGCTCGAACATACCCGCATGGCGATGTATCAGGATCGCATCTTCGCCTTCACGCCGCAGGGCGAGCTGATCCAGCTTCCGCGCGGGGCGACGCCGGTCGACTTCGCCTATCAGGTCCATACCGATCTGGGCGACCAGACGGTTGGCGCCAAGATCAACGGGCGGGTCGTGCCCCTGCGCACGCTGATCCAGAATGGCGATCAGGTTCAGATCCTGCGCTCCAAGGCGCAGGAGCCGCAGGTCTCGTGGCTCAACTTCGTCGCGACCGGCAAGGCGCGCGCGGCGATCCGTCGCTTCGTACGCAACAAGGAACAGGGCGAGATGGTCGCGCTCGGCCGCCGCTTCTACGATGCGATCGTCGCGCGCCTGCCGACCGCGCTCGCGCCCGACGCGCTCGATCACGCGGTGCGGCGGCTCAACATGGATCGGCCCGACGACCTGATGGAGGCGATCGCCCGCGGCGACATTTCCGATCAGGCGGTGATGGAAGCGGTGATGCCTGGCTCGTCGGGTGAGGCCGCGCCCGCGCCCGCCGGCCCTCGCCGCCCGATCTCGGTCAAGGGCCTGACGCCCGGCATCGGCTTCACGCTCGCCTCCTGCTGCACGCCCGTGCCGGGCGACCGCATCGTGGGGGTGCGCCGCGCCGACGCGCCGGTCGAGGTGCACGTGATCGAATGCCCTGTGCTGCAGGCCGCGCCCGAGGAGGACTGGATCGATCTCGGCTGGGGCGACGGCAGCGAGGGCGGCACCGCGCGGCTGACCGTGATCGTCCGCAACCAGCCGGGCTCGCTCGGCGTGATGGCCAGCATCCTCGGCGGGCAGGGCGCGAACATCGTCAACCTCAACCTCGCCGAGCGTGACGCGAGCTTCCACACCTTCCAGACAGTGATCGAGGTCGACGACGTGGCGCACCTGATGCGCATCCTCGCCGCACTCCGCGCCGCCGACGCGGTGGTCAGCGCCGAACGGATGGAGCCCCGCGCCCCCCTCGCGGCCTAATGCGGACCCCCGGCCCGCTCGCCCTGAGCCTGTCGAAGGGCCGTTCTTCGCACCGTCGCGAAAGGTCAGGACAGGGCTTCGGCCGGCTCAGCCCGAACGGAGTGCTATGCCCGCACGTCCTTCGCGACCGCGTCGAGCAGGCCGTTAACGAAGCCGGTCTCGCGCCGGTCGTAGAAGGCATCGGCGACGTCGACATATTCGCTGATTACGCTCGCGGTCGGCACGTCGGCGCGGGCGATCAGTTCATAGGCGCCCGCGCGCAGGATCGCGCGCATCGGCCGGTCGAGCCGGGCGAGGTTCCAGCCCTTGCCCAGCCGGGCGGCGATGCGCGTGTCTATCTCGTCACGCCGTGCGTCGACCCCGCGCACCACGTCGTCGAAGAAGGCGACCTCGGCATCGGCATAGGCCACGTCCTCGATCGTCGCGCCGAGCCGATGGCGGTGGAATTCGTCGAGCAGGCGTGCCATCGGCGTGCCCTCCATCTCCTGCTGGTACAGCGCCTGCACCGCCGCCAGCCGCGCTGCCGAGCGCGCCTGCGTCCGCCCCTTGCGCGCGCTCACAGCCGCACCGCCACCGACGCCGCGTGCGCGGGCAGGCCTTCGGCCTTGGCGAGCGCGACCGCCGCCGGCCCGATCTTGGCAAGACTGCCCGCGTCGCAGGCGATGAAACTCGTGCGCTTCATGAAATCCAGTACCGAAAGCCCCGAGGCGAAGCGCGCGCGGCGCCCGGTCGGGAGGACGTGGTTGGGACCGGCGATATAGTCGCCGACGGCCTCGGGCGTATAGCGGCCGAGGAAGACCGATCCGGCATGGCGCACCCGGGCAAACAGCGCCTCGGGATCGTCCACCGCCAGTTCGAGATGTTCGGGCGCGAGCCGGTCCACCAGCGGCATTGCCGCATCCGGCGACGGCACGACGATGATCGCGCCGTTCGCCTCCCACGCCGCGCGCGCGGTCGCGCCGGTGGCCAGCGCACCCAGCTGCCGCTCGACCGCCGCCGCCGTCCGGTCCGCGAAATCCGCGTCGTCGGTGAACAGGATCGACTGGCTGGTCGGGTCATGCTCGGCCTGGCTCAGCAGGTCCGCCGCGATCCATTCGGGATCGTTCGCGCCGTCGGCCACCACGACGATCTCGGAGGGACCCGCGACCATGTCGATCCCCACCACGCCGTAAAGCTGGCGCTTGGCCTCCGCCACCCAGGCATTGCCCGGCCCGACGATCACGTCGACGGCCGCGATCCGTTCCGTGCCGTAGGCGAGCGCGGCGATCGCCTGCGCGCCGCCGATCCGCCACACTTCGTCCACGCCGGCAATCTCGGCCGCCGCCAGGACCAGCGGGTTGACGATCCCGTCGGGCGTCGGCGTGACCATCACCAGCCGCTCGACCCCCGCCGCGCGCGCGGGAATCGCGTTCATCAGGACGGTCGAGGGATAGGCCGCGCGCCCGCCGGGCACGTACAGCCCCGCCGCATCGACCGCGCGCCAGCGCGCGCCAAGGCGGACCCCCGCCGCGTCGGTCGCGTCGCGATCCTCGGGCTTCTGTGCCGCGTGATAGGCGCTGATCCGTTCGGCCGCGAGCTCGATCGCCGCGCGCAACTCCGCGTCCAGCCCGCCCAGCGCCGCCTGCCGCTCGGCCTTCGAAACCTCCCACCCACCGTGATCGAGGTCGTGGCGGTCGAACCGCTGCGTATGTTCGCGTAGCGCCGCGTCGCCCTCCGCGCGGACGCGCGCGACGATCGCCGCAACATCGCGCGACAGGTCGGCATCGGCCTCGCGCCGCGCCTCGACCAGCGCGGTGAAGGCTTCGGCGAACCCCGGATCGGATGCGTCAAGCCGCATGCGCCGCTTCCTCCGCCGCCGCGCGGAACGCCTCGACCAACGGGATCACCGTCTCGCCCTGCGTCTTGAACGCGGCGCGGTTGACGATCAGCCGCGCCGAAACCTCCGCGATCGTCTCGACCTCGACCAGCCCGTTTTCCTTCAGCGTCCGTCCGCTCGAAACGAGGTCGACGATGCGGCTCGACAGGCCCAGCACGGGCGCGATCTCCATCGCCCCGTTCAGCTTGACGCATTCGGCCTGCACGCCGCGCGCCTCGAAATGGCGGCGCGTGATGTTGGGATATTTGGTCGCGACGCGGACGTGGCTCCATCCGCGCGGATCGTCCGCCTCGGCCATCGCGCGCGGTTCGGCGATCGCGATCCGGCAATGGCCGATGCCCAGGTCGACCGGCGCGTAGAGCTCCGAATAATCGAACTCAATCAGTACGTCGGATCCGACCACGCCGAGCTGCGCGGCCCCATGCGCGACGAAGGTCGCGACGTCGAACGCGCGCACCCGGATCAGCCCGATGTCGGGCCGGTTGGTGGCGAAGCGCAAGGCGCGGCTATTTTCGTCGGCGAAG
Organism: Sphingomonas sp.; assembly: GCF_048594985.1. GTDB lineage: Bacteria > Pseudomonadota > Alphaproteobacteria > Sphingomonadales > Sphingomonadaceae > Sphingomonas_I. The sequence goes on along the minus strand of NZ_JBMDXG010000222.1, from coordinate 25,414 downwards.
GCGGGCTCGGGCTCGATTCCGGCGCGCGCGAACAGCGGCAGCACCTCGGCGAGGATGCGGCCTTTCGGAACGGCGATGGTGATCGGCGGGGCGGCCATGGCGCGCCGGGCTTTAGGGGGGAAGCCCCGACCGGGCAACCGGCGGGATGGGGTGGTGGCCTGCCGAGCCGGGGATCGGCCCTTATTCGGGGATCGCGATCTCGATGCGGCGGTTGCGCGCGCGCCCTTCGGCATCGTCCAGCCCGTTCAGCCGCGTATCCTCCGCCACCGGATCGGCCGCCCCCCGGCCCAGCACGACGAAACGCCGCCGCTCCAATCCGACCTGGCGCCCCAGCCAGTCGGCAACCGCCTGCGCTCGCTGTGCGGTCAGGCGCTGGTTCGCGCCCTCGTCCCTCGTGGTATCGCCATGCCCCACCACCTGCACCGCGCCGGGGCCCGCCGCCCGGATCATGTTGGCGACCGTGAGCAGCGACTCGCCCGCTTTGGGGCTCAAGGTGGCGGAGCCGCCGGCAAACAGCAGGTCGCCCGGCACGGTGACGACGCGGCCCAGCGCGTTCCGTTCCTCATGCAGACCCTGGCCTTCCTCGCTCGGGTCGCGCAACGTCCCGTCGAGCGCGGGGCCGCCCACCGCCGGATCGGCCTTGTTCGCGGTCGGCGCGTGATCCGGCGAGCAGGCGGCCAGCGTCAGGATCAGGAAAGCATAAGCGGCGCGGCGCAACGGCATCGCGACGCCGGTATGTTGCAGGGGAACATCGTGCATCGGCCGCCGCTCACTCGCCGTCGAGTTCGGGATAATGGCGGAAGATGCCCTCCTGATTGAACCGCAGCCGGCGCTCGCTCGCGAGATAGTCCGCCAGCGCGGGCAGCGCCGCCACCCGGTCGTGCAGCGCGATCACGCGCGGCACGTCGCGCGCGACCGTCGCCATCCGCCGGGGAAAGGCATGACGCAGCCCGGCGATCAGGTGGAACAGCGACAGGTCGGCATAGCTCCAGCCTCCACCCGCCAGCCAGTCGCCGCGCTGCGCCAGGATCCGATCGAACCAGCCGAGGAATTTGGGAATGCGCGCATCGCGAAAGTCTGCCGCGCGCCGCTTCGCCTCGGTTTTCTGGTCCTCGTAATAGTCCCCCATCGATACCGGATGATGCGTGTCGTGCGCCTCGGTCACCATATCGGCGATGGTGAGCTGGCACTGATGGACCCAGAGCCGCCCGGCCGGATTGCTGGGGGCAAGCCCATGTCTTTCGCCCAGGAACAGCAGGATGTTCGCCGCCTGGCCGATCACTATGCCGTCGGCGATCAGATAGGGAGGCGCGAACGGCGGGTCCCCGCGCGTGCGGTCCATATCCGCCTCCAGCGCGGCGAATCCCTCCTCCCCCGCCTCGCGCGCCATGTCGCGATAGGGGATGCCGCCCGCCTCCAGCGCCAGCCGGGGAAATTCCCCGCGCCCGGGCAGCGAGGGCCAGTACCACAGTTCGTACATGGCTCAGCCGTTGACGACGGTGCCGCCGTTCGGGTGCAGCACCTGCCCCGACATGTAGCTGCTGTCCTCGCACGCAAGGAACAGGAAGCTCGGCGCGACCTCGTTCGGCTGGCCGGGGCGGCCCATCGGCGTGCCCTCCCCGAAATGCGCGAGCTTCTCCTCGCTCGCGCCGCCGCACGGGTTGAGCGGGGTCCAGATCGGCCCCGGCGCGACCGCGTTGACGCGGATGCCCTCACCGACCAGCTGTTCGCTCAGCGCGCGGGTGAAGGCGGTGATCGCGCCCTTGGTCGAGCTGTAATCGATCAGCTCCTTCTCACCCTGATAGCTGGTGACGCTGGTGCAATTGACGATCGCGGCGCCCGCTTTCAGGTGCGGGCGCGCCGCCTGCGTCATGAAGAACATGCCGAAGATGTTGGTCTGGAACGTGCGGCGCAATTGCTCCTCGGTGATGTCGACGATGTCCTGATCGGGATGCTGCTCGCCGGCATTGTTGACGAGGATGTCGATCCGCCCGAACGCCTCGACCGTCTGGTCGATCGCCTTCTGGCAGAAATCCTTGTCGCCGACGTCGCCCGCGATCGTCACGCAGCGGCGCCCTTCGGCCTCCACCGCGCGCTTCGTCTCCTCGGCATCCTCATGCTCGGACAGATAGACGATCGCGACGTCGGCGCCCTCGCGCGCGTAGAGCACCGCGACCGCGCGGCCGATCCCGCTGTCGCCGCCGGTGACGATCGCCGCCTTGCCCGCCAGCCGGCCCGATCCCGGATAACGGGGCATGTATTCGGGACGCGGATCGAGGCTCGCCTCGCTGCCCGGCAAAGCGTCTTCGTGGATCATCGGCTGCGGCGGCTGGCTGTCCATCGTCTGTCTCCTTTGCCGCCCCAACGGTTCGCCCGCGGCGCGGTTCACATCGTTGCGCAGCTTGATCGAATGGAACAAAACATGTACATGGATCATCATGCAGGGGCTGGCGGATCTGGGGGTGGCCGATGGAGCGCTCGGCCTCTTCCTGCCCGCTCTGGCCCGCGCCCGGATGCGTGCGCATACCCCTGCTTTGGCATCACTTTCCGCGAGTCGGTGTAAACTTCCGAATGCCGGTGGGCAGGGCCGGGGCGGCGGGCGCTGGCACCGCGCGCCGCGCGCACTATCTAAGGGGGCGATGCCCCCCTCCTCGTCCGAACTCCCCGCCCCGCCCGCCGACGGCTGGGCCGCGCTGCGCCGCTTTCTGCCCTATCTGTGGCCGAAGGACCGGCCCGCTTTGCGCGCGCGCGTCACGTTCGCGATGGTGCTGGTGCTGCTGGCGAAATTGCTCACGCTCGCCATGCCCTTCGCCTACAAGGCTGCGATCGACCGGATGGCGCCGGGGATGGAGGGGGCCGCCGGCCTCGCAATCGCGCTGGTCGTCGCTTATGCCGCCGCGCGCTTCGGCGGGACGCTGTTCGACAATCTGCGCAACGCCATCTTCGAACGTGTCGGGCAGGATGCGGCGCGGCGGCTGAGCCTGGAGGTGTTCGCCCATCTCCACCGTCTCTCGCTGCGCTTCCATCTCGAACGCCGCACCGGCGCGCTCACGCGCGTGATCGAACGCGGCACCAAGAGCATCGACACGATGCTCTATTTCCTCCTGTTCAACATCGCGCCGACCATTTTCGAGCTGGTCGCCGTGTGCGCGATCTTCCTCGTCAAGTTCGGCCCCGGGCTCGTCGCCGCGACCGCCGCGATGGTGGTGCTGTATGTCGGCTTCACCCGCCGCATGACCGAATGGCGCATCGCGCTGCGTCGCGAATGGACTGCGACCGATGGCGAGGCGACGCAGAAGGCGGTCGATTCGCTCCTCAACTACGAAACGGTCAAATATTTCGGCGCGGAGGGCGTCGAGCAGCGCCGCTATGGCGAAAGCGTCACGCGGCTGATCGACACCACGGTCAAGGTCGAAACCAGCCTCGCCTGGATGAATATCGGCCAGGCCTTCATCACCAACGCGATGATGGCCGGCGCGATGGCGTACAGTGTGTGGGGCTGGAGCCATGGGCGCTTCTCGACCGGTGACGTCGTGTTCATCAACACGATGCTGGCGCAGCTTTTCCGCCCGCTCGATTTCCTCGGCATGGTCTATCGCGAGATCCGCCAGGGCCTGATCGACATGGAGGCGATGTTCGGCCTGGTCGATACGCCTGAGGAGGTGGTCGACGCGCCCGGCGCACCCGATCTCGTGCCGCGCGGCGGCGCGGTCGCGTTCGAGCATGTCGACTTCGCCTATGATCCCGAACGCCGGATCCTGCGCGACGTGAGCTTCGCGGTCCCAGCCGGCGGCACGCTCGCGGTGGTCGGGCCGTCGGGCGCGGGCAAGTCGACGCTCGCGCGGCTGCTGTTCCGCTTCTACGACGTGACCGGCGGCCGCATCCTGATCGACGGGCAGGACGTCGCGGGCGTCACGCAGGCTTCGGTCCGCCGCGCGATCGGGATCGTCCCGCAGGATACCGTGCTGTTCAACGACACGATCGGCTACAATATCGCTTATGGCCGTGCCGGCGCCACCCAGGCGGAGGTCGAGGCGGCGGCGCGCGGGGCCGCGATCCACGACTTCATCATGGCGCTCCCCGACGGCTACGGCACGAAGGTCGGCGAGCGCGGGCTCAAATTGTCGGGGGGCGAGAAGCAGCGCGTCGCGATCGCGCGGACCCTGCTCAAGGATCCGGCTTTGCTGATCCTCGACGAGGCGACCAGCGCGCTCGACAGCCGGACCGAGGCGGCGATCCAGGATACGCTCGAACGGATCGCCGCGCGGCGGACCACGGTCATCGTCGCGCATCGCCTGTCGACCATCGTTCACGCCGACGAGATCATCGTGCTCGACAAGGGCCGCATCGTCGAGCGCGGGGCGCACGCCGGCCTCGTCGCGCAAGGCGGCCTCTATGCCGAAATGTGGGCGCGCCAGCAGGCCGAACAGCGCGCGGCGGAGCAAGCCGCGGAGGCCGAGGCGGCGTGACGCCACGTCTCGCTTGACGCCGCGCCCCCACCCGCATAGACGCCCGCCTTCGCGCCAGCGCTGGCCCCTTCGTCTAGCGGTCTAGGACGTCGCCCTCTCACGGCGAAAACACGGGTTCGAGTCCCGTAGGGGTCACCATCCGCTTCCGGCCCGGTCGAAGCGTGATCGATATCATGCTCATCCAATCTGAACGATCGGAACCGGACGCGACTTCCGGGCTCCCGGCTATCCCTATGTTGCATCGCGGCGATTGCGCGGGCGAAGGCTTTCCGCCTAGCCTGACGAGCGCTGACAAGGGGGAAGGCATTGAGTACGGACGATTCCAACCGTTCGATCGATCCCATCGATTACCGGATCCTGCGTGAACTGATGCGCGACGGCCGGGCGTCCGATGTTGCCCTGGGCGATCGCGTGCATCTTTCGAGCACGGCGACGGCGCGCCGGCGGAAGATCCTCGAGGAGCGCGGCGTCGTTCGCGGTTATGTCGCCGACCTCGACCTTTCCCAGCTCGGCTTCGCGATCATGGCGATGGTCGCGATCGAGCTGACCAGCCAGACCGAGCAGGTCCTGAACGAGTTCGAGACGGCGGTGATCAAGTGCCCCTCGATGTCGTTTTGCAGCTTCGTCTCGGGCGATACCGACTTCCTCATGATCGTCCATGTCCGGTCGTTCGAGGATTATGACCGCGTCTACCGGAGCGAATTGTCGACGCTGCCGCATGTCGCGCGCATCCGATCGAGCTTCGTGATGCGTCAGGTCGCCAACCGGAATATCCCCCCGGTCGTATTCAACGGAGCGTGATTCAGGCTTTCTGGCCGTTGCCTGCTACCGAAAACTCGCGTTTAAATCTGCCTGATTGACGTTTTCCGGCAAAATCCCGCCCCCGCGGGCAATATATTGCAGGAACCCTGTCCTTTCTTTCTGTTACGCTGTTGCCGCGCCGCCGCATCGCGGCTGCAGCAAGATGATCGTGCGTGGGACCGGGGGACGACGAGAATGAAGAAGAGTGTGCACAAACATCTGCTGGGTGGCTTGCTCGGCATCGCACTGACCGCGCCGTGCGCGGCGGCGGCGCCGGCCAAGCTGAAGCAGGCCGCAATCGCCGATGTCGATTCCCAGGCGAAGCAGGTGCAGGTGATGGTCGACACCGTCTTCGCCTTCGCCGAACCGGGATTTCAGGAGGTCAAGACCTCCGAATATCTGACCTCGATCCTCGAAAAGAACGGCTTCACGATCACGCGCGGCGTCGCCGGCACGCCGACCGCGTGGACGGCAACCTGGGGCAGCGGCGGGCCGCTGATCGCGATCGGCAGCGACATCGACTGTCTGTTGGGCCTCAGCCAGGTGCCGGGCAGTCCGACGCTGAAGCCGATCATCGATGGCGCGCCCGGGCATGGCGAGGGTCACAATGCCGGCATGCCGCTCGTCATCGCAGCGGCGATCGCCACCAAGCACGTCATGGAGAAGAACAAGATCCCCGGTCGGTTGATGATCTGGCCGGGCGTGGCGGAGGAGTTGCTCGGCACGAAGGCCTATTATGTGCGCGACGGCCTCTTCAAGGATGTCGACGCCACCATCTTCCTCCATGTCGCCAACGATTTCGGCACGAGCTACGGCGAGGGCGGCAATAACGGCATGGTCTCGGTCGAATATACGTTCCGCGGCAAGACGGCGCATGCCGCCGGCATGCCGTGGGAGGGGCGCAGCGCGCTCGACGGAGTCGAGCTGATGGACGCGGCCTGGAATTTCCGTCGCGAGCATCTGCCGGTCACCCAGCGGTCGCATTACGTGATCTCGAACGGCGGTGGCCAGCCCAACGTCGTGCCCGACGTGGCGTCGGTCTGGTACTACTTCCGCGACCGGACCTTTGCCGCGGTCAAGAACATGTACGAGATCGGCAACGAGATTTCGGAAGCGGCCGCCAGGCAGAGCGGCACCACCGTGTCGCATCGCATCCTGGGCTATGCCGCGCCGAATTGGGGCAACAAGCCGATGGCCGAGGCGGCCTATGCCAATATCCGCGCGGTCGGCCAGCCGAAATGGACCCCGGACGATCAGGCCTTCGCCAAGGCGGTCCAGGTCGCCAACGGGCGCAAGGTCGAGCCGCTGGCGACCGAGATCAAGCCGCTGCAGGATCCGGCGACGCGCCCGACGTCGATGGGCGGCGGTTCGGACGATATCGGCGACGTGATGTGGACCGTGCCGACGATCACCATCCGCTTCCCGTCGAACATCCCCAACATGATCGGCCACAACAAGCTGGCGGCGATCGCGATGGCGACCCCGATCGCGCACAAGGGCGTGGTGGCGGGCGCGAAGGCGGTATCGATGACCGTCCTCGACCTGATGACCACGCCGAAGCTGATCGCGGACGCCAAGGCGTATCAGCAGAATGTCCAGTTCAAGAGCGATACCTACGCACCGCTGATCGGACCGAACGACAAGCCCGCAATCTGGCTCAACAAGGACCTGATGGACAAACTGCGTCCGGAGATGAGCAAATATTATTACGATGCGGACAAATACCCGACCTACCTCGACCAACTGGGCATCAAATATCCCAATGTCGGCGGATGAGGACGTCGTCCGCAACGCGGTACGCTTGATCTGACGGATATTGGCGGGGTGCCGCCACGGGTGGGGGACATGATATGAAGGCCAGCGACTGGATGCGGTGGGCGTCGACGGCGGCGATGGTGGCGGCGCTGTCCCCGGTCGCGGCACTCGCCGCGCCATCGCCGGCGGGGTCATCGGCAACGGCGGCCAAGTCGCTCGCGGGACTGCCCCGCGCCGATGGCTACGTTCCCTTCTACTGGGACGCCGCCGAAGGGCGTGTCCTGATCGAGGTGCCCGTCTTCGATCAGGACGTGCTCTATTACGTCTCGGCGGCGACCAATCCCGGATCGGTGCAGGTGCCGTTCGATCGCGGGATCATCTCCAGTTCGGTCATCCACTTCCAGCGTGCGGGCGGCAAGGTCGTCGTCAACCAGATCAACATGGACTATCGCGCGCCCGGCGCGGCGGCCAAGACGCAGGAGGGGGTGGCGGACTCCTTCCCTACTTCGGTCCTCGCCGTCCTGCCGGTCGTGTCCGAAGCGGGCGGAAAGGTGGTGGTGGACGGCACCCCGCTTTTCATGCGCGACGCCGGCAACGTCATTCCGCGCATCAAGCGGGCGAAGCAGGGCACGTTCCGCTTCGAGCCGGCGCGCAGCAGCTTCTACCCCAAGCGGATGAAGGCGTTTCCGGAAAATACCGAGATCGAGACGATCGCCACCTTCACCTCCGACGCGCCGGGCGAAGCGATCAGCGACGTGACGCCCGCGGACGGCGTGCTGACGCTGCGGATCCACCACAGCTTCCTGAAGGCGCCGACGGGCTATGTCCCGCGTGAGGCGGACCCCCGCATCGGCGTGAGCGCGATCCGCTTCCACGATTTCTCCAAGCCGATCGACGACTATCCGATGACCAAATGGATCACGCGGTGGCGGCTGGAGAAGAAGGATCCCTCGGCGCCGCTCAGCGAACCCAAGACGCCGATCGTTTATTATTTCGACCCCGCCATTCCCGATCCGATCCGCCAGGCGATGAAGGAAGGCCTGCTATGGTGGAACAGGGCGTTCGAGGCGGCCGGCTTCAAGAATGCGATCGAGGCGAAGGACGCCCCGGCCGACATGGACCCGATGGACATACGTTATGCTTATGTCCTGTGGATCCACCGCGACGAGCGCGGCTTTTCGTCCAGCGGCAATTATCTGGATCCCCGCACTGGCGAGGTGCTGGGTTCGAAGACGCATATGGACACATATCGGCTGCGCACGATCGCCAGTTATTACGATGCCTATAGCGGCGGTCTGCCGGCGGATGGATCGGGGCTGACGATCGCCGATCCGTCGATCACCAGTGCGGATCAGTTCAACGCCATGCCCAAGGGGCAGCGCGACATGGCCTATCTGCGCCAGGCGCTGCTCACCGCGCACGAACTGGGCCACACGCTGGGCTTCCAGCACAATTGGGCGGCGAACCTCAACAACCGCTCGTCGGTGATGGAATATCCGACGCCGCGCGTGAAGGTGACCAACGGCAAGCTCGACCTGTCCGAATCGTTCATGACGTCGGTCGGCGCGTACGACACCTACATGACGCGCTACGCCTATACGCCGTTCGCGCAAGGTCGGGAGAAAGCGGGCCTCGACGGTGTCGTCAAGGATATGCGCGACCACGGGATCGTGTTCACGCAGGGCACCGATCCGCGCTGGACCTGGTATGACGACCGCGAGTCGCCCGAGGAAAATCTGCGCGAGACGGCGGCGGTGCGTAAGATCGCGCTCGACGCTTTCGGCCCGCAGATGCTGAAGCCGGGCGAGCCGATCGGGGCGCTCCGCGACATGCGCCTGTGGATCGTCTATCTGCAGCAGCGTTACGCGATCGAATCCGGCATCCGTTATATCGGCGGCATGCTGCAGAACATCTCGGTGAAGGACGAAGCGCACCCGCTTCCCCCGACCGAATTCATTCCGGCGGCGCGCCAGCGCGCGATCCTCGACCTGCTGATGGACGCGATCGATCCGAAGAATCTGGAAATTCCGGAATCGCTCCTCATCCAGCTCACGCCCGATCCCGAGCGCAATCTGGAGGATTTGTCGCGCGACGACGTGTTCGACCAGCTTCGCGCCGCGCGGATTCTCGCCGCGATGGTGGTCGAGCCGCTGTTCGCGCCCGACCGTGCGGCACGGATGGTCGCGCTGTCTGCGCGCACGTCGGACACGCTGACCTTCCCGCAAATGGTGGACACGGTGCTCGCCGCAAGCTGGGGCCGGACGCCGGCGGGCAGCGTGCAGCATCGCGCGCTCCTCCGCGCGGTCCAGGAGGTCACGCTGCGTTCGATGATGACGCTCGGCGTGGCCGAGGATACCGCGCCCGAGGCCCGGGCGTTCGTGCTGGACCGGCTGGGCACGCTCGCGGAGCAGTTGCGCAAGCGGAGCGACGCGGATGCGCTGACCGCCGCTTTCTATCGCCAGTCAGGCCGCGACATCGAACGCTACCTTGAAGACCCGGGAGCGCACATGCCGAAACACGTCATGCCCGAATGGGGCGATTCGCCCCGCTCACGCTTTCCGTTGCCTCCGGGGCCGCCGATCGGGTGAGGGGTGCCGGCGGGCGGGGCGCGCCGGCTTGAAGCAAAGGGGCGGCGCTCAATTCACGCCGTGATGGTGATGGCTGGCCTGGGGCTTTGCCGGGGCGGGGGAGACGCCCTTCTCCCGGAGAACGCGCTGCATCAGCGCGATTTCCTTCTGCTGCGTGGCTATGATGTTCCGGGCAAGCGCCTTGAGCTCGGGGTTGCTGCCGTGCCGGAGCAGCGCCCGCGCCATGTCGACTGCGCCTTGATGATGCGGGATCATCATGACGGCGAAATCACGATCGACATCGCCGGTTGGGGGCACGTGCATTTCGGCCATCATCCGGTCCATCGCGACGGCGTTTTCCCTGAGGAAGGCGGCGGCGTTCGGGTCCGGCTTGGCCGGCGGTGCCGCGCCGGCTCCGCTCGACGCCGTTGCGTGCAGCAATGCAATGAGGGCGGGAAATACGTGGCGATGGAATGGCGGCATTATCCGACCTCCTTGATGGTGGGGCCGCCGGTGACGGCGGGAGAACAGGGTATGGCGGTGGGGCGGCGCAGGGGCGCATCGTCGGCCGCGCGGATCAGGCAGGCCAGTCGATCCCATCGTGCGGCCAGGGTCGGGGCGCCGCGCTCTACCGCGCTTTGCACCCGCACGCGCGCGGCAGTGTAGCCGGCGGAGTACGCGCCGAGTGAGTCGACGAACGCGATCAGTGCGCGCGGGCTGGCGATCAGCGCGTCATGTTCCAGCGCGTCCGCCGCCTCGTCCCTGTCGATCCGGCCGTCACGATAAGCGCGCAGGATCGGCAGCGCGGCGGGCGCAAGCGCATAGGAAAGCTGGCGCACGCGTTCGAACCGCGCGGCTTCGGCCGGGGGCAGCCCCGCCATGGGAAACAGCACGTCGCGCTCGAATCCCAGCCGTTCGTCGGGCGGAAAGACCAGAGAAACGCCATATTCGGCCGCGCCCTCGCGCAGCGCCGACCCCGCCGAGCGAAGGAAGACGAGGCGATCCTCGACATGCAGCCCGCCCATCTCGGCCAGGACGAACTGGGTGTGATGGCCCGGATATCCCTCGTGACACGCGACATCGACCGCCGAGCCGATGAAGGCGACGGCCTGCGGATTGACGCGCAGCGTGCTGCGATACTCGCCCTGATAATTGTGCCAGGCGGCGTCCACCGCTCCGGTCCATTCGACGTCGGTCTGCTCGTTGGCGGGCAGCGACCAATGCTGCCGCGTGCGGCGGCGGCATTCGGCCAGCGCGCGCGCGAACAGCGCCGGGCGCGCAGCCTCCGGTACGATCAGCGACCGGCGATAAGCCTCGATCCGACGACCGAGCGATCCTTCCCCGGGCAGCAGCCGGTTCAGCTCGGCGCGCACGCGCGCGAACGCCGCCTGATCCAGTGGGGGCGTGGCGATGCCGTACAGCCGTCGTTGCTCCTCCTCGAACGGCATCGACCCCGGACGCTCGATCAAGCCCACGAGCGTGCGGAGCCCTTGCGAACGGAGGAGCAGCCGGTCGCGTCGCGCGCTGGCGGGAAGCTGCCGCAGCGTCTCCATCAGCTGTCCGATCTTGCCATCCATGGTGGCAAGCCTTGGCGTGGACTCGTCGGCCGGCGCCTCGTTGGGCGGGGAGCCGAAATATCCGTCGATCTCCTCCGGCGCGATCTGCCGCAGCGCCAATCCAAGCCGGACGAAGCGACGCGCCGACTGCTCCAGGCCATCGTCGGAGGAGCCCGCATGGATGTGGGGCGCCCCCCATATCCACATACCCAGCAGGATCGCTGCCGCCACGATCGCGCCAGTCCCGATCCATCGGCGCGATATGCCCGACCGTGCAGGATCGCGCGGAGCCATCCCGTCGATTATTCGGTGCGCAGCGCATCGATCGGATCGAGCAGCGACGCGCGACGCGCGGGATAGCTGCCGAAGACCAGGCCGACCGCCGTCGCGATCCCCATCGCGAGCGCCATTGCGCCGGGTGATACCGACACCGGCCAGGCCAACGCCCAGCCGATGATCCGGGAGGAGATCAGCCCCAGGATCAGGCCGATGATCCCGCCGATCACGCTGAGCGTGACGGCTTCGATCAGGAACTGCATCGCGACATCGCCGGAGCGCGCGCCCGACGCGACACGCAGGCCGATCTCGCGCGTTCGCTCGGTCACCGAAACGAGCATGATGTTCATGATGCCGATCCCGCCGACGATCAGCGACACGCCCGCGATACTGGCGAGCAGCGCGGTCATCGTGTCGCTGGCATGGTCGAGCGTGTCGGCCATCTCCTCGAGATTGACCTCGTCGAGCTTGGGAAGGTTGGCCAGTGCGAAGGCGGCGGCCGGCGTGTAGAGTCCCTGCGTCAGCGCCTGCGCCGCCTGCGTCTCGACCGTGAAGTCGTCGGGCGATCCGCCGGCGCCGGCCTGCGCGCTCAGATAATTGTTCGCGGCCCCACCGCCCCGGCCGTGGCGCGTGCGGAGCAGTTTCTTCACGTCCTCGGCGATGCGCGACGCGTCACCCGCTTTTTCCGCCGCGATCACGATGCCGTCGATGTTGCGCTTGCCCAGCATCGTCTGAAGCTTCGTGTAGGGCACGAAGGCCGTCTCGGTCTGTCCGTCGGACCCGCCCGGCGTCAGCCCCGCGATCGCGAAATTCTCGCCGCGTATCTCGATCGTCTTGCCTACGGGATCGATGCCTGGGCCGAACAATTGGTCGGCCAGCGCGCGGCCGATGACGGCTTCGGCCGCCCCATCGGCAAACATCTTGCCGGTCAGATCCCACGAATAGGCCTCGGCAAAAGAAGGGGCGACGCCTTCGACCTTGGCGAAGGCTTTCTTGGCGCCGGCGGCGATGCTGGTGCGCGTGCCGAGGCGCGGGCTGACATGCTTGATGCCCGACACCTCGTCCGCGATCGCGTTCATATCCGCCACGGTCAGCGTGTCGGCCGACCCCATGCCCGAATCGATGCCGACGCTTTCGCCGCCGCGCGTGTAATTGCCCGATTTGACGAAGACGAGCTTGGTGCCCGCCGACCCGACCTCGCCCTCGACCGAGGCGCGCGCGCCGGTGCCGAGCGCGACCATCGTCAGCACGGCCGCGACGCCGATGATCATGCCCAGCATGGTGAGCAAGGTCCGCAGCCGGTTGCGGCTCAACGAACGGAGCGCGAGGCGGATGTTGACCGGCATCAGCGCGAACATGGGAACCTCCAGTCAGGGTGTCGGTCGGCGAAGGGAAGCGGGGGGCGGATCATTCGGAGCGGAGCGCGATCACGGGATCGAGCTGCGCGGCGCGGCGTGCCGGACCCAGCCCGAACACGACGCCGGTGATCGCGGCCATCGCGACCGCGACGACCAGCATGACCGGCGACACCGCCGTCGCCCAGTGGAAGCCATGTTCGGTGACGAACAGGCCCACGCCGCCGAGGACGAGACCGATCAGCCCGCCGAGCGCGGCCAGCGTCACTGCCTCCACGAGAAATTGCAGCATCACGTCGCGCGTGCGCGCGCCGAGCGCCATGCGCAGCCCGATCTCGCGCGTGCGCGCCGCGACCGACACGAGCATGATGTTCATCACGCCGATCCCGCCGACCAGCAGCGAGACAGCGGCGGCGCTGGCGAGCAGATAGGTGAAGGTCCGGCCCGCGCGGCGAAGGCTCTTGGCCATCTCCTCCCACGACGCCTGCTCGAATTCCTTCGAATTGGAATGGACCGCGCGCGCCAGTCGCGGGTCTGATCCCATCATTGGCAGCGCCGCATTGCTCTGCGTTTCGATGCGGAAGTCGTTCGCCATGTTCTCGGGCAGGCGGTGGAGGACGCGCAGCCGTTCGCCCAGATCGCGGGCGACGCCGCTCGTCACGCCGATCGACGCGGTGCGGACGGTAATCGCATCATAGGCGTTGCGACGGAGCAGGCGCTGCGCGATGCCGTTGGGCACGTGGACGGTCGGGACGATCGTGCCGGCGCCTGTATCCCCCGCCGCATCGATGAGCCCGACCACGCGAACCATGCTTCCGCCCAGGGCCGCGGTCTGGCCGACCGGCGTCGCTGCCGATGGCCAGAGCTGATGGCCGACCGCGCGCGTGACGAGCATTACCAGCGCGCCGCTCTCATGCTCGCGCGTGCTGGGCAGGCGCCCCTCGACCAGCTTCCACCCCGTCATGTCGGGCCATGCGGGATCGAACCCCGCCAGACGCAGCGTCGCGACGGGCAGATTGGCGGCGGGGTCTAGGCTGGCATTGCCGCTCACCTCGCCCGCCGCCGCGCGGACGCCCGGCATGTTCCGGATCAGCGTGATCTCAGCGCTGCTCAAGGGAGTCGGTGGCGACTTGTACTGCGTCCGCCGCACCGCGCGAATCCGCCGGCGCGCATCCGATGCGGCCGCGTCCTTTTCGACGTCGGGCATGTCCATGCCGTCCTCGCCCCCGCCGGCGGGCATGCTGCCCTCGGAAGGCTCACCGCCGCCGCTGTCCTGCTGGCCGCCGGTATCGATCGCCGACGGCACGAAATTGCCCGAGCGGACGGTGATGCGGGTCGGGCCGGCGCTCTCGATCTGCGATTCGATCCGAAGCTGCGCGCCGCGCCCGAGCCCCGAGACGATCACCACCATCGCGACCCCGACGCTCATGCCGAGCAGGGTGAGCAGCGCCTGCAGCTTGTTCTGCGCCAGCGCCTTCAGCGCCATGCGGATGTTAGTGAGCATGCGCCTTCCCCTTCGCGGCGGGCTTGCCGTAGACCGGGAATTGCGCGCGCGGCGTTTCGATCAGCGCGGAGGCGCCACGAATGACCGTCCCGACGCGAATGACGCTCTTGGGATCGGGTACAGGCTTGCTGGCGCCGGTCCACAACGTGCCCGTCGGATCGGGGCGCATCGTCACATATTCGGTCTTGGCGCCCGGCCGGTCGATCTCGACGCTCAGGTCGGTCGCGGCCGAGGCCGGCAGCGGCCGGCCCGCCGGATCGACGAGGTAGATGCGGACCCCGCCGGCCGGCGCGAGCACGATTTCCAGATCGGCGTTCTTGACCGCCTTCATGATGCCGCCGTGCGGCGCCTCGTGGATCACGCCGTTGTGGCCGAGCGCGGGGGCGGCGAGCGCGAGGAAGGAGCAGGCGACGAAGGCAAGCTTATTCATGGCGAAGGGCCTCGATGGGGTCGAGCAGCGCGGCACGACGGGCGGGATAGACGCTGAACGCGATACCGAGCAGCGCGGCCACGATCAGCGCAGCCAGCGCCGACCAGGGCGAAATCACGGTCGACCATTGGAAGAAGCGCTGCAGGCTGCCCGATGCCACCACGCCGCAGACGATGCCGAGCACGCCGCCGATCACGCACAGCAGCAGTGCTTCGAGCACGAACTGTAGCGCGATGTCGCTGCGCCGCGCGCCGAGCGCGATGCGCAGGCCCACTTCGCGCGTGCGCTGCGTGACCGACAGCAGCAGCAGGTTCATCACGCCGATGCCGCCGACCAGCAGCGACACCGCCGCGACGCTGGCGAGCAACGCCAGCATGATGACGTTGGTCCGCCGCAGCGAGGAGGACAGCTGCTCGATCGTGAGCTGGTCGACACGCTCAAGATTGCCACTGATGATCCGCGCGAGCTGGGGTGGAATGCCCTTGCCGATCGCCTGCTGCGCGATCGTCGCCACGGTAAAGTCGTCGGGCGCTTCCTCGCCGATCTTGTGCCGTTTGCGCAGCAGCAGCTTGATCTCTTTCGACAGCCGGCTGACGTCCCCCGCCGACTGGGCGGTGATCGCGATGGTGTTGAGCTTGCTGAGGTTGAGCAGGCGATTGATGGTCGTGACGGGCACATAGACCGCGTCGAACTGGTCGTCGCCGGGCTCGGGCTGCGTTGCCCAGCTGCGGCTGCCGACGACGCCGATCACCTTGAACGGCTGGTTCCACAGGGTCGTGGTGCGGCCGACCGGATCGACGCCTTCGCCGAACAGCTTGTCGGCGGCAACCCGGCCGAGCACCATCACCTGCGCACTGTCGGTCGCGTCGGCGGCATTGAGGAAGCGGCCGTGGGTGATCGTCCAGCCACTGCGTATTTCCGGCAGCGCCCATTCGGTGCCGTGGAGCCGCGTGAACCATTGCGTTTTCTTCGGATCGTTTGCGACGAAGATGTGCGCATTTTCGTGCACGCCGGACACGACATGCTGGACACCCGCCATCCCTCTGATCGCGGCAGCGTCATCGCGCGTCAGCGTGGCGGCCGATCCGAGCCCCGCCGTCACGTCGCCCAGCCGGTCCTTGGCGGTCGGGTGATCGTGCATCGCGAGCGGATCGTCCTCGAAATGCGCAAGCCGCAGGCGCGCTGCCGAAGGTGCCGGCGCCTCGACCCGCGAGCCGTCGGCGGGAACGTTGCCATAGGGCATGGGGTAATAAAGCCCGGGCGCGGCTTCGCCATCCGCTGCCCAGGCGACATGCATGATCGGACCGCCGCCGATGCCGGGGATGCGCGGGGCCAGATCGCCGGGCTCGATCGCGGTATGGCCGATATTGCCATCCGGATCGCTCATTTCCTCGCGGCCCTTGGCATAGTTGCCGGCCGTGACCACGATCAGGTTGGCGCCCGCCGCGCGCAGCTGATCCTCGACCGATTGCTGTGCGCCCCGGCCGAGAGCGATGCTCGTCACCAGCGCCCCCACCCCGACCATCACGCCCAGCATCGCCAGCGCGGTCTGCATCCGGTTACGGACCAACGCCTGGAACGCCATCGTCAGGAAGTGGCGGAGGATCATGGCGCGCGGTCAGCCCACCGTCGCCATCGTGTGCGTGAGTTCCTCCTGCAGCGTGTCGCGCGGCGTGTTGGGCGTGTCGCTCAGGATCTTGCCGTCGCGCACCGCGATGATGCGCGTGCCGTACGCGGCGATGTCCGCTTCGTGCGTGATCAGCACGATCGTGATGTTCCGCCGTTCGCGCAACTCCTGCAGGATGCGCATCACCTCGATCGAGGTCTTCGTATCCAGATTGCCCGTCGGTTCGTCCGCCAGGATCAACGTCGGTTCGTTGACGAGCGCGCGCGCGATCGCGACGCGCTGCTGCTGGCCGCCCGAAAGCTGGTTGGGATGGTGGTCGTACCGGTTCTCCAGTCCCATCGCGGCGAGCGCCTTCATCGCGCGTTCGCGGCGTTCGGACGCCGCCATCACCGGCCGCGTGTACAGCAACGGCACTTCGACATTCTCGACCGCCGTGGTTCGGGGTAGGAGATTGAAGCCCTGGAAGACGAAGCCGATCTGCTTGTTGCGGATGTCCGCCAGTTCGTCGCGCGGGAGCGCCGACACGTCCTTGCCGTTGAGCAGGAATTTGCCGTCGGTCGGCCGGTCCAGGCAGCCCAGGATGTGCATCATGGTCGATTTGCCTGAGCCGGAAGGGCCGGTGATCGCGACGAATTCACCCTGTTCGATGTCGAGGCTGACCCCGGCCAGCGCGTGCACGACATTGTCGCCGAGCTTGTAGGTTTTCGTCAGGCCTTGCAGTGAGATGATCGACATCGGCGTCTCGCGTGCGGGAGGGGGCGGGGTGGCTCAGTCCGGCTTGGCGGGCTTGGCGGGCTTGGTCGTCGGGCCGTTGAGCCCGGCATAATTGTAGAGCACGGCCACCACCGACTTTTCAGCGCCGGCCATGCCGTAGACCGGCCCGGCGCCCTCGATGACGTAATATTCGTTGGCGGCGTGCGCGTTGCCGCCATTGCCCAGCATGCCGCCGACCACCGGAATGTCGAACGGCGCGCCGTTCCCGGCGAACAGGTAAGCGGGCCAATAGCCGCCCATGATGCTGTCAATCGAGCTGATCGGCGCATGCTTGACGCCGAACTGGTCGAAAGCCGCATAGACCGCGTGGCCGATCTCGTTATCGGTGTTGCGCTTGGCCCACGGCACGTCACCGACGACGTTGATCTCGACATCCTGGTAGCCGAGCTTGTCGAGATAGGCGCGCAGCTTCTTGACGATGTCGGGCCCCGTCATGTTGGGGATGTACCGGAAATTGTGCTTCGACGTGATCTTGTTGGGCAGGATCGCACCCGATCCGCCGGCGAACATGTTGCCGCCCCAGATGCCGTCGATGTTCATCGACGTGCCGTAGCGTGCCATTTTCAGCACTTCGTACGGATCGTCGGAAATGTAGCGCGCGACGCCCAGGCCCTCGGCCGCCTTCTTGAGGTCCATACCCTTGGCCTGCGCGCGGAGCTGCGCATCCTTTTCGGGCGAGAGCGGCTCCATATTGTCGTAGAAGCCGGGGATCAGGACGTGATTGCCGTCTGGCGTGACCAGCTTGGACAGCATCATGATGTGGCGCCAGGCGGGCGCATCGACCGAGCGCTTGTTGCCGCCATGGATGTCGGAATATGTCGGCCCGCGCCCCCATTTCTCGCCGCTGGTCGTCAGTTCGACGAACACGCATCCTTCAGAGCCGGACAGCGGGCCGGCCGAACCGCCCTGCTGGAAACCGAACGTGTACATCGCGTCGGCATCCTTCAGCAGCTCGGGATGCGACGTGACGAACTTGTTATAGCCCATCGACATGCGCTCCTCGTCACCCTCAGCGACGAAGATCAGGTTGACGGGGAGTTTGCCCGTCACCGCCTTGATCGACATGAGCGCGTTGAGCATCGCCATCTGCGGGCCCTTCGAATTGACCGCGCCGCGCCCGATCAGCACCTTCTTGTACGGGGCCTGCTCGACCAGTCGCCCCTCGAACGGCGGGGCCTTCCACCGATCCGGCTGCGTGACCGGCATCGTGTCATACATCCAGTAGATGACGAGCGTCTTCTTCGCGCCCTCGTCGCACTTGGCATAGACCACCGGATTGCCCTGCTGACCCCATTTGGTCTTGCCGACGTCGTAGACCTGCGTCTTCTGGCAGCCGAGCTGGTCGAAGAAGCCCTTCACCATCTCGGCCGATTCCTGGATCCCCTCGCCGGTGTTCGAGATCGACGGCTGCTGGATCCATTTCTGCAGGTTGACGACGTGATCGTCGATATGCTGGTCGATATAATCGTAGATCTTCGTCAGATCCGCATTGTGGATCATGCTCTTGTCGATCTTGAGCGTGGTATCGCCGTCGGGACGGATACCGAGCTTGGGCCCCGACGATGCGGTCGCGGCCGCTGTCGTGTTGTCGGCTTGCTTTTCGCCGCAGGCGGCCAGCGCGATCGACAAGGACAGAATCGAAATCAGCGAGGCGATTTTCATGAGCCCGGGTTCCCTGCCGCGCCCGCCGGCTTGGCGGGTTTCTGTTCGATCGGGCCGTTGCGGCCAGCATAATTGTAGAGCGCGGTCGCGACGAGCTTCTCGGCGCTCGCCATGCCGAGCTGGTTGCCCGACCCCTCGATCACATACCATTCGTTGGCGGCGTGCGCGTTGCCGCCGGTGCCGCCGCGCGCCGAATTGATCGGCAGGTCGATGTTGGTTTCCTTGCCGGAAAAGACGTAGGCCGGCCAATATCCGCCGCCGCCGCCGGCGAAGGGCACGCCGCTGCCGACGCCGAAGATCTGCTGGGTGTAGGCGTTCGATCGCGCGAGATCGTTGTCATTGTCGCGGATGGCCCAGGGCACATCGCCGACGACGTTGATCTCGACATCCTTGTAGCCGAGCTTGTCGAGATAGGCGCGCAGCTTGTCGACGATCTCGGGCCCCGTCATGTTCGGGCGGTAGCGGAAATTGTGCTTCGACGTGACTTTGTTGGGCAGGATCGCGCCCGATCCGCCGGCGAACATGTTTCCGCCCCAGATGCCGTCCAGATTCATCGACGTGCCGTTGCGCATCATCTTGAGCACTTCATACGGATCGTCCGAACGGAAGCGCGTGATGCCGAGATTCTGCGCCGCCTTCTTGAGGTCGTAGGTTTCGGCCGCCTTGCGCAGGCCCGCTTCCTGCTCCTTGGTGAGCGGCAACAGATTTTCGTAGAAGCCCGGGATCAGAATCTCGTTGCCGTCGTCCGACACGAGTTTCGACAGCATCTTGATATGCCGCCAGGCGGGCGCGTCGACCGACAGTTTGAAGGCGCCGTGGATGTCGGAATAATCGGGGCCGCGGCCCCATTTGTTTCCGCTGGTGGTCAGCTCGACGAACACACATCCTTCGGAGCCGCCCGGCCCCCAGACGCCGGTCGCGCCCTTGAACAGGTCCTGATGCTCGGACATGAACTTGTTCAGCCCGATGTCCATCCGCTCCTCGTCGCCCTCCGCGACGAAGATCAGGTTGACGGGCAGCTTGCCCGTCACCGCCTTGATCGACATGACGGCATTCAGGAAGGTCATTTCCGGACCCTTGGAATTGACCGCGCCGCGCCCGATCAGAACCTTCTTGTAGGGGGCCTGCTCGACCAGCCGCCCCTCGAACGGCGGGGCCTTCCACAGATCCGGCTGCGTGACCGGCATCGTGTCATATTGCCAATAGACGATGAGCGTCTTTTCCGCGCCTTCGTCGCATTTGGCATAGACCACCGGATTGCCCTGCTGGCCCCACTTGGTCTTGCCGACGTCGTAGACCTGCGTCTTCTGGCAGCCGAGCTGGTCGAAGAAGCCCTTCACCATCTCGGCCGATTCCTGGATCCCCTCGCCGGTGTTCGAGATGGACGGCTGCTGGATCCACTTCTGCAGATTGACGACGTGATCGTCGATATGCTGGTCGATATAGGCGAACACCTTGGGCAGATCGGCATTGCGGATCTTGCTCATGTCGACCTTGACCGTCTCGTCGCCGCCCGGACGGATGCCCAACTTCGCGGTCGGCGACGACGGTCCCGACTTTGCCGCAGTGGTCTCGGTCTTGTCGCCGCATCCCGCCAGCGTCGCCAGCAGAACCGCCAGGATGGGTAGGCCAGCCAAAGTCTTCGATCGCATGATATCCGCCCCCGAAAATTGCGTGTCTGACGTCAAATCTGCCCGTGGTGTCGTATCGGCGCGAGATGCCCCAATGTTGGTGCGGCCGGACGGTGTCCCGCCCGGCCGCATGTCTCAGTAATCGAAGCGAAGCCCCATTCGGAAAACGCGTCCGAGGACGTCGTAAAGGCTGCGGTTGGTCTGGGGATACGCCTCGGTGTTGTCGCCGGTCGGGCCGTTGGCGACCAGCACCGGATCCTTGTTCAGGACGTTGCGGATCGACACGAACGCCGTGCCCTTCACGCTCGCGACCTCGAATTTGTAATCGGCGTTCAGGTCGAAGAACCACGCCCCGTCGATATGGTTGGTGTTGACGGTACGGTTGGCGACGGTCGACAGCGGGCAGTCGACGGTGCAGACGATGTAGCTATTGTTATATTTGCCCGACGAAACGCCGCGGGCGATCGCCTGGACGGAAAATCCGTTGTCCATGTTGTAGGCGGCCGACAGGCGGAATGTCCAATCGGGCAGGTTGCCGGAATTTTCGCCCGCCATGTCGGTGACGGGATCGACGCCGTTGTTGGTCGTCAGCTTCATCGCATAATTGGCGAGCGCCCGCAGCTGCACCGTGCCGGGGCCGAGGCGGCTGCGATAGCTCGCCTCGAAATCGATGCCCTCGGCCTTGCGCTCGACGAAGTTGCGCGGCTGGATGATCACGCTGGTGATGTCGAGGCCAGGCGTCGGGTCGCCACGGCCGGCCGTGGTGACGACGTAATTGCACGAGTCCAGGACGTTCTGCAGATAGCATTGATCGACCAGCGTCTGCGCGGTGAGCGTCGCTATCGCGCCGGACAGTTTGATCCGGTAATAATCGACCGACGCGGCGAAGCCGGGCAGGAACGTCGGCGTGAACACCGCGCCCGCGCCGTACGTCCGCGCGACTTCGGGATCGAGATTGGCGTTGCCGATCAGCGAGTTGATATATGTGTCGGAGATCGTCCCGCCGGTCCCGGTGGGGCGGATGACGGCGTTGGTGGCGCCGCCGCCGGCATTGAACAACTCGCCCAAATTGGGCGCGCGGATGTCGCGGCTTATCGTACCGCGCAGCTTGAGGTCGTCGATCGCCTGCCAGGTCAGGCCGACCTTCCACGTCTCGACCTGGCCCGAGGTCGAATAATCGGTGACGCGCAGCGCGCCGTTCAGGTCCATGCCGCGCATCAGCGGCACGACCGTTTCGACGAACGCTTCCTTCACGTTGTAGGAGCCGACCGTCGGGATGAAATTGCCGTAGCGCCATGTCGGCGTCAGGCTGATGATCCCGTTCGCATCGGGCGCGCTCTGCACGGGCGCGAACAGCGGGTCGACCGTGCCGCTCACCTGCTCCTTGCGATACTCCGCGCCGAAGGCGAGGCTGATCGGCCCCGCCCAGTTTTCGAACAGGTTGCTGGTCGCGAAGCTGACCGCGACGATGTCCTGCTGAAGCTTCTGTTCGCGCAGCGGCTGCTGGCCGTTGTAAAGCACGTAATCGATCGCGGCCGGATCCATCCCGCCCGTACCGATACGGTTGAGCGGCCGGCAGGCGGGATCGTCATTGGCGGCGTTGGCGTCCACGTTCACGCGGCAGGAGATGGTGCCGTTGACCGAAACCGCGTCGGTCGCCTTGGCCAGCCGGTCATAATTCCAGGCGTTGGTCAGCAGCTCGTCGGTCTTTGTGATGCCTTTCTGGTAATAGCCTTGCCAGTGCCAATCGCGGCCGAGCGCTTCGAAGTCGCCATCGGCGCCGGCGACGTAGCGATAGACCTCCCGCTTCATGTCGCTGCCCTGCGGCGGGAGCCCGGTATTGCCCGTGCTGATCACGATCGAGCTCAGGTTGTTCGCGACCATCGCCGCGCGCACCGAGTCCGGCAGATAGGGATTGTCGATCGCGATGGGGACGCCGCTGGTGTTGCCGGCGGTCGTGCCTTGCGAGGGCGTCAGCTGATAATAGCTTTCGCCGCGATAATAGCTGTACCCGAACTGGCCATAGACATTGAGCCAGGGCGCGAATTCCCAGCTCGCGCGGGCAAAGGCGCTCTTGCGCTTTTCCGACGGCAGCAGGGTCGCGCTGCCGACATGGTCCTGGCTGGCAAGCTTGTAATCGCCGCCGATCATCCATTGGCTGCTGCGCGGGCCGACCGCGAGCTGGTTGACCGTCGCGCGTCCGGTCGCCGGATCGATCGTGCCGAAATAGCGGTTGGTCAGAGCGGACGGTATGGCGACCGTCTGGCCCGCCGCGTTGCGCGCTCCGGTAATCAGGCCGCCGGGCGTGAAGTTGCCCGACCCGATGCCTTTCTGGATCAGGCGTGCATTGACGCAGGCCGTCGCGGGATTGTTATCGGTGCACGCGGCGGCGCTGTAGGCAGGGTTGTCGATCTGGAAGAAGCCGCTGTCGTTCCAGTCGCGGTCGATCGACTGGATGCCGTCCTGCGTGAAATATTCGCCGCTGACGATGACGTGTCCGCGCCCCTCGGCGAAGCTGGTCCCGGCCGATAGCGATGCCTTGTGATTGTCGCCATCGCCATAGGTGGTGACGCCATATTCATATTCGGCTTTGATGCCGGTGAACTTCTTGTTGAGAATGAAGTTGACCACGCCCGATACGGCGTCCGATCCGTAGGCGGAGGAGGCGCCACCCGTCACCACCTCGACCCGCTCGATCAATGCCTGCGGGATCGTGTTCACGTCGAATGTGCCGTCGGTGGTCGAGGCAACCGAACGTTGGCCGTCGAGCAGGACGAGCGTGCGGTTGGCGCCCAGATTGCGCAGGTTCACCGTCGCCACGCCCGCCTGCCCGTTCGACAGCGCGCCGTTCGAATTGGCCGCCGTCGCCGATCCGCGCACGGCGGGCAACGTGTTCACGAAGTCGGAAATGTTGGCGGGTGCTTCGCGATTGATCTCTTCGGTGCTGATTACGCTCACCGGCGTCGGCGCGCTGTAACCGTCGCGAACGATGCGTGACCCCGTGACCGTGACCTCTGCGTCAGCGGCTCCGGTCGAGGTCGAAGACGCGACCTGCAGCAGAGCGGCCTCTTCGCTGGCGGATGCGACCGCCGCGTCCTGAGCGTGCGCGGCCTGCGCGAAGATGCACAGCGTCAACACACTCGTGGCAGCCAGCAAGCCGCCTCTGGACGGCTTTGAAACGGTTCGCGCACTCGTGAAAACTGGCATTACGACCCCCCTGGCAGATCAACACAGCCTCCGGCGGTCCTCTTCCTTCACTTTATAATTATAAGATCTTTGTGCGCCGCTTTGACGCATTAATATTGCTTGCCGGCCCCTTTTCCGGCGATCTTGTTGTGAAGGCATCGTATACGAAAAGATTAAGGGTATCTGATCAAAATGCGGACGATCGCGCGCCCTAAGTTGCGAATTCCGGCAAGTTTTGCCGTTTTCGTGAGGAAAAACGTCGTCCGTGATGGAGACGGAGCGGCCGAGACAGCGCTTCAAAAGGTTTTTGTTTCGCTTTTGTGAGGCGATTCGTGGTGGGCGCGCCACGTCGGAGCGTGAAAGAAGCAATCCGGCGCGGGACCCGCCTTGACCCCGGCTATCCCGGCAATAGCCTGACCGCCTGATTCGATCGGCCGGCTGAACGGAAAACACCGCCCTCCAACGCGGAGCGTCGCAATGGCGTAAGAGATACCGATTTATCTTCGCTCTACCTTTCGGCGGATCCCTGATTTTCAGGGCGCCCGCGACGGGGAGCCTGCCAGCGTGGGAGAGACCGGTTTTTCGCCGGCGCCGAAGGAGCAACCGCCCCGGAAACTCTCAGGCAGAAGGACCATGCTGGCGACATCAACTTCTGGAGAGTGGCGCCTCGCGCGCCCGCCGACGGGATAGCGATCTCAGGCAAGCGGACAGAAGGGGCATATGGTCCGGCGCAGCCGGGGAAGGAACACCATGTGCTCGTCAGTCACAACCGCGCATGAGACGCCGGTCAGTCTTACCGAATTGTTCGCGATCGGCATTGGCCCATCGAGTTCGCACACAGTCGGTCCGATGCGCGCCGCGCGCGACTTCGCGTTGTGGGTCCACGAACGCGCGGTGCCGGTCGCGCGGGTCGAATGCCATCTTTACGGATCGCTCGCGCTGACCGGCCTTGGGCATGCCACCAATACCGCCGTCCTGCTCGGTCTGTCTGGCTGGTGTCCCGAAACGACGGATCCGAATCGCGTGCCCGATTTGCTTGCTGCGATCCGGACGAACGCTACCCTGCGCCTCGGCGGACACGAGGCCATCGGTTTCGTGGAGCCGACGGACCTGATCTGGCATCGCGATACGGTGCTGCCGGGGCACCCCAACGCACTCGAATTCGTCGCCTGGGCCGCCGACGGCGGGCGGCACGCGCGGCGTTATTATTCGGTCGGCGGCGGCTCGATCCGGATCGAAGGCGTGGCGCCGTCCCGCGCCAACGTCGCAATTCCCTTTCCCTATCGCTCCGCTGCCGAATTGCTGGTCGTCGGGCGGGACACCGGCTTGTCGATCGCCGAGATCGCGCGCCGTAACGAGGCCGCCTGGCCCGACGCCGATCCGGATCGCTTCGTCGATCATATCCGCGCCGCGATGCAGGCCTGCATGGACCGCGGACTCGGGGCAAGCGGGGTTCTGCCGGGTGGCCTGAACGTCCGCCGGCGGGCAAGTGCGCTACACACCCGCCTGCTCGCGCTGGGCGATCGGGCCGATCCCTCGATGGTGTTCGCATGGGTCAGCCTGTGGGCGCTGGCCGTCAACGAGGAGAACGCCGCCGGCGGGCGCGTCGTCACCGCGCCGACCAACGGGGCGGCGGGGGTCATCCCCGCCGTTCTCCGTTATTATGAAACGTTCGTGCAGGGCGCGGATCGCGACGGCAGCCGCCGGCTGCTCTACGCGGCGGGCGCCATCGGCCTGCTCTACAAGCGCAACGCGTCGGTGTCCGCCGCCGAAATGGGTTGCCAGGGCGAAATCGGCGTCGCCTGTTCGATGGCGGCGGGC
>NZ_JBMDXG010000221.1:0-5639 GCF_048594985.1 Sphingomonas sp. | reverse complement strand
TTCGCCGGCTTCATCACGCGCCGCGTGCCCGAGGTGAAGTCGCAGCGGCGCCAGCAGGTCGACAAGGCCAATCGCCGCTGCCCGACGCTTCCCGCGCTGCGCCCGATCGGCAAATTGCCGCCCGCGACCTTTTTGACCTTCAACGATCTGGGCCCGCGCCTGATCGCGACGACGCGTCACAGCGCGATCTCCGGCCCCTATCACCGCGCCGGGGCCGACATCCTCGACACGCAGCACGCCTTCCGCGCGGCGGACCCGGAGGTCGCGCACGAAATCATGCGGCGGCATGGCGCGACGATGCTGCTGATCTGCCCCGGCACGTCCGAATCGACCGTCTATGCGAGCGAGGCGCCCAAGGGCCTGTACGTCCAGCTCGCGCATGGTCGCGTGCCGGCCTGGCTCGCGCCGGTAGCGCTGCCCGAAGGTTCGCCATACCGGCTCTGGCGACGGCTGGACTGACCGCCCGCCTGCTTCCACGCGGCGGAAACGCGTTCTAAGCGCGGGGCATGACCGATCTTCCCCCGCCGCCCGTCGCGGCGACCCGCCCGCACAGGTTCACCCACCATGGCGTCACGATCGAGGATCCGTGGGCGTGGCTGAAGGACCCGGCCTATCCGAACGTCGGCGACGCGGACGTGCTGTCCTACCTGCACGAGGAGAATGCCTATTTCGATGCGGCGATGGCGCCGCATCGCCCGCTGGTCGACACCCTGTTCGAGGAGATGAGGGCCCGGGTGAAGCAGGACGATTCGTCGGTCCCGCAGAAGGACGGCGACTGGCTCTACTGGTGGGCTTACGAGGAAGGCGGACAATATCCGCGCTGGTGGCGCCGCCCGGTCGCGGGGGGCATGGACCAGCTGATCCTCGACGAGCCGGCCGAGGCGGCGGGCAAGGACTATTTCCGCGTCGGCGCGGTCGCGGTCAGCCCAGACGGGCGGCTGCTCGCGTGGAGCGCGGACGACAGCGGGGCCGAGCGCTATACGTTGCGCATCCGCGACCTTGCGACCGGCGCGGACATCGCGACGGTCAGCACGCGCGTCAACGGCGGCGTGGCGTGGAGCGCGGGCTCCGACGCGATCGCCTATACCGAGGTCAACGACAATTGGCGCAGTTACCGTGCCTTGCTCCACCGGTTGGGCCAAAGTGGCGACGCGGTGCTGTACGAGGAGGCGGACGAGGGCTTCCGCGTCGCCGTGGGCGGCACGCGCGACCGGCAGTGGATCGAGATCGCGACCGGCGACAACCAGACGAGCGAGGTGCGGCTGATCCCCGCCGCCGATCCCGCGGCCGAACCGATCCTGGTCAGCCCGCGTCAGGTGAAGCGCCAGTATAGCGTCGATTCGGCGCACGGGTCGCTTTGGATCCTGACCAACGACACGCACGTCAATTTCCGCATCGTCCGCGCCGATCCCGCCCGGCCGGATGCGTGGGAGGAGGTCGTGGCCGGATCGGACCGCGTCTATCTGACCGGGATCGCCGCCTTCGCCCGCCACCTGATGATCGCCGCGCGCGAAGAGGGGCTCGACCAGATCGTGCTGCGCGGATGGGACGGCGCGGAACGGCGCGTCGCCTTTCCCGAGGCGAGCTACAGCGCGGGCGCATCGACCAATCCCGAATTCGACCCGCCGGCCTATCGCCTGACCTATTCGTCGATGGTGACGCCGCTCACCGTCTATGATTGCGATCCCGACAGCCTCGCGCTGACCACGCTCAAGGTGCAGGAGGTGCCGTCGGGCTACGACCCGTCGCGCTACGCGACCGAGCGGCTGACCGTCACGGCGCGCGACGGGGCGAAGGTGCCGGTGTCGGTGGTCTATCCGGTCGGCTTCCCGCGCGACGGATCGGGCAAGCTGTTCCTCTACGCCTACGGCGCCTATGGCCATGCCATCCCGCCCAGTTTCTCGGCGGCGCGGCTGAGCCTGCTCGATCGCGGCTGGGCCTTCGCCATCGCGCATATCCGGGGCGGCGACGATCTCGGCTACGACTGGTACCTGCAGGGCAAGGCGGAGGCGCGCTGGAACACGTTCCGTGACTTCGTCGATGCGGCGAAGGGGCTGGTCGACGCCGGCTTCACGCGGCCCGGCAACATCGCCATCAACGGCGGATCGGCCGGCGGCGAGCTGATGGGCGTGGTCGCCAACACCGATCCCGATCTGTGGGGCGCGGTGGTGGCCGACGTGCCGTTCGTCGACGTGCTCAACACGATGCTCGACGCCGAACTGCCGCTGACCCCCGGCGAGTGGCCCGAATGGGGCAATCCGATCACCGACGAGGCGGCGTTCGACCTGATCCGGTCCTACAGCCCCTACGACAATGTCGGGGCCAAGGCCTATCCGCCGATGCTGATCACCGGCGGGCTCAACGATCCGCGCGTCACCTATTGGGAGCCGGCCAAGTGGGCGGCGCGGCTGCGCGCGACCAAGACCGACGACAATATCCTGCTGCTCAAGATCAACATGGGCGCGGGCCATGGCGGCAAATCGGGCCGGTTCGAAGCGCTGCACGAGCGCGCGGAAGCCTATGCCTTCGTCCTGACGCAGATGACCTGACGCCTGCAGAATGCGACGAACCGTGTCACCTCGCGTGAGATTATACGTTGTGATAGTATATCATTCCGCTACCACAGCGGAATGACCGTATCGTCCACGCTCCGCTTCGCCATGGCCCTGCCGCTTGCCGGCGGCGCCGTTATCGCCCCGCCCGCTTTGGCCGACGCCCCGCCGGCCCCGAATGAGGTGGTGGTCACCGCGCCGCTCGCCCGCACGCGCGAGGACGTGATCGCGGGAATCTCGGTGGTCGGCGGGATCGATCTGGCGCGCGATCGCCGCGCGACCGTGGCCGATACGCTCGCGCACGTGCCGGGCGTCTCCTCCACCTCGTTCGGGCCGAACGCCTCGCGCCCGATCCTGCGCGGTCAGCAGGGCGCGCGTGTGCGCGTGCTGACCGACGGCGTCGGCAGCTTCGACGTTTCGACCACCAGCGTCGACCATGCGGTGATCATCAACCCATTGCTGGCGGAGCGGATCGAGGTGGTGCGCGGGCCATCCGCCCTGCTCTACGGTTCGGAGGCGATCGGCGGCGTCGTGAACGTCGTCGATACGCGCATCCCGCGCACGGTGCCGGAGAATGGCGCGCGGATCGCCGGGGAAGGCACCTATGGCAGCGCCGCCAACGAACGATCGGGCGCGGCCGCCGCCGACGTGGCGGTGAGCGACCGGATCGTGCTCCACGCCGACGGCAGCTACCTGAAGAGCGGAGACCTGCGCATCGGCGGGCACGCGCTCACGCCGGCCTTGCGCGCACAGGCGCTTCAGTCTGCGGCCGATGGGGCGAGCGACGACGAGATCGACTTCGCCGCCAATGCCGGCGTGCGCCGCAAGCTTCCCAACACCCAGGCGCGCACCTGGAATGCCGGGATTGGCGGCGCGGTGGTGACCGACACCGGGCATTTCGGCGTCGCCTACAGCCATTATGACAGCCTGTACGGCATCCCCCTCCGCTACGCGACCGCCCCCGGCCAGGAGCAGGAAGCCCCGCGCCTCGACGTCAGGCAGGACCGGATCGATGCGCGGGCCGAATTCGATACCGGCGGCGATGTGCTGGAAAAGATCCGCTTCCGCTTCGGCGGCGCGCGCTACCGCCATTACGAGCTGGAAGAGGATGGCGAGATCGGCACCGCTTTCTACGCGAGGGGCATGGAGGGCCGCGTCGAGCTGATCCAGGCGCAGCATGGCCGCTGGCGCGGCGTGACGGGCGCGCAAGTCCTGTCGCGCGATACCAACACGATCGGCGAAGAGGCGTTCGTGCCCCGCACCAGCACCAATTCGGCGGGCATCTTCACGCTCCAGCAGCTCGATTACGGCAGGTTCAAGTTCGAGGCGGGCGGACGCTACGAACATGTCGCGGCGAGCGCGCTGCCGATCGACGGGCAGGACCAGTTCGTCAGCACGCGGCGCGGGTTCGACGCCATTTCGGGCTCGCTCGGTGCGTCGGTCGTGCTCGCCGAAGGCTGGCGCGCGGGCGTCAACCTGTCGCACAGCGAGCGCGCGCCTTCGGTCGAGGAGCTCTACGCCAACGGGCCGCACGCCGGCACGCAGTCGTTCGAAGTCGGCCTGCCCGACCTGCGCAAAGAGCGCGCCAACGGGGTCGAGGCGGTGCTGCACGGTCACGGCGACCGCTACGACATCGAAGCGGCGGTCTATTACAACCGCTTCACCAACTATATCGATTCGTTCGCCACCGGCGAGGAGGAGGACGGGCTGCCCGTCTTCCAGACGCGTCAGGGCAAGGCGCGCTATTACGGGTTCGAAGTGTCGGGTTCGTACACGCTCGCGCGGATCGGCGAGACCAGCATCCTCGCCAACGGGCTGGCGGACTATGTCCACGCCACGGTGCTGGGCGTCGGCCCCGCGCCGCGCATCCCGCCGCTCCGCCTGCTCGGCGGGATCGAGGCGCGCGGCGGGCGCGTGTTCGGCCAGGCCGAGGTGGAATGGACCGCCAAGCAGGATCGCGTCACCGATTTCGAGACCGAGACGAACGGCTTCACCACCGTCAACGCCTCTATCGGGATCCATCCGATCGCCGACAACCGCAACTTCAGCCTGATCCTGTCGGGCAACAACCTGTTCGACGTGGTCGCCCGCCGCCATGCGAGCTACCTGAAGGATTATGCCCCGCTCGCCGGGCGCGACATCCGCGTCACCGCGCGCTTCGCGATCTGATCGCGCGGTCGAGCCAGCGCGCCGCCGCGTCTGGGCTGGCCTTGTCCGCGTCGCGATCGACCATCAGGTTGGCGCGGCGCATCGCGTCGACCGGGATCGCGTCGACCAGCGGGCCGAGCGCGTGGATGAAGCGCCCGTCCCGGGCGTGCGCGGGCGAGGCAAGCAGGATCGCGTCGTAGCGCGGGATCGCGCCGCGCGGATCGCGCAGGACAACGAGCTTGTCCGCCGCGATCCGCCCGTCCGACGAGAAGGCCGAGATCACGTCGACCTGCCCGCTCGCCAGCGCGCGGTACATGAAGGTCGGGCTGTAGGCGCGCGTGGCGCCGAAGCGCAGGCCGTAGGCGGCGCGCAGCGCGCGCCATTCGGGCCGGTCGAGGAATTCGAGGTCCGCGCCCAGCGTCATCGCCCCGGCGCGATCGGCCAGCGCGCCGATCGTCGCGATCCGCGCGTCGCGGCGTACCGCGAGCGCATAGGCGTTTTCGAAGCCGAGCGGACCGACCAGCCGCCCGCCCGGCCCGTCCTTCAGCCAGCGCCCGATCCCGCGTAGCATCGCCGCGCGCGGCACGCTGCGCGTCTCGTGCATGGGGCCCGTCCACAGCGTCCCCGCATATTCGACATAGACGTCGATCTCGCCACCCGTCAGCGCCCGCAGGGCAACGGCGGAGCCCAGCCCCTCGCGATAGCGCACCCGATAGCCGGCCCGCTCGAGCTGGAGGCCGATCAACCGCGCGAGAATATACTGCTCGGAAAAGTTCTTGGCGCCGATCGTCACGGTCGGCGCCGGCGGGCGGAGCAGCGGCGTCGCGGCCGCCAGCACCGCGACCGCGAGCAGCACGGCCCCGGCGCCGACGCGCCGCGGCTCGCGCGCGGCCAGCCCAAGTTGGATCAGCCCGAGCAGCGCGGCGGCCGCCAGCGCGA
>NZ_JBMDXG010000220.1:0-4739 GCF_048594985.1 Sphingomonas sp. | reverse complement strand
GAGGCGGAACCGGCCCTGTCCGATACCGAGATCGAGGCCCGTGTCGACCGGATCCTGGGCGACATGGCGCGCGACCAGGATGGGCACCGCGCGCCCGGCGCGCTCTATCAGGATTTCTCGCTGCGCTGCCGGATGCTGGGCCTGCCGGCGCCGCCGCTGCAACCGCCGGTCTTCACGCGCCGGCTGGCGCTCGCCCGCGCCGGGCTGTCCTCGACCGAGCTGGCCGACGATGCGTGGCAGGCCGCGCTCGGGCTGGCCGAGGGCGTTCCGGAGGACATGGTCGGCGTGTTCATGGCGATCGCGCGCGCCGCCAAGGATCAGGCGCCCTGCCCGACCGAAGACGAGCTTGCGAGCATCTACGGCACGCATTCGCTCGGCCGGGTGCGCCGTCTGCTCGCTTACATGGAGAGCAAGAATTATATCGCGCTCAGGGTCGACCTGCGCGGTCGGCGTACCGCCGCCGTGCCGCAGCTCGGCTGGACGACCGCGCCGGAGGCAGCCGACGCGACCGCCTGATACGTAAACGACCGCGCGAGCCCTGTAACGAGGGGCCCGCACGGTCGTCGATCAAAGTTACGCCACACTACTCGCTACCAAAGTCGCAGCCCCCGGCGCCCTCGGTGCGACGCCGCGATAGCCGCCTGAAAATGCACGAACAATTCACCTGACGGGCAGTATGCTATACTAACTTTCGATCAGGTTCGATCCGAGGGCGGGAACGGTATCGTGAAATGGGGGCGACAGGTTCGCGTCGGAAGAGCGGAGCCCGGCATGGCGGATCAGCTTATTTCGGCACGCAGCAGCCGACTGGTGGCCTATGCCCGCGTCATCCTGGCGGCGTTCATGCTCATATCCGTCCTGTTCGGGGAGCTCCGCAACGCGGAGGTGCAGAGCATCTTCCGGGCGGTCTTCAGCATTTACCTGGCCTACAGCCTGCTGATCATGGTCTGCGTCTGGACCATGCGCCTGCGCCGCCACCTGCTGCATGCGGCGTTGGTCCTGCTGATCATCGACACGGTCACCTTTTCGGCGCTGCTCAACATGACGCCCGATCCGCGTGGCTCGTTCTTTACCCCGCTGACCTTCATCCTCCTCAGCGCGACGGTGCAATGGGGCTATCGCGGCGCGTGCTGGAGCGGACTGCTGGTCATCGCCGTGTTCCTGGCGTCGGGGCTCCGTCTCGACCTGCTTTCGCCCGAAAGCGGACCGGCGCGGCAGCTGTTCCTCGTCCGCATCGGCTATCTCGGCATGATGTCGATCACGCTGGCCGCATTCGCCCAGCATCTGGAACGGCTGGTGACCGAGCTGACGCGGATCGCCCGCCCGATCTCGCTGCGCGGGGAAGGCGGCGAGGTTTCCATGATCCCCTGCCTTGCGCACGCGCTGGCGGTGTTCGGTGTCGGGCGCGGTGTGATCATCTGGGCCGATCCGGAGGAGCCGCACCTCTCGGTCGGGCGGATCGACGATGGCGTGTCGCACACCGCGACGCTGCCCGGGATCGACGTGCCCCTGGTCGAAATGGATCACAAGGCGACACCGTTTCTGTACGACCGGATGCGCGGAATGAGCCTGTATCGCGCCAATGGCCGCCTGCGGGAGAGCAACGATGTCGCGCTGCATCCCCTGCTCGACCGGATCGACTATCATCGCGCGCTGGTGATCCCGATCATGGCGACGGGCGCGGAGGGGCTGATCATGGTGCTCGACCCGCCGGATCCGGCCAATGAGGACCTGATGGTCGCGACGATGATCGGCAACCAGATCTCGCTCACGATCGAGGCATGGAAACTTCAGGCGGAGCGGCGGATCAGCGCCGCGAGCGACGAGCGCGTGCGCCTGGCGCGCGACCTGCACGACGGCGTGCTGCAATTCCTCGCGGGGTCGCGTCTGCAGCTCGACCTGATCGCCCGCACCGACCTGTCGAGCGAAGCGCGGGAACGTCTGGAACAGATGCGCGACGCCATCGCCGAGGAGCAGCGCCAGCTGCGCCAGGTGGTCCAGGCGATGCGGCATGGGCCGAAACGCGGTTCGACCCATCTCGGCAACGCGCTCTGCCAGGTGGCCGAGCATCTGTCCAAATCGTGGGACGCGGACGTCTCCGCCCATGTCATTCCGAGCGACGTCGACGTATCGGAAGCGATGGAGGAGGACATCGTCCGCATCGCGCGCGAGGCGGTCGCCAATTCCGTGCGCCACGGCGGCGCGCGGCGCGTCTCGATCGAAGTCCGGCAGAGCCGCGACAGCCTGAAGATCATGATCGGCGACGACGGGCGCGGATTCCCGTTCGAGGGGGAAATGATGCACGACGAACTCGCCGAATTTGCCGGCCGACCGCGCTCGCTCCATGCCCGCGTCAGCGCGATGGGGGGCAGGCTCACGTTGGCGAGCGGAAAATCCGGTGCCCGGCTCGACATCTCCCTGCCCGACCGGAGGGCGCGCTGATGGCCAGCGTCGTCGTCGCGGACGATCACCCGATGATGCTGGACGGCGTCGCCGGCCTGCTCGAAGCGGGGGGGCACACGATCGTCGCGCGGTGCCTCGACGGGCGCGGGGCGAGCATCGCGATTTACGCGCACCAGCCCGACATCGCCATCCTCGACGTGCACATGCCCCACCGCAGCGGGCTCGACCTGCTGCGCGACGCGCGCCGAGAGAAGTGGCGCACCAAGATCGTGATCCTGACCGCCAGCACGGATGCCGCGCCGGTGATGGAGGCGGTGCAGCTGAAGGTCGACGGCCTGATCCTGAAGGGGACCGGCGGCGACACGCTGCTGCGCTGCCTCGACCGCGTGATGGAGGGGGAGCAATTCCTCGATCGCGACGCGATGCAGCAGATCGTCCACACGCTCGCCCAGCCGGCCGAGCAACCCCTCAACCTGACGCCGCGCGAGGCGGAGGTGGCGCAGCTCGTGGCGCGCGGCAACCGCAACAAGGAGATCGCGCGCGCGCTCGACATCTCCGAAGGCACGGTGAAGATGCACCTGCACAATCTGTACGAGAAGCTCGGCGTCTCGTCGCGCACCGAGCTGGCGATCCTTGTCCGCGACAAGGGCGTGAATTAGACAGGCGCGCGCGGCCGCCGCAGCGACATGCTGCGCCCGTGATGGAGGGTGCCCAATGATCCGCCTGCTTCCCGCTCTGCTTGCCCTTGCCGTGCCCGCGACCGCCAACGCGGCGCTCGCCGTGGGCGCGAAGGCTCCCGATTTCTCCACCCAGGTCAGCCTTGCCGGCAAGCCCAAGCCCTTCTCGCTGGCGCAGGCGCTGAAAAAGGGGCCGGTGGTGCTGTATTTCTATCCGGCCGCCTTCACCCAGGGCTGCACAATCGAGGCGCATCAGTTCGCCGAGGCGACCGACGACTTCAACAAGCTGGGCGCGACGGTGATCGGCATGTCGGCCGACCCGATCGACAAGCTCAACCGCTTTTCGGTCGAGGCGTGCCGCAACAAGTTCGCGGTGGGATCGGCGACCGCCGGGACGATCGCCGCCTATGACGTCACGTTGCCGCGCAATCCGGCGATGTCGAACCGCACCTCCTACGTCATCGCGCCTGACGGCAAGGTGATCTTCGCCCACACGGCGATGGAGCCGGCCGGGCACGTCACTGGTACGATGGAGGCGGTGAAGGCGTGGAAGGCCGCGCACCGCAAGGGATGACCGACGCACGCGCGCTGATCGATCGTTTCGCGCTGTCGCCGCACCCCGAAGGCGGCTGGTATCGCGAGACGTGGCGCGCCGACGCGGCGGCGGGCGCGCGATCGCCCGGCACCGCGATCCTGTTCCTGCTGGAGGAGGGTCAACGCTCGCACTGGCACCGGGTCGATGCCGACGAGCTGTGGCTTTGGCATGCCGGCGCGCCGCTCGACCTGTCGATCGCGGCCGATGAGGCGGCGATTCCGGAGACGGTGGTGCTCGACGGGGGTAACCCCCAGGCGTGCGTGCCCGCCGGCCACTGGCAGGCGGCGGACGCGGCGCGCGGCTGGGCATTGGTCTCGTGCGTGGTCGTGCCCGGCTTCGACTTCGCCGGGTTCACGCTCGCACCCGAAGGCTGGTCGCCCGGGCCGGCCTAGGCCGGCCGCGCGGCGTCCCAGAACGGATAGTCGAGATAGCCCTCGACGCCCTGGGTGTAGAACAGCTCCGGCCGCGGCGGATTGAGCGGCAGGCCTTCCACGAACCGGCGCGGCAGATCGGGGTTGGCGAGAAACGGGCGCCCGAACGCGATCGCATCCGCCTCACCCGCGTCGAGCGCGGCCTGGCCGGTCGTGAAATCATAGTCCGCGTTGAGCACCAGCGGGCCGCCGAAGGCCGCGCGGATGACGGGATGGACCGGCGCCACGTCAGGGGTTCCGCGCGTGCCGCCGGGACGCGGCTCCCGCAATTCGATCCACGCGACGCCCTTGTCACTCAGCAGGGCGGCGGCGGCGGCGAACAGGGTATGCGGATCACTGTCGTTCACGCCCTGCGATTCGCCATTGGGGGAGAGGCGGACGCCCACCCGGTCGCCGCCGATCGTCGCGACCAGCCGCTCAGCCACCTCGCCGAGCAGCCGGATGCGGTTTTCGACCGCCCCCCCATAGATGTCGGTGCGATGGTTCGCCTTGTCGCGCAGGAACTGGTCGATCAGATAGCCATTGGCGGCATGGATCTGTACGCCGTCGAAGCCGGCGGCGAGCGCATTGCGCGTCGCGGTGGCGTAATCCTCGATGATGCCGGGGATCTCCTCCAGCGTCAGCGGCCGGGCG
>NZ_JBMDXG010000022.1:0-5997 GCF_048594985.1 Sphingomonas sp. | reverse complement strand
CACCACCACACGGGCAGGCCCTCCCGCCGGCCCGACCGGCTCGGCGGGGCGGGGGGGCCGGCGCCGCTCGCTGGGGGGCAGTTCGTCACGCTGCGACTGACGGCGGGGATGTATCACCGCTTCCACGCGCCCGCCGATCTGACGGTCGAGCGCGTCACCTATTTTCCGGGCGACTGCTGGAACGTGAATCCGCCAACGCTGAAGCGGGTGCCGCGCCTGTTCTGCCGCAACGAACGCGCGGTTTTGTCGTGCCGGATGGCGGACGGGACGCCGCTGATCATCGTCGCGGTGGCGGCGGTGCTGGTGGCGAGCATCCGGCTGACCTTCCTCGACCTGCCCGCCCGCATCCGGCGCGGCAAAAGCCATGCCTTTCCTGTCGACGCGGCGGTGGCCAAGGGGGAGGAAATGGGATGGTTCGAGCAGGGATCGACTTTGGTCGTGCTGCTCCCGCCCGGCAGCACCCCGATAGCGGGCGAGGGCGTGCGGATTCGCGCTGGACAGCCGCTCGCGCGCGGTCGATCCGCGGCTCCCGCAGGGTCAAGTCGCGGTCATCCGGGCTAAAATTCCCCGAGCGAGCATGCTACCGCCGGATCGAGAAACGACAGGAATGGGGTGCAGGATCGTGGGAAAGCTCGCAACTCGGTTGGTCCTGTGCGCGCTATTGGGGCAGGCCACGCTTGCCGCCGCGCAGAACCGGCCGGCCGTGCCCCTGTCGCCGCAGATCGACGCGAGCCGCCCCGATTGGGAAAATCCGGCGATGTTCGAACGCGGCAAGATGCCGGCGCGCGCGACCGGCTTTCCATTCGAGAGCCGCGACCTCGCGCTCGATGGCGATCGGGAGCGATCGAGCCGTTTCCTGTCGCTCAACGGCGCGTGGCGCTTTGCCCTCTCCCCGAATGTCGACGGCGCACCGGCCGACTTCTTCCGCGACGATTTCGATGTGTCGGGCTGGAAGGAAATCCGCGTGCCGGCCGACTGGCAGGCCGAGGGGTATGATCAGGCGCGGTACAACAACATCACCTATCCCTTTCCCGCCAATCGGCCGCTGATCCCGCACGATCGCAACCCGGTCGGCTCGTATCGGCGCGATGTGGATATTCCGGCGGGGTGGGCGGGGCAGGACGTGATCCTGCACATCGGCGCGGCGGGATCGGCCTACTATGTCTGGGTGAACGGGCAGCAGGTCGGGTATAGCGAGGACAGCAAGCTGCCGTCCGAATTCGACGTCACGCGTTTCCTGCGCGCGGGCCGGAACAGCATCGCGATCCGCATCTATCGCTGGTCGGACGGCTCCTACCTCGAGGATCAGGACTTCTGGCGCGTTTCGGGCATCGAGCGCGAAGTGTTCCTGATGGCCGCGCCCAAGACGCGAATCCGCGACTTCACGGTGCGCGCCGGCCTCGCGGGCAACTGGCGCGACGGCACGTTGGATGTGGCCACGAAGGTGCTGCCGGGCAGGACGGCGATGCGCGTGCGCGCGACTTTGCTCGACGGCGACCGGATCGTGTCGGAGCGGACCGCGCCGGTGCGTCCCGGCGGGGGTGAGCAGGTGGTGCGGCTGGCCGACCGGCTGAAGGACGTGCGCGCCTGGTCGGCCGAAACGCCCAACCTCTACACTTTGCTGATCGAACTGATCGATGCGAAGGGCAGCGTCGTCCAGGCGACGAAGCAGCGAGTCGGCTTTCGCGACGTCGCGATCCGTAACGGGCAGCTGCAAGTGAACGGTCGCGCGGTCTACATTCGCGGCGTCAACCGCCACGAGCACGACCCCGATACGTTCCACGTCATCTCGATGGAATCGATGCGCCGCGACATCGAGATGATGAAGCGCAACAACGTCAACGCGGTGCGCACGTCGCATTACCCGAACGATCCGCGCTGGTACGACCTGGCCGACGAATATGGGCTGTACGTCATGGACGAGGCCAACATCGAATCGCACGCCTACATGGAGATGGGCTGGAAGGGGGATGCCGAGCGGGAACTGTACCAGATCGGTTACGACAAGGCCTGGGACGCGGCGCACGTATCGCGCGTGGCGAACATGGTCGAGCGCGACAAGAACCATCCGTCGATCATCTTCTGGTCGTTGGGCAACGAGGCGGGGATCGGCCCCGCGTTTGAAAAGGCGGCGGCGGAGGCACGGCGGCGCGATCCGACGCGGCTCATCAACTATCTCGGGTGGGGCACGCTCGAACAGCCCAAGCCCAACGCCTATGCCGACATTTTCGCGCCGATGTACTTCGGCGTCGACCAGACGATCGCCTATGCGCGCGACCCGCGCTTCACCCAGCCGCTGATCCAGTGCGAATATTCGCACATGCAGGGGAATAGCGGGGGCAACATGGCGGATTATTGGGAGGCGATCTACGCCAATCCCAAATTGCAGGGCGGCTTCGTCTGGGATTGGGTCGACCAGTCGATGCACGCGCGGGACGTGAACGGGGAGCCCTTCTGGGGTACGGGCGGCCTTTATGGCCCCAATCCGGGCGGGGACATCGAATTCGGCGACGGGCTGATCCAGCCCGACCGCACGCCCAACCCGCACCTGTTCGAGATGCGCAAGGTGTACGAGCCGATCGCCTTCCGCGCGCAGGACGCGGCGGGCGGACGCTTCACGGTCCTCAACCGCCACGACTTCCGGACGCTCGGAGATTTCGATTTCGGCTGGCTGCTGCTGCGCGACGGGATCGAAGTGGCGCGCGGCACGCTGCCGGCGATCGACGTTCCGGCGCGCGGAGAGGGGGCGTTGGCGATCCCGCTTCCGGCGGGGCGCGAGGCGGGGCACGAATATGTGGTGACGATCACCGCGCGGGCGCGTGCCGGCGTATCGCCACTCCTGCCCGCCGGACATCTCGTCGCATGGGAACAGTTCGTGCTGCCGGGCACGGCGGTGGCGGCGCCGGCGGCGTCGGGCCCGGTGCGGGTGAACGAGCAGGCGGGCCGGGTCAGCCTGTCGGCGGCAGGGCGCGAGCTTCGGGTCGATCGGGCGACGGGCCTGGTGGACTATCGCCAGGACGGCCGCGCGATCCTGTCCGGCGGCACGCCCAATTTCTACCGCGCGCTGACCGACAACGATGTCGGCACGCGGATCGAGCGGACGCATGGCGTCTGGAAAACGGCGACCGAGCAGCGCCGCGTCGAGGCGGTGACGGTCGAGCGGGAGGGCGACGGCGCGGCGGACGTGCGCGTCCGGTTCGTCGTGGGCGATGGCACGGCGCGGTTCGAGAGCCGCTATCGGATGCAGGGCGACGGTCGTGTCGCGGTCGAGGGGCAGTTCACGCCGCTTGCCACGGGGCTGCCCGATCCGCTGCGTATCGGGCTGGCGTTCCAGATGCCGGCCGCTTTCACCGACCTCGAATGGTATGGGAAGGGTCCGCACGAAAGCTATTGGGATAGGCAGGCGGGGGCGGCGCTCGCGCGCTGGGCCGGGCCGATCGCCGAGCAGAATCACGATTATATGCGGCCGCAGGAGACCGGGAATAAAGTCGACGTGCGCTGGCTGGCGGTGCGCGGGCCGAACCTGCCGACGCTGACGGTCACGGGCGCGCAGCCGCTGTCCGCCAATGTTCTCGCCTTTCCCTACGATGACCTCGCGCGCCGGGCGCCGGGCACGCGCCGGAGCAGCGATATCGTGCCGCACGGGCACGTTACCGTCCTGATCGACGCGCTGCAGAGCGGGCTTGGCGGCACCGATACGTGGAGCCCGCTCGGCCGGCCGCTGGAACGCTATCGCGTTCCCGTCGCGCCGCTCCGCTACGGCTTCACGCTGGCGGTTGATCCCGCCGGGCGGGCAGAGGCCGGCGCCCGGCCGGCAACGGCAACCGGAACGCCGATCGCGTTCTAAAGGAACGGGGCGCGGTCGAGATCCTCGACCGCGCCAATCCCGGCTGCGAAGAGACGGCGGCGCTCAGCCAGCGACGCAATCCTGACGCTGCTGGCCGAGCTTTTCGATGCCGAGTTCGATCACGTCGCCCGCCTTCAGGAACCACGGCGCGGGCTTCTGGCCCAGGCCGACGCCGGGGGGCGTGCCCGTGGTGATGATGTCGCCCGCTTCGAGCTGCACGAATTGCGAGCAGTAAGCCACGATCTGCGCGACGGTAAAGATCATGGTCGAGGTGCTGCCGTCCTGCACCCGCTTGCCGTTGACCTCCAGCCACATGGACAGCTTCTGCGGGTCGCCAACCTCGTCCGCGGTGACGAGCCACGGGCCGACCGGGCCGAAGGTCGGGAAACCCTTGCCCTTGTCCCACGTCGCGCCGCGTTCGGTCTGCCAGTGGCGTTCCGACACGTCGTTGACCACGCAATAGCCGGCGACATGGGCCAGCGCGTCGCGTTCCTCGACCCGGAAAGCGGGCGAGCCGATGATCACGCCCAGTTCGACTTCCCAGTCGGTCTTGGTGGAGTTGCGCGGGATCGTCACCGGATCGTTCGGACCCTGCAGGCAGCTGACCCACTTGTTGAACACCACCGGTTCCTCGGGGATCGGCAGGTTCGATTCGGCCGCATGGTCGGCATAGTTGAGGCCGATCGCGATGAACTTGCGCGTCCCTGCCACGGGCACGCCGTAGCGAGGCTCGCCATCGACCACCGGCAAACTGGCCGGATCAAGCGCGGCGAGGCGGCGCAGCCCGTCGGGGGACAGAGCCGCGCCGTCGATCTCGGCCAGATGGCCCGAAAGATCGCGGAGCGTGCCGTCACCGTCGACGAGGCACGGGCGTTCCTTGCCGGCAGGGCCGACGCGACACAGTTTCATGAAGTCACCTTTCGTCTGGAAGATCGGTCAGGATAGAGCGGTCGATGGCGGACACCTTTGATACGCCGGTCAGCGTCATGGCAACGCGCATCTCACGTTCGAGGAGGTCGAGCAGGCGCGCCACGCCCGCCTCGCCCCCGGCGGCGAGAGCGTAGAGCCAGGCGCGACCGAGAAAGACGCCGCGTGCGCCGAGCGCGAGCATGCGGACGATGTCGAGCCCCGACCGGACGCCCGAATCCGCCAGGACGGTCAGCCGGTCGCCCACCGCCTCCGCGATCGCCGGCAAGGCGCGCGCGGTGGAACTGACGCCGTCGAGCTGCCTGCCGCCATGGTTGGACACGACGATGCCGTCGGCGCCCAGCGCCGCCGCCTCGCGCGCATCCTCGACATCCAGGATGCCCTTGATGATGAGCGGCCCGTCCCACAGCTCGCGGATCCAGCCCAGATCGCGCCACTGGATCGACGGATCGAAATTGGCCGCCATCCAGCCGATATAGTCGTCGAGGCCGCTGGCGTTGCCCAGCACCGGCTCCAGATTGCCGAGGCGGTGGGGGCGGCCGTGCAGCCCGACATCCCACGCCCATCCCGGCCGGCCCATCGCCTGCAGCACCCGCCGCATCGGGCCATATCGTCCCGACATGCCCGAACGGACATCGCGATAGCGGATGCCGGGCGTCGGCATGTCGACCGTGAAGACCAATGCCTCGGCCCCGGCGGCGCGCGCGCCTTCGATCAGGTCGCGCATGAAGGCGCGGTCGCGGATGACGTAGAGCTGGAACCAGAGCGGGCCGTCGGCGGCGAGCGCGCGCACCTCGCGGAGCGAGCAGATCGAGACGGTCGACAGCGTGAAGGCGAGGCCGCGCCGGTGCGCGGCCCGCGCCGCCAGCGTCTCCCCGCGCCGCCGGAACATGCCGCCGATGCCGATCGGACCGAGCATCACGGGCAAGGGATGCGTGCGCCCGAACAGGTGCGTGCCAAGGTCGAGTTCGGCCACATCGCGCAACACACGCTGGCGCAACTGGATGGCGCGAAGATCGGCGACGTTGGCGTCGAGCGTCTGTTCGTCGAAGGCACCCCCTTCGGCATAGTCAAAGAGGAAGCGGGGCAGGCGGCGGCGCGCAGCCTCCCGGAAGTGCGATGCCGAGACAATCGAATCCATCCGCGTCACGCCATCGTCCATCCGCCGTCGATCGCGTGGAGGATGCCGGTCGTATAGGCGCTCTCGTCGCTCGCCAGATACA
>NZ_JBMDXG010000219.1:0-3351 GCF_048594985.1 Sphingomonas sp. | reverse complement strand
GGCGCCAGTAGCTGACGTCGATCAGCCCCGGCCCGCCGACGATCATCGGCTGCGGATCGCGCGCGCACCATTCGACCGCATTGCGCAGCAGCGCGAGATGGTCGGCGCTCGACACCTCCCAGAAGGTGCCGTCGATATTGCCGGGGAAATAGACCACGCGCCCCTTGCCATGCACGCGGGCATAGACCGCCGGCACCTCGCTCGCGCGCGTCGTGCCATAGGCCTTCTCCATCGGTAGGTCGGGATAGCGCGGCACCAGCGTCAGCGCGGGGGGCGCAAGGCCGGGGCGGGGGGTGACGTGGACCAGC
Organism: Sphingomonas sp.; assembly: GCF_048594985.1. Lineage (GTDB taxonomy): Bacteria > Pseudomonadota > Alphaproteobacteria > Sphingomonadales > Sphingomonadaceae > Sphingomonas_I. The sequence goes on along the minus strand of NZ_JBMDXG010000219.1, from coordinate 3,043 downwards.
TTGATCCCGCCGATGATGCGCGGCGTATCGTCGAAGCCGCGCGTCAGCGGACCGGGCCCGCGCACCGTCATGTAACCGTTCTGCACGCGCGCATCGACCCGACCCGCAAAGTCGCAGCCGAACAGGTCTGCGAGCGCGAAGTTGGCGCGGCGCCGGCCCCACTCGTCATAGAGCGATGTCTCGTGCGTCGCGACGATCGCTCCACCGCGCGCGACATAATCGCGGAGCTGCGCCGCCTGCGCATCGGACAGCGCCGCGATGTTCGGCAGCACGATCACGCGATAGCGGTCGAGCGTCTGCGGATCAAGGCGGCGTTCGTCGACGAAATCGAACGGGATCCGCGATTCGAGCAGCGCCTGATAGAAACCGTTCGCTTCCCCCTCGGGCGCGCGGTGCGATTGCGCGGTGTTGGCCGATCCGCTGGCGCTGCCGTCGGACAGCGCCCCCGGCGTGTAATAGGTGTTGGTCTGGACCGAGCGCAGCATCGCCACGCGCGCGAGGCTGTCGGTGTTGCGGAAATAGGCTTCGTGCTTGGCATGCCAGGCATAGCTCTTCTCGACCGTCGGCACCCAGCGTTTGTCGAACACCTCCGCCTTGAACTTGGTCATCCACGGCCGGAAACCGTGCGCCAGCCCGTCGTGCAGGTAGGTTGCGATTTCCGGGCCTGACTGCGTGGAATCGACGTGGCGATAGCCGGTGGAGGTCGCGCCGACCGCAAAGATGCCGCTCATCGGGCGATCGGGCATCAGGCAGCGCGTTTCCTTGGCGCTGCGCCCGTTGACCCAGATCGGGTCGTGCGCGCCGCGCCCCTGCCGGTCGGCATAGAGCGAGCGGATCATACCGCTCAGCCGGCCGGGATCCAGCCGCCCCCACGTCCCCGGCACGAAGAACGCCTCGGGGTTCACGGCCTTCACCACGTCGTTCCAATGCTTGATCTGGGCGTAGCGAGTCTCGTCGTCCCAGGCGAGGTAGGCGCGCACCGCGCGGTCCTGCGGATCGGCGAGCGTGGTCGGGATGGTGAAACCGGACGCCTTGCGGAACGACGTGCGGCAAATCTCGCAATGGCAGATGCCCGCGCCGCCCGCCCAGCGATTGCCGAAGAAACCGTCGACGGGGTAGGCGGTCGCGATCTCGCGCAGGATCGCCGGCATCCATTCGAAGGTGACGGGGCCGTTGGGGCAGGTCAGGTACAGATCCGCGTCTGTCGGGTGGCGCTTGGGCGCGCCCTGCGCGTCGCGCGCGACCCATTCCGGGTGCGCGGCCAGCGCGTCGGCGCGCATCGCGTGCGGATCGACGCGCGCCAGGATGCGGATGCCCATGCCTTTCGCGGCAAAGGCCAGTTCGCCGAACATGTCGCGCTGGCCCAGATACGGGCTGCGATAGTGGAAAGGCACCTTGGTCGGATAGAAAGCGGTGACGCCGCCGGCGCTGAGGCACACGCCCTGCGCGCGGGTGCGGCGGAGGAAATCGAGCCAGAATTCCTTGTCGTAATGCGCAGGATCGTCCTCGGTCGCGCAGATCTGCACCCAGCGCATCGGGGCCCATTCCCAGCCTTCCTTACCCGACGGCGCGGGGTCGGCGGCGGATGCCGGCGCGGCCATGCCGGCACCCAGGGAAGCGGCAGCGGCCATGAAGACGCGCCGATCCAGTCCGAAATCCTGCTCCATCATTCTCTTCTCCACTGGGCCGGGCGTATCGGAACGGTAGCCACCGCCGCCGCCGTCCGCCAGCGACGCGTGCATGCACCAAAGTCTATCTTGTCGGCACGGCGCGGCGTTGCCGATCGCCCTGTCGCGGGCTAGCATCGTGCGATGGCCAGAAAGGATAGCGTGGCGCCCGCGCCGGTGGAGCGCGTCGCCGCCCGCAAGGGCGACCGGCACCAGGAAACGGTCACCCTGCTTCGCCGCATGATCCTGTCGGGCGAGCTTGCCCCGGGCGAGCCGCTGCGCGAGGTGGCGCTGAGCGAGCAGTTCGGGACATCGCGCACGCCGGTGCGCGAGGCATTGCGCACGCTCGCGGCCGAGGGGCTCGTCACCCTGCTGCCCAACCGCACGGTGCAGGTCAGCCAGCTCGACAAACAGGCGGCGTCGGAGGTGTTCACCGTGCTCGGCGCGCTGGAATCCCTCGCGGCGCGGCTGGCGTGCGAGCGGATGACGCCCGAACAGCTCGAGATCCTGTCCGAGCTGCAGGACGACCTGACCCATTATTACGAGACGCGCGATCGGCCGCGCTACCTGGAGGCGAACCGGCTGATCCACGAGCTGATCGTGGAATCGTCGGCCAACGCGGCGCTGCTGCTCGCATGGCGCCTGCTGCTGCCCCGCGCCGAACGCGCGCGCCACGTCAGCACGCTGGATCACGACCGCTGGGCGGCCGCGTTCGAGGAGCATCGTCGCATCCACACGGCGCTGCTCGCGCGCGACGCGAACATGGTGGCGCGCCTGCTGGAGGAGCATTTCGACAACGGCGCCTCCAGCATCAAGGACGCGCGCAAGCGTGCCCGGCGCGAGGAACGCTCCCGCGCCTACGAGGCGGCACTCGACAGCGACCAGCCCGGCCGGCGCTGATCCTCGTGTTTTGGGCGAGCGGTCAGGCGGCGATGGCCCTGGAGCGGCGACGCATGTCGCTGACCGTCAGCGAGACCGCCGAGATCAGGAAGTAGAAGGCACCGAACGCCGCATAGGGCGCGATGTCGGCGATACTGACCGGGGCGGCACCGGCGCCCTTGCTGAGCATGTGTGCGCCGGCCAGACCGGATTGGGCGCCGCTCAGGATCATCGCCCACTGCGCGCCATAGGCCTTCCAGCGCCGCACGCCGGTGAGGAGCTGGAACAGGCCGGAGAGCACGGCCCACACGCCGAAGATCTGGAGAACCGCGTGCATGCCGTGCGGCAGGGTCGCGGCGACCGCAGCTGCGGTCACGATGCTGACGACGAAGTTGAGCATCTGGCTCTTGTTCTGCGCCAGACCGCCGCTCCGGCTGGCGTCGAGATAATTGGCCAGCGCGTCCCATGCCGGATAGGCGACGAGCATCACCGCCGCC
>NZ_JBMDXG010000218.1:0-7917 GCF_048594985.1 Sphingomonas sp. | reverse complement strand
GCGAGCGCGACGAGCCCGAGCGCGAGCGGCTGCCCCCACGCCACCGCCGTCCACAACCGTTCCCACAATGGCACCGCGCGGCCCTTGTCGCGCCGCCGCGCGAGCCAGATCGTCACCCCGCTCGACGTAACGACACACAATGCGAGCCCGAGCAGGCCGTAAACCAGTCGCACCGGCACCCCGCCGAACCAGCCGAAGTGCAGCTGCCCGATGCCGCCGAGAATCTTCGTGCCGGCAACCAGGTCATGCGGATGTGTATCCTTCACGACCCGCCCCGTCGCGTCGAAGATCGTGGTGTCCTGCGGCACCAGCAGGCGGCTGCGTTTCGACGCGATTGTCACGCGCGCATCGGCGCGACCGGCGCGCTCGATGGTCAGTTGATGTGGCTCGGCGCCAGGTGCGCGACGGCGTGCTTCGGCCAGGAGCGCGCCCAGCGGCGGCACCGGCGCGGCCGCGGCGTTCGCTGCGGGTGCCGGCTCGATGAACAGTCCGTAGACCTTGCCGGTATCGCCGCGATACAGCAGCAAGGCGAGCACGCCGACGATGATCGTGCTGAGCCCGAGCAGCGCGCCGGTAAGCGCAATCATGACGTGAAACGGAAACGCCCAGATGCCGAGCCGGTTGTGCAGGTCTGCTTCCTGCAACCGCCGCGATCCGCCGAGGCGCAGATGAAAGGCATCCTTGATGACCCGCGGGTGCGCCAGGAGTCCCGATATCAACGACGACAGCAGCGCCACGCCCGCCAACCCGACGATGAACTCGCCCCAACTGCGCGGCAGATGGAGCGCGATATGGAGGTTGAGCAGGAAATCCGAGAAGGGGGTGGCGTGCGGCGCCAGGTTTCCGGCTTCATCGATTGACCATTCGTGTTCGAACGTCGGGCTGTATGCGATGATTCCGGCGCCCGGTTCGTCGGCCGAAGGCAGCGACACGTAGAATGTAGCCTTGGCCGGTGCGGCCTGCCGGGCCGTGGCGAGCGCGCGGTCGAGCGCGCCACTCCCGATCGTGGTGACCCGCGGCGTTCCGGGCTGTTCCCAGCGCTCCAAGTCATGGACGAACACGGCCAAGGTGCCGGTCAGGCAGACCAGATAGATTATCGCAGCGAAGGCAAGACCCAGGATGCCATGTCCACTCAGCACTGCGCGCACCGTGGCGGGCGAGAGCGGCCAGCCGCCGCGCGGGCGACCCGCCTTCATATTCCCCGTGATTGGCCCGCTCATACGACCCCCCGCATCGCGGCGAGCGCGAAGCCGACAACCGTGGTGCCCGAGAGCACCGCAAGCGCGCGCAGCAGGCGTTGGTCAGCCAGAGTCCATGTCATCGCGAGTGCCCAGACCACCGGCATCAGCAGCCCGCCGATCAGGAGGCGGGTGCGCGGATCGCCAGGAGCCCAGGCGGCATAGCAGAATGCGACCGCCATCGCCGCGGTCATGCCGAGCGGCCCGGCGAGCAACGCCTTCAGCCAACCGCGCCACTGGCGTGACGGGCCTTCGAGCGGCTCGGGCGCCAACCCCGTTTCGCGCCCGCCACGCGCTTCGCGGCGCACGCGACCGTTTGCGACCACCAGCAGCGCACCGAGCCCGGCCGTCGTTAGGCCCAGCGTCAGCCCCTTGATCGGACCGATCCACGCGGCGGTGATCAGGACGGTTGCCGTCAGCGCGCTCCAGCCCGCCGCGATCAGGAGCGGATGCTCGCGCTGCCGATCCGCCCATGCGCGACGCAGCAGCCCCGCGCCGGCCGCGCCGCCCACGAGTCCCACCCCGGCCGCCGCCGCGATCACAGGTGGAATTCCAGCCCCAGGCCGAACGTCTGCGGGTCCCCCAGGATCGCGCGACCGGTGGCGGGATAGTCGTACTGCCTATATTTCTCGTCCAGCAGGTTGCGCGCGAAGACGAAGGCGGTCCACAGACCGGCATCATAACCCAGCCGTGCATTGACGACGGTACGGCCCGGCAGCCGCGACTGGACCTGCGTCACGCCGACATCGCTATAGACCGGCCCGCGATAATTGGCGTTGAGGTTCCCGACGATGCGACCGACCGTCGCATTGACACCACCCGCCACCGTCCAATGCGCGGCATAAGGGAACTCGGATCCGGAAAGATCGACCGTGCTGGCGGCTCCACTGGGCAGACTGAAATCGTCAAACTCGGTGCGCACGTGGCCCAGCGACACATAGGCATCGACTGCCCGACTCAGCCGCCCCTGCGCCTCCACCTCGAAGCCGTAGAGATGCGACTTGCCGGCATTGACGGTGTTATAGTCATACTGGCTGGTGCCGAAGAAGACGTTGGTCTGCTGATCCTTCCACTTGAAATAGAAGATGTTGGCGTTCAGCGTCAGCCGCCCGTCCAGCCACCGCGACCGCAGCGATCCTTCGTAGTTCCAGCTATATTCGGGATCATAAGGCACCAGCAGCGCCCGCGCCGGATTCTGGCTCGACCCGCCCGAGCGATAGGCGCGCTGCACCGTGAACGCGGTGGTCAGGTCTGGGGCCCAATCCATGCTGATCCCCGCCTTGGGCAGAAAGGCGTCGAACGTTCGCGAATTCGACGCGCGCGACGAGGACGCGGCAGAAACGAGGCCGAGAACTCCCCGATTGACCAGGGTCACTGCAGGAGCGAGCGCACCGAACGCGGCAGGATCCGGCAATGTCCCGGCAAAGGTGGCGATGCTCTCTGCGGTATAGCGGTTTTCTTCGTGATCGTAACGGAAGCCGGCGATCAGCGAGAGGCGATCCGTCACGCGCAGCCGACCGTCGCCGAACAGGGCAGCGGTGCGCACGGTCTGCGGTTGGTAGCCTTCATACACAACGGGAATGACAGGGAGCACCGACGAATAGGTCGCGGCGAGTTGGTTCGCGGTTCCGGCCGGCAGACCTCCGCCCTGAAGCAGGGCACTGATCGTGGCAGTGGGCGTGGCGATATTCAGCCGGTTGAAGGCCTCAAGCCCGCCCTTACGCTGATAGGCCCAGACGCCGAGTACGCCGCTGATCCGCTCACCATCATAGTTGAGCCGAACTTCCTCGGTCCAGGTACGAAAGCGCTGAAGATTGTCGATCGTTTGCAGATTTTGTGCCGTGCCGTCCGTGTCGGTCACGGCATGCGAAACCACGCGACTATATGATGTCACGCTCGACACCCGCAATCGCGGGGCGATTTCATAGCCTATGTTGAGGACCGCGATGTCGGATCTGACGTCGCCACGGCTGGGCTGGTCGCCCGTACCGATGCGATGATCGTAGAAGTCCGGGACGTCGGTGCGCGCATATTCGTAGAGGTAGCCGCCATCCCGACGCACGCGATTGTAGCTGGCCTGCACCTCCAGGCCACTCAAAGCCTGCGGCGTCCACTTCAGCTTGCCGCGCAGATTCAGCGTCCGCAGGGAATCGTCATACCCCCCGCGCGTGATGTTCCGGATGACGCCGCGATCGGCGCGCCGTTCGGCCGACACCCGGAAGCCCAGTTCGTCCTGGATGATCGGCCCGCCGGCCGCCGCCGAAAAGGTGCGGTCGTTGCGGTCGGTCCACAGGATGCGCCCGTCTGCGCTGTAATCCGTCGTCGAGGGATCGCGCGTGGTGATCACGACCGCGCCCGCCAGCGCGTTCAGCCCCTGGATGGTCGACTGCGGCCCGCGCAATATCTCGACTTGACCGACGTCCCACAGGTCGGTCGGGCCGCCGAACAAAGCCTCGCGTGTGATCGGCGCTCCGTCGACGTAAACAGTTGCGGTATCGGCATTGCCACCCGCACCGACACCGGTGTTGCTGATGCCACGGATCGTAAAACCCGCCGCCCCATAGGTTTCGGAAACGTTGGCCGTGCGGTTGTAGATATCCTGGATCGACTGAATGTTTTCTTGCGTAATCCGCGCAGGCGTCGTGACAGCGACGCTGGTCGCGGTCTCCTGAAGCGTCCGGTTGGATTTTTCGCCGGTGACGATGATGTCGTCAGGCTGGGGCTCAACGGCCGAATTCTGCGGTTGCTGCGCCAGGCCTGGCGCCACCCCAAACGTCGATAGACCAGCCAATAGCATTGCAACGGTGCGCATATGTCCCCCTTGTGGCGCAACGCTTAGCTACATGCCTATTGCGAGGCAATATCATCCCAATGGCAAATGCATACGATCCCCGACGTCGCAGGTCCGGTGCGCTTGTGGACGGGCCCCGTCGATCGAAATCGATGACACGGACGGGGACTGGCAAAGCGGCGGGGCCGGTTTTCAGATCTGGTTAGCCCCCGAAGCGGGCGTCAATGGCACTCCCAACCTCGGCATTGATCGTGCGCGCGCCTCGAAGCATCGGGCCGTGAAGCGCCCACGCGGCGATGTTGCCTGCGGTGCGAAGCGCCAACATAAAGGGTCATGACAAACACACCCGAGCGAATACAGCGCAATATCCTTGCTGCCACAGAGCGGCGCCTGCTCACGTGGCTGTGCGGCCGAATGCCGGAATGGGTGACCTCTGATCGCCTGACTTGCCTTGGGATGATCGGATCCGTGATGGTGTTTGCTGGCTATGCTGCGAGCGCATGGACAGCGACTTGGCTGTGGCTGACCATAATCGGCTATCTGGTTCAGTGGTTCGGTGATTCCATGGACGGTAGTCTTGCGCGCTACCGTGGGATTGAGCGACCCAATTATGGGTACTTTCTCGATCATAGCTGCGACGGCGTCGCCACGGTCTTGATCATTGGCGGCATCGGGTGCAGCCCATTTGTCAGGCTCGATGTCGCGCTGTTCGCCGCGATCGGATACCTGCTACTTTCCGTTCACGCTTATCTGGCGGCGAAGGTGTGTGGAGAGTTCAAGCTTTCCTATCTTGCCGCCGGCCCTACGGAACTACGCCTGATGCTGATCGCGCTCACGCTTGCCATGCTGTTCCTCGGCCATCAGCCCGGCTTTCTGGGGCAAGTGTCAGGCTTCGACATGTTCGTGGGTCTTGTCGGTGCCGTGCTTGCGATATTGTTCGTCAATCAATCGATTGTCACAGGGAGGCGGTTGGCGCTTCTCGAACCATAAGGCCACGTCGGCGGTCAGTTTCTGTCCGTATAACTCTACTCGCCTGACGGCTGCGGCTAAGCTTTGTGAGAGGAGATCAGGGCCTGAGGATCTGCCAGTCGGCCAGGGCGGCTGAGTAGCAGCGGCTTCAGCCGAACCTGCTGCTCGTGGCTTAACCAGAACTCGCCCCCATCGAGCCCTCCGCATCAAACGGAGGCTAGATATTCGATTTGCTGTGAGGATGCGCTTGATGGATCCCCGGCCAAGCGGTTTCATAGCCCGATCTCTGCAGAGCCGCAGCTGTCGGAGGCGAGTTAATGTTAGACGGACAGCTCTGCGATGGCCTTAGTCACAGTCGGGTCGGCACGGCACGATGATGTTCCATTTATGAAAATGGCAGGCTTCGCGTTGGATTGCCCGTTAGCACCAAAAGGGCGTTTGCGACGGCCGGCGCGATCGGCGGAACTCCGGGTTCGCCCATGCCGGTGGGCCGGCTCGTAGAGGCGATGATATGGGTCTCGACCGCCGGCATCTCGTTCATCCGCAGGACCGGGTAGGTATCGAAGTTCGTTTCCTGCATGACGCCGTCCTTGAGCGTCATGACGCCGAACAGCGCGGCCGAAAGGCCGAAGCCGATGCCGCCTTCCATCTGCGCTGCGATCTGGTCGGGAGAAACGGCGATGCCGCAGTCGGCCACGGCAACGACGCGTCGGACGACCGGCCTGCCCTGATCCAGCCGGACCTCCGCAACCTGGCCGACCAGGGTTCCGTACGTTTCATGAATTGCGAGACCGCGTGCCCAGCCGGCTTCGACCGGTTCAGCCCAGCCCGAGCGGCGGCACAGCTCGTCGAGCAAGACAAGGCGCCGCTTGTCGCTTCCTCTTTCATAAAATGTCCGACGATAGGCGGCGGGATCGCGCCCAGCACGCCGCGCGAGCTGGTCGATGACATGCTCCATCACGAACGCGGTGTGGGAATGGCCGACCGATCGCCAAAAGGAAGGAGGCACCGCGAAAGAGGGGCTGAAGATTTTGCCGCCGACGGTGGACGCGGTCGAGAAATAGGGTGAACCCTCAATGCCTTCGACGGCCTGACTGTTCGCGCCGACCGGAACTAGCGGCTGACAGACGCTGTGGACGCGCCAGCGTTCGGGAAAGCCGTCGCGCCCTATCTGGACCCAGAGGCGATGATGGGACATCGGCCGGAAGTAGCCGGCCATCATTTCGTCCTCGCGCGTCCAGAGCATCTTGACCGGGCGTCCGTTGGTCCGTTTCGCGATGCGCACGCATTCGACGACATAATCCGCGCTCATGACACCGCGGCGCCCGAACGAGCCGCCCGCCGGGATGACCTCGACATCGACCAGGCCGGGGATGGTCCGGGCCGTCAGCGCAGCCTGCACCTGATCGACGATGGGAAGGTGCGCGCCCGACGTGATCGAGACATGCCGGCCGTTGACCGTCGCGACACAGTCGAGCGTTTCCATGGGCGCGTGCGCGAGATAGGGAAAGTCGAACGCAAATTCGACGATGTTGCCGCTCAACGGCGCCTCGGGCTGATCGCCTTTCATGGCGAAGTCGCTCGGGCTCACGTCTCCGCGGCCCGAGGCGATTTCGTGGTAATAGCGGACCAGATCGGGCGTCGAGCGCGTCTCAGCCCTACTGTCGTCCCATTCGATGCGCAGCGCCTCGCGGCCCTTTCGCGCCGCGAAGCTGTTCTGGGCGACCACGGCCACGCCGGTTTCGATCGCGAAGACATCGACTACCCCTTTCACCTTGCGGGCGTCAGACGGATCGAAGCGAGCAAGCTTGCCGCCGAAGCGCGGGCTGTGCGCGACCATGGCGACGAGCATGCCGGGCCGCTGCACGTCCTGCGTATAAACCTGCGCGCCGGTGCTCTTGGGGACACTATCCTTGCGCCGCACCCGATCCGTGCCAATCAGACGATAGTCCTTCGACTGCTTGAGCGTCGGCTGCTGCGGCGGGATTTGGCGGGCCGCGTCGGCGAGCAGGTCCGCGAAGGTAGCGGATCGGTTCGAGCCGGAATGGAAGACGACACCGTCCCGAACCTCGATGAGCCGCCGCGGCACGCTCCAGCGCAGCGCCGCCGCGTCGACGAACATCGCGCGTGCGGCCGCCCCGGCATTGCGCATCAAATCCCAGTTGGACGAGATCGAGCGCGATCCCACCGAGCCCTGCGGACCGTAGGCGCGGAAATTGCTGCGCGAATCGATGACCTTTACCCGGTCCCAGTCGGCGTCCAGTTCCTCGGCGACGATCGCGGCCAGACCGGCATGGATTCCCTGGCCGAGTTCCTGCTGGCGGTTCACGACGGTGACGGAGCCATCCGGGGCGATGCGGATGTACGAGCCGAAAGCGCTCGGCTCGGGATCGGTGCCGCCGCCGCTCAGGATCGCGCCGCCCACCTCCATCGGATGGGTCGCGGTATAGCCCACCACCAGCGCGCCGCCGATGAGCGAACCGCCCAGGATCATCCGGCGGCGGGTCATGCGGAAGCCGCGCTTCGCATCCGGCTGCGCAGAACCAGAGCTTTCGGGGGTAGGCGTCATGCGGGGCACCTCGCACCGGAATCGAGCCATGCCTCGATCAGTGCGCCAAACTCCGCTTGCGTCCCCGGTGCGGGACTGCGGGCGCCGTCCGGATGCCAGGCCCAGCCAACCAGCTCGTCTTCGGCCATGTGATGGAGCAAAGCAGCGTGATCCATGTGCGAGCGCGCCGGATCGAGCATCTGGCGGCAGATATCGCCCAGCGACTTGCCCTGCCAGGCCATCTCGATCGGCGCGAGCTTCCATTTGGGATTGCCGGGCACGCCAGACGCTTCGAAGTTCGCCGCGTGGTGACAGGTCGAGCAGCGCAGCGTCGGTTCGCCCGCGTCATCCGGACCGCGCGATACCCATGG
>NZ_JBMDXG010000217.1:0-2700 GCF_048594985.1 Sphingomonas sp. | reverse complement strand
AGCTAGCCCCGAAAGCCGCCGATTAATCGCAAGCCGACTTGCCGCCGATCTCACCTCGTGCTCGAATATCGGTGACGGTGCATAGACGCCGAGGGGGACTGCAAAGCATGAGCGACATCACACTGCATTCGCCGAACCTAGATAAGCTCGAAATCGGCAAGCTCAGCGCAAAATTCAGCGCGCGCGGCGACCGGATCCTGCGCTACTACATCGATATCCGGCACAAGACGATGAATCTGCACCGCGAACTTGGCGCGCCGGAACTGTTCATCCTCCAGAGCAAGGTCGACGCGCTGCTCGCCGATTGGGACTCGAAGCTGGTCGCTTTCGAAACCAAGCGGCTGTTCCAGACCGGTAAGGGCGCGGCCGAAGAAATGACTGCAGAAGCAATCCGCGCCCAGGAGAGTATTGGCCGAATCCTCGCGCATACCCTGGCGATCGACGATGCCATCGACTGGGAGGCGCTCAAAGACCACGGCGAATACGCGATGCCCACGCAGTTCCCCGAACCACGGCCGACCACGGCTGCCCGGCCGGAGCCGGCATATGAGGTCCCGCACATCGGTTTTCTCGACAGGCTGCTGGGAAAGCGCAGGCATCTCGAGGAGCAGGCTGAGATGCGCAACGCTCGCGCGGCCAAGGAGTGGCGAGCCTCTGAGGCCAAGCGCGAGGCCCAGCACGCGGCGGCCACCGCAGCGTGGGCCCTGCGAGAAGATGCGTTCTGGACCGCGCACCAAAACGCAAAAGCCGAATTCCTCGCCGCACAGGCCGCCTCGCATGCCAAAGTTGACGCGCTGCGCGACGCCCTCGCTGATCACGATCCCGATGCCGTGATCGAGCATGCGTCGTTGGTCCTAGAGAACTCTGACTACGGAGGATTGTTCGAGAAGTCGTATGACATGCAGTATCGACCGGCTGACCGGTTGCTTATGCTAGAATATCGGTTGCCTGGGCCTGACGACCTCCCTCAGACCAAGGCAGTTAAATATGTAAAGTCGACCGGCGAGCTAACCGAGACGCGCATCGCCGACCGTGACCGCAAGGCGAACTTCGACAGCGCGAGCTACCAGATTTGCCTGCGCACGCTTCATGAACTGTTTGAGGCTGATGTCGACGGAAACCTCGACGCGATCCTCTTCAACGGAATGGTCGAATCGATCGATCCTGCCACCGGACTGGAGCGGAAGGGTTGCATCATGTCTATCCTAGCGAGGCGCGATGAGTTTTGCCGCATCGATCTCTCCCGCGCCGACCCAAAGGCCTGCTTCAAGGCATTGAAGGGCGTCTCAGCCGCCAGCCTCGCGGTACTGGCGCCAGTCCCGCCGGTCATCGAGATGGACCGTGAGGATCGTCGTTTCATCGAGGGGCGCGACGTCGGCGGCGGTATCGACGCCTCCACCAACATAGCCTCGATCTCATGGGATGACTTCGAGCATCTGGTACGCGAGCTGTTCGAGAAGGAATTCCTTAGCCGCGGCGGCGAAGTTAAAGTCACCCAATCTTCCAGCGACGGAGGCGTCGACGCGATCGCCTTTGACCCCGACCCAATCACCGGTGGCAAAATCGTCATCCAAGCCAAGCGTTACACGCGCACGGTCAGCGTCGCCGCTGTCCGCGACCTCTACGGAACGGTGATGAACGAGGGGGCCTCGCGCGGCATTCTCGTGACGACCTCCGAATATGGACCTGACGCCTACCGCTTCGCCAGCGATAAGCCTTTGACGCTGCTTAACGGAGCCAATTTGCTGCATATGCTGGAGCGGCACGGCTATCGGGCGCGGATCGACGTCACCGAGGCTCGGGCGGCCCGACCTTAAGGACCTCAACACGAAAATCCCCACGCCTTCCGGCATGGGGATTTTCGCATTCCACATCTGACAACGAAGCGGCCGAAGCCGCCCCGCTTGGCTCAGGCGGCCTGCTTGACCTGCGCGACGATCTTCTGCGCGGCGTCGCCGAGGTCGTCGGCGGGGACGATCGGGAGGCCGGAATTGGCGAGGATCTGCTTGCCCTGCTCCACGTTCGTGCCTTCGAGGCGGACGACGAGCGGGACCTGGAGGTTCACCTCGCGCGCGGCGGCGACGACGCCCTCGGCGATGATGTCGCACTTCATGATGCCGCCGAAGATGTTGACGAGAATGCCCTCGACCGCCGGATCGCTGAGGATCAGCTTGAACGCCGCGGTCACCTTCTCCTTGCTGGCGCCGCCGCCCACGTCGAGGAAGTTGGCCGGGAAGGCGCCGTTGAGCTTAATGATGTCCATCGTCGCCATGGCGAGGCCGGCGCCGTTGACCATGCAGCCGATGTTGCCGTCCAGCTTGATGTAGGCGAGGTCGTACTTCGACGCCTCGACCTCGGCCGGATCCTCCTCGGTCTCGTCGCGCAGCGCGGCGATGTCGGGGTGGCGGTAGAGGCTGTTCGAATCGAACGACACCTTGGCATCGAGCACGAGGAGCTTGCCGTCCGTGGTTTCGACCAGCGGGTTGATCTCCAGCATCGACATGTCGGTCGCGACGAAGGCGTTGTAGAGCTGGCCCGCGAGCTTGACCGCCTGCTTGTTGAGGTCGCCGGTCAGCTTCAGTGCGAAGGCGACGGCGCGGCCGTGATGCGGCTGGAAGCCCTCGGCCGGGTCGATCGTCAGCGTGCGGATCTTCTCGGGCGTCGAATGCGCCACTTCCTCGATATCCATGCCGCCTTCGG
>NZ_JBMDXG010000216.1:0-5756 GCF_048594985.1 Sphingomonas sp. | reverse complement strand
GCTTCCGGCACGATGTTCCGCGGGCTCTTGGGGAAGAAGACGAGGCCGATCCACGCCGCGCCGCCCGCGACCGCCGCGTCGACGGTTTCGGGGGTGGAGAGGCCGCATATCTTGGTCGTGGTCGGCATGATGCCCCGCGAGGTGGGGAAAGCCGCGCGCCGGCGCAAGCCGGAATGCTGGGTGTCGCATCCCATTGTGATCGGCCCGCGCCATCGCCATAGCGCATGTCATGCTCACCGCGCTCGACATCGTCGTCATTGTCCTGATCGTCGGCGGGGCGGGATTCGGCGTGCTGCGCGGGTTCGTGACCGAGGTGCTGTCGCTGTTCGCGTGGGTCGCGGCGATCGTCTCGCTCCGGCTGTTCCACACCCCCGTGACGAAGCTGCTCGGCGGCCTGGTCGGCAGCCCGTCGGGCGCGGCCGTGCTCGCCTTCGTGCTCGTGTTCGGGCTCGTCTTCTTCGCCGGCAAGCTTATCGCGCAGCAGCTTGGCCGGCGCACGCGCCAATCGGTGCTGGGATCGTTCGACCGTATCCTCGGGCTCGGTTTCGGCGCGTTGAAAGGCTTGCTGATCGCGACCGTGCTGTTTCTCGCGCTCAATCTCGGCTGGGATGTGCTGTTCGGCGCACGCACCGCCCGGCCCGAATGGCTGCGCGCCGCCCGTTCCTATCCTTTGCTCAACGCGAGCGGACGCGCGGTGGTCGATTGGGTCAACCACCGCCGCGCCGCGCAGGCGACCGGCTGATGTCGAACCAACTCTACAACACGCGCATCCTTCGCCTCGCGGCGGGCATCCCGCATCAGCAGCGGCTCGACGATCCGCACGGCACGTCCGAACGGCGCTCGCCGGTCTGCGGCAGCCGCGTCACGGTCGACGTGGCGCTGGATGCGGACGGGCGCATCGCCGCGCTGGGGCAGGAGGTGCGCGCCTGCGCGCTGGGCCAGGCGTCCGCCTCGCTGATGGGGGCGCACGCGATCGGCCGGACCCTGGCCGAACTGGAGGAGGCGCGCGACGCGCTCGCCGCCTTCCTGGCGGGTACGCGCGACGGCCCCGGCGAATGGCCGGGACTGGAGCTGTTCGATCCGGCGCGCCCGCACGCCGCCCGCCATGCCTCGATCCGGCTGGCGTTCGAGGCGGTGGCCGAGGCTGCGGCCCGCGCGCGAACGAGGACGGTGGCATGAGCGAGGACATTTTGCTCGAAGGCGTCGTGATGCTGGGCTTCGCGCTCGGCTTCGTGGTGCTGTTCCGCAAGCTCGGGCTCGGTGCCACGCTCGGCTATCTCGTCGCCGGCGCGGTGATCGGGCCGCAGGGCCTGGGCCTCGTCGGCGGGGCCGAGGACAAATTGTCGATCGCCGATCTCGGCATCGTCCTGCTTCTCTTCCTCGTCGGGCTGGAACTCAATCTCACGCGGCTGTGGCGGCTGCGGCGCGACATTTTCGGCTTCGGGCTGGCGCAGGTGGTGCTGTGCGGCGCGGCTTTGTCCGCGATCATCTACACCTTCACCGGCTTCAGCGCCGCCGCCTCGATCGCGCTGGGCGCGCCGCTCGCTTTGTCGTCGACCGCGCAGGTGCTGCCGATGCTGCGCTCGGCCGGCCGCCTCAACACGCCGTTCGGCGAGCGGGCTTTCTCGGTCCTGCTGTTCCAGGACCTTTCGATCGTGCCGCTGATCACGATCATCGCCGCTTTGAGTCGTATTCCGCCGGAGCCCGGCGCGCCGCCGGGCTGGCTGCTCGGCGTCTATACGGTCGCCGCCGTGGTCGGGCTCGTGCTCGCGGGCCGCTACATCATCAGCCCATTGTTTCGCCTGATCGGGGGGCTGGGCGAGCGCGAATTGTTCATCTCCGCCGCCTTGTTCACCGTGCTCGCGGCGGCGACGGTGATGGAAACGATGCACCTGTCGACCGCGCTCGGCGCGTTCGTCGCGGGCGTAATGCTCGCCGATTCGCCCTATCGGCACGAGCTCGAGGCCGATCTGGAGCCGTTCCGCACCGTCCTGCTCGGCCTGTTCTTCCTCGCGGTCGGCATGGCGCTCGACATCCACGCGATCGAAGCGCGTCCGCTCTTCGTGCTCGGCCTTGCCGCGGCGGTGGTGGTGGTCAAGACCGCGCTGATCTTCGGTCTCGCGATGCTGTTCGGGGTCGAGCGCCGCCCCGCCTTCGCGCTCGGCCTGCTGCTCAGCCAGGGCGGCGAGTTCGGCTTCGTGCTGTTCGGCCAGGCGACCGTGGCGCAGCTCGTCGCGCCCGAGGCGGCCAGCCTGCTCGGCGCGGTGGTGACGCTGTCGATGGCGACCACGCCATTCCTGATGATGTACGGCCGCCGCTTCAACGAGGCGCCGCCCGTCGTCGCCCGCGACGTTCTGGACGGGCCGGAGGGGGCGGGGCAGGCGAACGCGATCGTCGTCGGCTATGGCCGCTTCGGTCAGACGGTGGCGCAGATGCTGCTCGGCGCGGGCATCTCGGTCACGATCATCGACAATGATGCGGAGATGATCGACATCGCCGCCCGCTTCGGGCTCAAGGTCTATTATGGCGACGGCACGCGGCTGGAGCTGCTCCAGACCGCGCATGCGGACGAAGCGCGCGTGATCGTGTTCGCGATGGATCGCGATCAGCTGACGCGTGAGGAACTGCAGCAGGCGCTCAAGACCTTCCGCCAGGCCGCGATCTTCGTGCGCGCTTATGATCGGCGGGCGATGATCAGCTATAGCGGACTGGATACCGCGATGGTCGTGCGCGAGGTGTTCGAAAGCGCGATCTCGATGGGCCGCCGCACGCTCGCCACGCTGGGCGTCGCCGAGGACCGCATCACCCGGATCGAAAGCGTGTACCGCGCGCGGGACAAGGAACGGCTGCGCGTGCAGGTCGAAACCGGCATCTTCTCGGATGAGGCGCGCCGGATGTTCCAGCCGTCCCGTCCGTTCATCGACGATACGAAGTGAAGGCGCTCGTCACGCTGGCGGCGCTGTCGGGCGCGGTCGCCGTGGGCGCAGGGGCGTTCGGCGCGCATGGCGTGACGGGCAAGCCGGCCGAATGGCTGCGCACCGGCGCCGAATATCAGCTGATCCACGCGGTCGCGGTGCTGGTCGCGCTCCAACTCGGCGGGCGCTGGGCGGCGGTGGCGCTCCTCGCCGGATCGGCACTCTTCGCCGCCACGCTCTACGCGATGGCGCTCGGCGCGCCACGCTGGCTCGGCGCGATCACCCCGCTCGGCGGGATCGGCATGATCCTCGGCTGGCTCCTGCTCGCGCTGCGGCGCTAGGGGATTTGGGGCCAATCTCCGGTTTCCCGTTCGCACTGAGCCTGTCGAAGTGCCTTTCTCTGCTCGACAGCGTTGCCAAGATAGAACGGTGCTTCGACAAGCTCGGCACAAACGGCGATTGGTCCCGTCAAGTCGTAAGCGGTAGCTTTCGGCCAGGATGCCGGGCGGCCCGAGATGGGTGGTTTGCGGACAGCCCGCGTTCAGGCAAGTTGACGCGTCATGGTACATTACGAATGTGCGGTGAGAGGAGCAGGCATGATCTCGCTGATTGGCATCTCCGCTATGTTGGCGTCTGTTACAGCCACCGCGTCCGCGCAATCGCCGCCGCCGGTGTTTGAATGTATCGGGACGGGTAGGTCGCAGGGATCCGCTTACGGCGTTCAGGAGGTGGTCGACACCCGATATCGCATCGAAGGCGAAGGCCAGCAGATGTCCGTTCGGCGACTGGGGTATAAGACCGAAGACATGTGCCCGGCGGGCGCCGCCTGCACGATCGTAGCGACCGACGACATCGTGCAGCTCGAGGTGAGCAAGATCCCAAATGCCGATCCGCTCTATTCAACCCATTTTCGTTTCGATCGGAAGAGGCTTCTTTTCGAAGCCGGTGGGGGCGGGCTGGATGGCGGATGGTCGATCACGGGACAGTGCAAGCCGGAGCACTTCTGACTGGCTACGGCTATGAGGCTACGGCCTGGATAGCGCGATCGAACGTCGATCCGCCCTACGCCTCGCTGTCGAGAAAGGCGGCGACCTGCTTCAGGTCCACGTCCTTTGCCAGAAACGTCTGCCCGATGCCACGCGCGAGCAGGAAGGGCAGCCGCCCGCTTTCCATCTTCTTGTCGTGCATCATATGCGCCACCAACGTCGCGCCGTCGGCGTCGACATGCGCCTCGCCCAGCGTCGTCGGCAGGCCCGATCGCGCGAGGTGGTAGGCGACGCGCCCGGCATCCTCGTCCGGGCACAGGCCCAGATAGGCGGAAAAGCGGAAGGCGAGGGCCATGCCGCACGCCACCGCCTCGCCGTGCAACAGCGTGTCGGAAAAGCCGGTCTCCGCCTCCAGCGCGTGCCCGAACGTATGCCCCAGGTTGAGCAGCGCGCGCGTGCCGGTGGTCTCGCGCTCGTCGGCGGCGACGACGCGTGCCTTGGCCGCGACGCTGTGGGCGATCGCGTGCGTGCGCGCATCCGCGTCGCCCGCCAGCAGCGATCCGCCATGCGTGTCGCACCAGTCGAAGAAGGCGGGATCGTCGATTAGCCCATACTTCACCACCTCGGCATAGCCCGACCGCACCTCGCGCGCGGGCAGGGTGTCGAGCGTGGTCGGGTCGATCAGGACGAGATCGGGCTGGTGGAACGCGCCGACCAGGTTCTTGCCCGCACGGCTGTTGATCGCGGTCTTGCCGCCGACCGAGCTGTCGACCTGCGCGAGCAGCGAGGTCGGCACCTGCACGAACCCGCAGCCGCGCTTGAGGATCGATGCGGCGAAGCCGACGAGGTCGCCGATCACGCCGCCGCCCAGCGCCATGATCCGGTCGCCGCGCTCGATCCCCAGTTCGAGCAGCTGGTCGGTCAGCTGCTCCAGCACCGCCCAGCTTTTCGTGCTCTCGCCCGGGGGCAGGACGATCGGCGTGACCGTGAGGTTGCCGAGGCCGGCCGCAAGGCGTGGAAGCTGCGCCATCGCGACATTCTCGTCGGCGACGACGACCAGCCGCCCGCCGCGCGCCAGCGGGGCGAGATGGACATGCGCGCGGTCGAGCAGCCCGGCTTCGATCAGGATCGGATAGGAACGGGCGCCTAGCCCCACGTCGATGCGGTTCACGCGCCCAGCGCCTTCATGATGGTGTCGACCGTCGCCTCGTGCGGCAGCGGCCGGCTGCGGATATGGATCGGCGCCAGCGCATAGATCGGATTGCGCGCCGCGGCGAGCTTCGCCAGCATCTCCCTGGGATCGCCGCCGTTGAGCAGCGGGCGCGATCCGGCGCGGCGGCCGACGCGTTCGGCCAGCACCTCGACGTCGGCGTCGAGCCAGATCGCGGTCGCGCGCTCCAGGATCAGCGCGCGGGTCGCCTCGTTCATGAACGCGCCGCCGCCGGTCGCGATCACCTTGGCGGTGCCGTCGATCAGCCGGCTGATCACCCGCCGCTCGCCGTCGCGAAACTGCGCCTCGCCGAACCGTGCGAACATCTCGGCGATGGTCATGCCCGCGACCGATTCGATCTCATGGTCCGAATCCACGAACGGCAGGCGCAGCCGCTGCGCCAGCCGCCGGCCGATGGTCGACTTGCCCACGCCCATCAATCCGATCAGCACGATCGGGCGGCCGAGGTCGATCGGCCGGGTTTCGGATGGGTCGGGCATGGGCGGGGGCTATACACAGGCACCCCCCCTCGGGCAAAAGCCCGCCGAAACGCATCTTTGACGATCACAAGGACCCCTCGTGCCGCGCCCGATCCTTTATCTGCTCATCGCCGTCGTCGTCCTCGTCATCGCCCTGTTCGGGCTG
>NZ_JBMDXG010000215.1:0-12384 GCF_048594985.1 Sphingomonas sp. | reverse complement strand
CGAATGGCGTCCACCAGCGATTCCTTGCAACCGTAGAGATTGTCGAACTTCGACTTGGTCACGCTGTCGTTGACGTTGATCGCCGGGAAGGGAAGCTCGCCCTTCTTCGCGATCTCATACAGGCGATGTACGCCGGTGGTCGTCTCTTCCGACACGCCCTTCAGGGTCTTGACCGTCTCGGTCAGATAGCCGGGCTTCGCCGCGATGAACGCCTTCAGCGCGCGCTGGAACTCGACTTCCTCGTCATTCTCGGGCTCGGGCAACGTCGCGCCGGCTTCGATCTTCGCGCCCCACAGCGCGAACATCGTGGCGTCGCCACCATCGTCGAGGATGATGTTGGCGGTCTGGCCGGGCGTCGCGCGATCCCACGCGAAGATGTCGCCGACGAAGTCCCAATATTCGGCCAGCGTTTCGCCCTTCACGGCGAAGACCGGGATGCCGCGCGCGGCGATCGCGGCGGCGGCATGGTCCTGGGTCGAGAAGATGTTGCAGGTCGCCCAGCGCACCTCGGCGCCCAGCGCGACCAGCGTCTCGATCAGCACCGCGGTCTGGATCGTCATGTGGAGCGAGCCGGTGATGCGCGCGCCCTTCAGCGGCTGCGACGCGCCATATTCCTCGCGCAGCGCCATCAGGCCGGGCATTTCGGTCTCGGCGATCGCGATCTCCTTGCGGCCGAAGCCGGCAAGCGCGATGTCGTGGACCAGATAGTCGGTGAAATTCTCGACAGCGGCGGTGGCCACGGGGAAATCTCCTGGGCAAAAAAAAGGATCGGCCAATTGCGGCCCTGCTCCGCCGCCTAGCCGGTCACGCGGAACCAGGCAAATATAAAGGAAGCTTTATATCGCTCCGCAAGGGCATTCAGGCGAAGAGGTGGACCACCTCCGCCTGCGGCGCGACCGACCGCAGCAAGAGCGCGCGATGGCACCCACCAGGCTCCCGCTCGAAGCAGAGCAGTGCCGACGGTCTTTCTTCGGCAAGGTCGAGCATGATCGCCGCCTGCGCAATCGCCTCGGGCAGTTCGAGCTGGCCGGCATAAACGCGTTCCAGCACGTCGTGCCGCCCCTTGCGCGCCGCTTCGCGCCCCTCGGGCGGGGTGCCGAGCGCCTTCAGGTGGACATAGTCGATTCCGGCCTCGCGCAGCCCGTTGGCAAGGATGTTCTTCGAAAAGCCGGGCCGCCGCGACAGCGGCACCGCCCGCACGTCGATCAGCCGCGTGACGCCCGCTGCGGTCAAGGCCGCGACGAGCTCGGCCTGGGTCGCCTTCTCATAACCGATCGTGAAGATGCGCATCACGGCTAGATAGTGAGGCGGCGGGCCGATACGAGGCCGCCATGCATAACGTACACATCATCGGCGGCGGGCTCGCCGGGTCGGAAGCCGCCTGGCAGTTGGCGGAAGCGGGGTTCAAGGTCCGTTTGTCGGAAATGCGGGGGGTCGAGGGCACCCCCGCGCACCAGACCGATCACCTGGCCGAACTGGTCTGTTCGAACAGCTTCCGCTCCGACGATGCCGAACATAATGCGGTCGGCCTGCTCCATGCCGAGATGCGCGCGCTCGGTTCGCTCATCCTCGCGCAGGCGGATGCGCACCGCGTGCCGGCCGGATCGGCGCTGGCGGTCGACCGCGATGGCTTCTCGGCCGGCGTCACCGCCATGCTCGCGGCGCATCCCAATGTCGAGCTGGTGCGCGAACGGGTCGATGCCCTGCCCGATGGCCCGGCGATCATCGCGACCGGCCCGCTCACCGCCGCGCCGCTCGCCGAGGCGGTCAGGGCCGAGACCGGCGAGGACGCGCTCGCTTTCTTCGACGCGATCGCGCCGATCGTCCATCGCGAGAGCATCGACATGGACGTGGCCTGGTTCCAGTCACGCTGGAACAAGGGTGACGGGCACGATTACATCAACTGTCCGATGAACAAGGACGAATATCTCGCCTTCCATCAGGCGCTGCTCGACGGCGAGAAGACCGAATTCCGCGAGTGGGAGAAGGACACGCCCTATTTCGAGGGGTGCATGCCGATTGAGGTGATGGCGGCGCGCGGGATCGACACGCTGCGCTACGGACCGATGAAGCCGGTCGGGCTCGACGATCCGCGCACCGGCCGCTGGCCCTATGCGGTCGTGCAGCTGCGCCAGGACAACGCGCTCGGCACGCTGTGGAACATGGTCGGCTTCCAGACCAAGCTCAAATATGCCGAGCAGGTCCGCGTGCTGCGCATGATCCCGGGGCTGGAGAAGGCCGAGTTCGCGCGGCTGGGCGGCCTTCATCGCAACACCTTCATCCAGAGCCCCAAGCTGCTCGACGGATCGCTGCGGCTGAAGACGCGGCCCAACGTGCGCTTCGCCGGGCAGATCACGGGGTGCGAGGGCTATGTCGAAAGCGCGGCGATCGGCCTGCTCGCGGGCCGCTTCCTCGCGGCCGAGCTGGCGGAGCGGGCGATCGTGCCGCCCCCGCCCGAGACCGCGCTCGGCGCGCTGCTGGGCCACATCACGGGCGGGGCGGAGGCCGAGACCTACCAGCCGATGAACGTCAATTTCGGGCTGTTCCCGCCGCTGCCGGGCAAGAGCCGCAAGGCCGACCGCAAGGCGATGATGGCGGCGCGGGCACGCGACGCGCTAGCGGCGTGGGCGGGCAAAGTTTACGAAGTTGACGGCTGAACCGCCTACAGCAGGAAAACGTCGCCGGCGCGGATGATCGAATTCGTTCCGTCCGCGTAACGGATCAGCAGAGCGCCTTCATCGGTCAGGCCTTCGAACAGGCCCTCGCGGCCGCCTGTACGGAGCGCGCTGCCGATCGGGTGCGCGCGCGCGAGCCAGCGGGCGCGGACCGGGCCGAGCCCCTCGCCCCGCCACCGCCCCAGCCAGTGCGCGAAGGCGTCGGCCAGCTCAACCAGAAACGGATGCGGGTCGGGCGCCGCGCCCGACAGGGCGGCGATGCTGATCGCCGGCCGATCCAGATCGGACGGATGATGCGCAAGATTGACCCCGATCCCGATCACCACCGCGTCGTCGGCGCGTTCGAGCAGGATCCCGGCCAGCTTGGCGGGCCCGGCCACGATGTCGTTCGGCCATTTGATCGTGAGGTGGCCGGGGCCGGCATAAGCGGAGGCGACCCCCTCCGCCGCGACGGCCGCGACCAGCGCGAGCGTGGGCGCGGGCGGGTCGCCGGGGCGCAGGCGGACGATCGTGCTGGCGTAGAGATTGCCCGGCGGCGACGTCCACGCGCGCCCCGCCCGCCCGCGTCCGCCCGTCTGGCGCTCGGCACGGAGCCACACGCCTTCGGATGCGCCCTGCCCCGCTTCCGCCAGCAAATCGGCGTTGGTCGATCCGGTTTCGGCGACCGTGCGGATCATGCGGGCAACCACCCTCGCCCCACGAAGGGGCGGAGGGCAGCGATCAGAACAGCGCCCGCGCGGCGGCCAGGCTGACCGCGCCGAGGAAGGGGATGGCAAGATAACCGAGCGGCGACACCGCGACTGCCGCCACCGCGATCAGCCCGCCTTCCAGCTTGCTCTCGGCCGGGGCGAACTCGGCCGCCGGATCGTCGAAATACATCGTCTTGACGATCTTGAGATAATAGAAGGCGCCGATCGTCGAGGTGGCGATGCCGATCGCGGCGAGCGGCCACATGCCGATCTGCACCAGCGCGTCGAACACCACGAATTTCGGCCAGAAGCCGAACAGCGGCGGAATGCCCGCGAGGCTGAACATGAAAATGGCGAGCGCCGCCGCCAGCGCCGGCCGCGTGCGCGACAGGCCGGACAGGGCGGCAATCGTTTCGACCTGATTGCCGTCCGCGTCGCGCATCTGGAGCACGCACAGGAAGCTGCCGAGCGTCATGACGATATAGACCGTCATGTAGGTCAGCACCGCCGCGACCCCCGCCTCGGTCCCCGGGATCAGGCCCATTAGCGCGAAGCCGACATTGTTGATCGACGAGTAGGCCAGCAGCCGCTTGATATTGACCTGTCCGATCGCCGCCACGCCACCGAGAATGGTCGAGGCGAGCGCCGAGAACACCATCACCTGACGCCACGCATCGGTCGCGGGGCCGAGTGCCTCGACCGCGACGCGCACGAGCAAGGCCATCGCCGCGACCTTGGGCGCCGAGGCGAAGAAGGCGGTGACCGGCGTGGGCGCGCCTTCGTAGACGTCGGGCGTCCACATGTGGAACGGCACCAGCGACGCCTTGAAGAATAGGCCAGACAGGACAAAGACGAGGCCGAACAGCAGCCCGGCCGACAGGCCGTTGGCCGCAACCGCCCCGGCGATGCCGCCATAGACCGTCGTTCCGGTGAAGCCGTAGAGCAAAGCGATGCCGTAGAGCAGGATGCCGCTGGCGAGCGCGCCGAGCACGAAATATTTCAAGCCCGCCTCGGCCGCGCGCATGTCGCGCCGCATGAAGCTGGCCAGGACGTAGGCCGACAGGCTTTGCAGTTCGAGCCCGACATAGAGCGTGAGCAGGTCGCCCGACGACACCATCATCCCCATGCCAACCGAAGAGAGCAGGATGAGGATCGGATATTCGGCGCGAAGCTGATCGGCGCGCGCGAAGAAGCCGTGGGCGAGGATGACCGACACCGCCGCGGCGATATAGATCAGCACCTTCGAAAAGGCCGCGAACGGATCGGCGACATAGAGCCCGCCGAACGCCTCCCCGCCATTGCCGGCGGGGCCGAGCAGCGCCAGCCCGGCGAGCACGAACAGGCCGATCGCGGCAAAGCTGATGAAGCGGGTTGCCGCGTCACCCTTCCACCCGGCGACGAGCAACAGGACCAGCGACCCGAGCGACAGGATCACCTCGGGCAGGGTCAGCGACAGCGACGCGCCCATCAGTGCGCCTCCCCGTGGACGGCATGCGTCGCGGGCGCGACCGGGTTTGCCGACTTCACGAGTTTCGAATCCCCGCCGGGCCACGACCGGTCAACCCGGTCGAGGATCACGCCAATATCCTTGCGCATCGGCGCCATGAAACTCTCCGGATAGACGCCCATCCACATCACGACGGCCGCGAGCGGCGCGAGGATCGCGATCTCGCGCGCCGACAGATCGGTCATCGCCGCGACGTCGGGCTTGTCGAGCGGCCCTTGCACCACGCGACGATAGAGGAACAGCATGTAGGCCGCGCCGAGGATGATGCCCGTGGTGGCGACGAACGCCGCGAGCGTCGACGCCTGATAGATGCCCATCATCGCCAGGAATTCGCCGACGAAGCCGGACGTGCCGGGCAGGCCGACCGACGCCATCGTGAACAGCAGGAACAGCACGGCATAGCGCGGCATGTTGTTCGCGACGCCGCCATAACGGCTGATCTCACGCGTGTGCAGCCGGTCATAGACCACGCCGACGCACAGGAAGAGCGCGCCCGACACCACGCCGTGGCTGAGCATCACCAGCATCGCGCCTTCCAAGCCCTGCCGGTTGAAGGCGAATAGGCCGTAGGTGACGAACGCCATGTGCGCGACGGACGAATAAGCGATCAGCTTCTTCATGTCCTCCTGCACCAGCGCGACGAGGCTGGTGTAGACGATCGCCACGCTCGACAGGCCGGCGATCAGCCAGAAGAGCTGCGCCGACGCCTCCGGGAACATCGGCAGCGAGAAGCGGATGAAGCCGTAGCCGCCCATCTTGAGCAGCACACCCGCGAGGATGACCGAGCCCGCGGTCGGCGCCTGGACGTGCGCGTCGGGCAGCCAGGTGTGGACCGGCCACATCGGCATCTTGACCGCGAACGAGGCGAAGAAAGCCAGGAACAGCCAGGTCTGCGCGCCCGCCGGGAAATCGGTGGTCATCAGCACGGGGATGCTGGTTGTGCCGGCATAGTTCGCCATCCACATCATCGCGATCAGCATCAGGAGCGAGCCGAGCAACGTGTAGAGGAAGAATTTGTACGACGCGTAGATGCGGTCCGCCCCGCCCCAGATGCCGATGATCAGGTACATCGGGATCAGGCCGGCTTCGAACATGATGTAGAACAGGAACAGGTCCTGCGCCGCGAACACGCCGATCATCAGCGTTTCGGTCAGCAGCAACGCCGCCATATATTCGGGCACGCGCTTGGAGATCGCCTCCCAGCTCGCCAGCACGCAGAGCGGCATCAGGAAGACCGACAGTTCGATCAGCAGGAGCGCGATCCCGTCGATCCCGAGCGCCCACGAGAAGCGGCCGAACAAGGGCAGGTTTTCGACGAACTGCCATTGCGGACCATCGACCCGATAGGTCGCCCACATCAGGATGCCGAGCAGGAAGTTCGCGACCGTCGCGCCGAGCGCGATCCAGCGCGCGGCCTTGGCGTCGGCGAACAGGCAGAGCACCGCCGCCAGCGTGGGCAGCGCGATCAACAGGGTGAGGATGGGGAAGCCAAGCTGGTTCATGTCAGATCGCGATCGCCCAGGTGGCGGCGGCGGCGAGCCCGAGCAGCATCACCAGCGCATAGGTGTAGACGTAGCCCGATTGCAGCCTGCGCGAGGCGACGCTGCCGAGCTGGACGACCCAAGCCGCCCCGTTCGGACCGAAGCGGTCGATCGTCTTCTGGTCGCCGCGCTTCCAGAAGAAGCGGCCGAGCGCGAAGGCGGGGCGCACGAACAGGATGTCGTACAGCTCGTCGAAATACCATTTGTTGAGCAGGAAGGCGTAGAGCCCGCGGAAGGTGGCGGTGAACTTCGCCGGCACGCTCGTATCGAGCACATAAGCCCACAGAGCGACGAGGAAGCCGGTGATCATCACCGCCGTCGCCGACAGCTTCACCCACAAGGGCACTTCGTGCATCGCGTGCATCAGGCGCGCGTTGAAGAACAGGCTGCCCTTCCAGAATTCGGCGCCGTGCTCCGCATCGATGAAATAATGATGGAAGGCGAACCCGGCGAAGATCGCGCCGAGCGTCAGCACGCCGAGCGGCACCAGCATCGGCCATGGCGATTCATGCGGATGATAGCCCGCCGTGCCGTCGGCCGAATGATCGTGCCCGTGGCCGTGCGCGCCATGGCCATGATCGCCGGCATGCTCGCCCGCCGGATCGCCGACACGATGGTCGCCGACATGGCCCACATCGTGCGCGATGGCATGGTCATGCCCGTGATCGTGGTCATGCCCATGGCCGTGCGCGTCGTGCACCGCATGCTGGATATGCTCCGACGCGGCCCAGCGCGGCGTGCCGAAGAAGGTCAGGAAGACGAGCCGCCACGAATAGAAGCTGGTCAGGAGCGCGGCGAACACCGCGACGAAGAAGGCGACGCCGCCCGCCATCGTCCCGCTGGCATAGGCCGCCTCGATGATCGCGTCCTTCGAGAAGAAGCCGGCAAAGCCGAGCTGCGGCAGCGCGCCGATCTGGATCACGCCCACGCCGGTGATCGCGAGCGTGCCCGCCATCATCGCCCAGAAGGTCAGCGGGATATGCTTCCTGAGGCCGCCGTAGAAGCGCATGTCCTGTTCGTGGTGCATCGCATGGATGACCGAGCCCGCGCCGAGGAACAGCAAAGCCTTGAAGAAAGCGTGCGTGAACAGGTGGAACATCGCCGCGCCATAGGCGCCGACGCCCGCCGCGAAGAACATGTAACCGAGCTGCGAACAGGTCGAGTAGGCGATGACGCGCTTGATGTCGGTCTGCGTCGTGCCGACCGTCGCCGCGAACAGGGCGGTCGCGGCGCCGACATAGGTGACGACGGTCAGCGCGGTCGGGCTCACCTCGAACATCGGCGACAGGCGGCAGACCATGAACACGCCCGCCGTGACCATCGTCGCGGCGTGGATCAGCGCCGACACCGGGGTCGGGCCTTCCATCGCGTCGGGCAGCCAGGTGTGGAGGCCGAGCTGCGCCGACTTGCCCATCGCGCCGACGAACAGCAGCAGGCAGAGCAGGGTCATTGTGTCGACGCGGTATCCCAGGAAGCCGATCGTCGCGCCCGCCATCGACGGCGCGGCGGCGAGGATCGCGGGGATCGAAACCGTGCCGAACACGAGGAAGGTGCCGAAGATGCCGAGGCTGAAACCGAAGTCGCCGACGCGGTTGACCACGAACGCCTTGATCGCCGCCTTCTGCGCGCTCGGCTTTTCGTACCAGAAGCCGATCAGCAGATAGGAAGCGAGGCCCACGCCTTCCCACCCGAAGAACATCTGGATCAGGCTGTCCGCCGTCACCAGCATCAGCATCGCGAAGGTGAAGAGCGACAGATAGGCGAAGAAGCGCGGCTGCGAC
This sequence comes from Sphingomonas sp., assembly GCF_048594985.1. Taxonomy (GTDB): domain Bacteria; phylum Pseudomonadota; class Alphaproteobacteria; order Sphingomonadales; family Sphingomonadaceae; genus Sphingomonas_I. The sequence goes on along the minus strand of NZ_JBMDXG010000215.1, from coordinate 4,191 downwards.
GGATCCTCCGCCATATAGCCCCAGCTGTAGAGGTGGACGAGGCTCGACACGCTCGTCACCACCACCAGCATCACCGCCGTCAGCGTGTCGACGCGCAGCGCCCAGTCGACCTGAAGCGCGCCGGAATCGATGAAGCTGAGCACGGGCACGACCTGTTCGGTCGCGCCCCCGGTCAGGAAGCCGATGAAGATCGGCCACGCCATCGCGCACGACGCGAACAAGGCGCCCGTGGTGACGAGCTTCGCGGCGGTGTTGCCGATCGCGCGATTGCCGAGACCCGCGACGATCGCGGCCAGCAGCGGCAGGAAAACAAGTGCGACGATCACCGGCCGCTCACCCCTTCATCCGGTTGACGTCATCGACCGAGATCGTGCCCCGGCCACGGAAATAGATGACGAGGATCGCCAGCCCGATCGCCGCCTCGCCGGCGGCGACGGTCAGCACGAACATCGCGAACACCTGGCCGACCAGGTCGTTCAGATAGGCCGAGAAGGCCACCAGATTGATGTTCACGCTGAGCAGGATCAGCTCGATCGCCATCAGGATGATGATCAGATTCTTCCGGTTGAGGAAGATGCCGAACACCCCCGTCACGAACAGGATCGCGGACACCGCGAGATAATGCGTGAGCCCGATCACAGCTCGACCCCCTGCCCGACCGCGGGCTGCGTGTTGACCACCGCATCCTGCGGGCGGCGCATATTCTGCTGCGTCACGTTCTGCGCGCGCACCCCGCCGCGCTTGCGGTGCGTGAGCACGATCGCGCCGATCAGCGCGACGAGCAGGACGAGGCCCGCGCCTTCGAAGATGTAGAGGTAGCGGGTGTAGATCAGGATGCCGATCGCCTGGATGTTCGGCACGGACTCGGGCGTCGGCGCGGTGCGGTTGAGCGCCACCCCGCCCGCGCTCCACGCGCCGGTCGCGACGATGATCTCAACCGCGAGCAGCACGACCAGCGCGAGGCCCAGCGGGAGATAGCGCGCGAAGCCCGAGCGCAGTTCGGCGAAGTCGATGTCGAGCATCATCACGACGAAGAGGAACAGCACCGCGACCGCGCCGACATAGACGATGACGAGCAGCATCGCGATGAACTCGGCGCCGACCAGCACCATCAGCCCGGCGGCGTTGAAGAAAGCGAGGATCAGCCAGAGCACGCTGTGGACGGGATTGCGCGCGGTGACGCACAGCACGCCCGCGAGCACCGTGACGGTCGCGAACAGATAGAAGGCGAAGAGCTGGATCACGGCTGTCGGTAGGCCCCTGACGAGTTGCGGCGCGGCTTAACGGTAGGGTGCATCGGCGGCAAGGTTCTGCGCAAGGATCGGCTCCCAGCGGTCCCCATTCTCGAGCAATTTCGCCTTGTCGTAGATCAGCTCCTCGCGCGTCTCGGTCGAATATTCGAAGTTCGGACCCTCGACGATCGCGTCGACCGGGCACGCCTCTTGGCAGAAGCCGCAGAAGATGCACTTGGTCATGTCGATGTCGTAGCGCGTCGTGCGGCGGCTGCCGTCGTCGCGCGGTTCGGCCTCGATCGTGATCGCCTGCGCCGGGCACACCGCCTCGCACAATTTGCACGCGATGCAGCGTTCTTCCCCGTTCGGGTAACGGCGCAGCGCATGCTCGCCACGGAAGCGGGGCGAGATCGGGTTCTTCTCGTACGGGTAGTTGATCGTCGCCTTCGGCTTGAAGAAGTAATGCAGCGTCTTGGCATGCGCCTTGACGAACTCCCACAGCGTGAACGACTTGACGTAATAAGCGAGGTTCACGGCCTCAGACTCCGTAACGGGTGATCATCAGATACCCGGACACGAGGAACACCCAGAACAGCGACAGCGGAAGGAAGATCTTCCAGCCCAGCCGCATGAGCTGGTCGTAGCGATAGCGCGGCACCGTCGCCTTCACCCACGAGAAGACGAAGAAGCCGAACAGGATCTTGGCGAACAGCCAGACGATCCCCGGCACCGCATACAGGATCGGAATGTCGAGCGGCGGCAACCACCCGCCCCAGAAGAGCGTGGCGTTGAGCGCGCACATCAGGAGCACGTTGCCATATTCGCCGAGCCAGAACAGCGCGAAGCTCATCGACGAATATTCGGTCTGATATCCGGCGACGATCTCGCTCTCCGCCTCGGTCAGGTCGAACGGCGCGCGCTGCGTCTCCGCCATCGACGAGATCAGAAACACCACCGACATCGGAAACAGCAGCGGGTTCAGCGCGTAGAAATTGATGAAGCCGAAAATGTGCCCGCGCTGGCTGGTCACGATCTCGTTGAGGTTGAAGCTGCCGGTCCACAGCACGACCGAGATCAGCACGAACCCGATCGACACTTCGTAGCTCACCATCTGCGCGGCGGCGCGGATCGCGGAGTAGAAGGGATATTTCGAGTTCGACGCCCACCCCGACAGGATGATGCCGTAGACGCCCATCGAGCTGATCGCGAGCAGGTAGAGCAGCCCGACATTGATGTCGGCCAGCGCCATGTTCGGCCCGAACGGGATCACCGCCCATGCCGCGAGCGCGACCGTGAAGGTGATGATCGGCGCGATCAGGAACAGGCCGCGATTGGCCGCCGACGGGATGATCGTTTCCTGGAGGAAGACCTTGAGCCCGTCCGCGAACGACTGGAGCAGGCCGAACGGCCCGACCACGTTGGGTCCGCGCCGCAGCGCCATCGCCGCCCAGATCTTGCGATCGGCATAGATGATCATCGCCACCGCCAGCATCAGCGGCAAAGCGATCAGCAGGATGCCGACGATCGTGGCGACGGTCCACGCGGCGCCCCACGGCATGAAGCCGGCGAAAAAGTCGGTCATTCGGCCGCCTCCGCAAAGGACTCGCCGTGCAGCAGTTCGGACGAGCAGCGATGCATCGTGTCGCTGGCGCGCGCGATGGCGTTGGTCAGGTAGAAATCCTGGATCGGATAGGCGATTTCGCCCGAGGCACTGCGATCGAGCGACGGCACCGACCAATCGAACGACGCGATCGCCCCGACATTGCCGAGCGCCGGAACTTCGGCCGCCATCTGCGTGTGCAGCGCGTCGAAGCTGTCGAACGGCAGGGTGTGGCCCAGCACGTCGCTCAGCGCGCGCAGGATCGCCCAATCCTCGCGCGCATCGCCCGGCGGGAACACCGCGCGGTCGCCGCGCTGGACGCGCCCCTCGAGGTTCACGTAGGTGCCTGGCTTCTCCGAATAGGCCGCCGCCGGCAGGATCACATCGGCCAGCGCCGCGCCACGATCGCCATGATGGCCGACATAGACCTTGAAGCTGCCCGAAACCGTCTCGGCCGCGACATCCTCCGCGCCGAGCAGGAAAAGCAGTTTGGGCGCCGCCGCGACGATGTCCGCCATCCCGCCCGTCCGCGCGTAGCCGAGCATGAGCCCGCCCATCCGCGCCGCCGAAATGTGGAGCACGTTATAGCCGTTCCAGCCGTCCTTGATCAGCCCGAGGCTGTCGACGAGCGCGAGCGTGGCGCCCTGCGCCGCCTTGATCGCGCCGCCGCCGACGATCACCGCCGGGCGCTGCGCCTTCGCGAACAGATCCGTCAATTCGCCCGGCAGGTTGCCGAGCAGCGACAGGTCGTTGCCGAGCCACGTCACGGGATAGGTCAGGTCGACCTCCGGCCCGATCGCCCACACCTTCGCGCCGCGCTTGACCGCCTTGCGGATGCGCGTGTTGACCAAGGGCGCTTCCCAGCGGACGTTCGAGCCGACGAGCAGGATCGCGTCCGCCGTCTCGATACCCGCAATGGTCGAGTTGAAATTGACCGCCGCGAGGCTCGACGTGTCGTAGGTCAAGCCGTTGTCGCGCCCTTCCAGCAGGTCCGAGCCCATCGACCGCAGCAGCACCTTGGCGGCGTAGAGCGTCTCGCAATCGACCAGCGGGCCGGCGACCGCCGCGACGCTCGATCCGGCATTCACCGCCGCGATCGCGTCGAACGCCTCGCCCCACGTCACGGGCACGAGCTTGCCATCCTTGCGCCGATAGGGCTTGTCGAGGCGGCGGCGGACCAGCCCGTCGACCGCGTGGCGCGTCTTGTCCGACGCCCACTCCTCGTTGATCTCTTCGTTGATGCGCGGCAGCACCCGCATCACCTCGGGCCCGCGCGCGTCGATGCGGATGGCCGAGCCGAGCGCGTCCATGACGTCGATGCTCTCGGTCTTTTTCAGCTCCCAGGGGCGGTAGTTGAAG
>NZ_JBMDXG010000214.1:0-14848 GCF_048594985.1 Sphingomonas sp. | reverse complement strand
AGATCAGCAGCATCAGCGCGCCGCCACCCGGAACCGGCTTTGGCTGAGTGCGATCGTGCCCACGCCCGCGTCCTTGCGCGCGTAGAGTCGGAACGTGACCTGCTGGTAGCTCGCCAGCGGCAGGGTGATGTTCGCGGCATTGAGCGCGGCATTCAGTGCCCCGGCCACGTCCGCAAATTGCCCCTCGCCATCAGGCCCGGTACGCGTCGTGGTCGAGCCGACCAACTCGCCTGTGAGCTGAACTACGCCCTGTCCGGGCACCACGGCGTCGACATAGAAGCGCGGGGTGCTCGATGACGCCTGCGGGGTCGTGAACTGGTAGTTGAGCCCAAGCACCAGCCGCAGCGTCTTCGTGTCCGGCCCGATGAACATGTTGATGGTGCTGACGACCGCGTAACTGGTCGAATTGAAGCTGCTGAAGTTCGTGCTGTCGGCGGCATTCTGAAGGCCGGGCGGCGGGGCGAGCGCTGCCTGCAGTTGAGCGACGCGCGTAAACGCCGTGTCCCAGATGCTATTCCAATCGTTCGGGTCGAGCGGTGTATCCTGCCCGGTGTCCTGCCAACCGGGGGACAGACCACCGAGATAGAAATTCAGGGCGCTGATCGCGATGGCGGCTTGATCGCGCTCCGCTCCCGCCACGTTGAGTTCGAGGGAGCGATTATAGGCCGCGATGTAGGCCGCAATCGTGTCGTTGTATCGGTCCTTGACGGCGCGCTTTTCGCCTTTGTCGAGCACTCCGTTGGAGCCGATCGCATTCAGTTCATAATTGACCTCGGCTGCCGTACGCCCCCCGAGGTTCAGCGAGTTAAGCGCCGTGTTCTCGCCCGTGACGTCGGCGCCATCGGTCGCGTTGGGGCCCGGCACAAAGATCGGCCACTCGGTTGTCCCGGCCGACACCGGGCAGACCATGGGCTCGCAGATCGTAATCAGGCCCGACCCGGCTCCGACCGGATAGGCATACCATTCCACCTCGCCCCGGACGGCCCCGGACGGAAGGTCGATGAATCCGCCATATCGCGGCCAGTTCGCAGGGTCGCCCACGAAGTCGACGCCGTTGGGCACGGTGACCTCAAGCTGCGTCGGCAGCGGCGCGCCCGATGCCCCGTAGAAGCGCAGAACCGCGCTCATGGTCGCGCCACCGGTTTGTGGGCGGAAGCCGAAGAACAGCCGCCCACTCAGCGGCACCTCGAACCGCAGGGTCGTGGTCGGATGAATGATGGAGGCGACGTAGTTGTTGTTGCTGGCGAAGGACCCCGGAGAATTGAAGGTGAAGCTGAAAAGCCGCTTGCCCTTGAAATCGTGCGCGAAGGGCGCGCCCGTCACGATGCCGCCGGGATTGTACCCGATGCCCCAGAAGCCCGAGATCCGCTCGAACAGGCTCATCTTGATCAGGTTGGTTCCGTTGACGGCCTTGGTCGCTCCGGACTCGGCCGGGCGCAACTCGCCGATCGGGGTGCCGTCCGGATAGATGTTCGGCATCGGCTCGGTGCGGGCGATCGGCACATGGGGCGGCAGGGCGGGGGCCTCGCTCGGGTCCCAATCGTAAATCTCTGGGCTCTCTTCGCGCAGCGCCAGCACGAACCCGAAATCCGGCGTGGGCTTCCACGATGTAACGGTGAAGGTGTAGTTGCTCAGCCCGTATCGCGCCGTCGCCAGCTGCACCGTGTCCATCGCCTGGACCTTCAGGCCAACGACATTCATCGGCCAGGCAACCGTCTTCTCGGCCAGCGCGCGCCGCAGCATGATCCGTCCGATCCGCGTAGCGCGCGACCGCGACGTCACGAAGGCAAGATCCAGATCCATCTGCCGGATATCGGCCGATGGCTGCGCCTGGCTCTTGAAGTCCGCCGACTGATAGAGCGCGGTCGGCTCGATATAGGTACCGACGATCTCGGTCGCGATCTCGTTGCCGGCAGTGAAGGCGCTGACCCGGATCGGGCCGACAAGGTCATCCTCCACCAGCGTCGCGGACGGCGGCACCCAATAGCCGGGACGCATCATGAATTGACCGCCAATCGTGGCGAATGTGCCCGCGCAATTGACGATCAGCGTGTCGCGCACCGACGCCGGATTTGCGCCCGTCACGATCACGCCGTTCAGCGTGTAGCGCGCCTCCGTCCCGCCCTGGATCAGCGGCACCTGTTCGTCGCAGATGTTGGCCTGCGCCGCGATCCAGCTCCCATCCGGAATTTCGTCCGGGTACGCGCCGAACCCGCCTTCCTCGCGGGGCAGGGCCATCCAATCGTAGAATACCAGCGCCGCGTTGTTCGTGTAGCCCCGCACCCCCGTGCGCGGATCGAGGATATCGTCCTTACCCTCGATCTCGCAGGTCATGTTCGGCATGCCGGCCTGCACCGCCGCGTCCGTCATCTTGAACTTGGCGTAGAACTTGGCGATGCCCCGGCCGCGATGGTTTGAGGTCCACTTCCCGACGCATTCGGTGACGAAGGTGGAATTCGCCACAGCATCATCGGCACCGCGATCGAACCAAAGCCAGGCGGCGCCCGCATACTGGCCGCTCGTCACGGCGCCCGTTGTCGGATTGACCGTGACCTCCTCGTCACCAAGGAACCACCGCAGGACGCCCTTCACCCGATGCCCAGCGACCGAGACGACGAAGTAGCGGTAGTGATCGTTGCCGATCTTGCGGGCGTGGAAGAACGTCAGGAGTCCGCCGACACGGCGCTTGCCATAGACGATGTTCGAGGCCGCGACGCTCTGGCGATAGACGGTGGGGGTGGCGTTCGTCGTGGAGGGCGGGCCGATCTTGGCGGTGAGGCCGAGAGCTTTGAAGGCTACGCTGGCTGCAGCAGATAGTACGGCAGCCGAAACGGCAGTCGTAACCGCAAAGCCAATGCTGCCGGCGGCAAAGAAAGCGCCCGCTATGCCGCCGGATGCGACCGTGATCGCCGCCACCAGCCCCACCGCAGCGACGGCCTTGACTACCTTTCCCAATAGCCTTCCTTCCGCATAATGCTGCGCTCGCAGAGAGCGAGTCGGGGGAGGGATTATGAATTCGGTGAAGATCGGCACGGCTGTGGCCGGCACGTTGGCGCTTATCGGCTGCGCTTCTACTCAAACTGTTCTCGATGGGCCTATCACTGAGACGTTCCATTCAACATCGTCAGCGGACGAGGTGGCGTTTTGCTTGGCCAACAAGAACAATACAGCTCCTATGCCGCGCGATGATGGATCTAGGGTAATCTTGGTCAAGAACACTTACGGCGGCGTGTCCCTTGCCTTCTCCGTATACCCGGAAGGCACCGGAAGCAGGATCGATTACCGTAAGAAGTTTGGGACCATCGGCGGAATCTGGAAACAGTGCGTCGGGCTTAAGCCGACCAAATAAGTGTCGGGCGGCCGGGTAGGGGCCGCCCTTAGATCGGGGGGATAGAGTTGGCGGATCCGGTGATATTCAGGCGAAATGAGCGCGTTAAGCAGGCGGCAGGCATGGCCTACAATCTCGCTGCGGCGCTTATCGCCACGACGGCAGGGCGCATCGCTTTGAGCGGCAAGGTCGATCTGACGGCTCTTGGCTGGATGTTAGGCGTTCCAGCGCTTATGTATTCCGGCTCGACGCTTCTCTCTCTACTCGACGATGAAGGCTGACGCGATGGCAGGACTGGCTCAATACGCTCCGCTGATTGGCAGCCTCGCCATCGCCATCGCGGCTAAGGTCTACGTGTCTTGGGTCCGCGCTCGCGCGTTCAAGCAACAGGAATATGTCGCGACAGAGTACGATGGCGACACGGCTTGGACACGAGAAGTCAGCATCGTCCTCAGTCAGAAGCCCAAGCGCTTTCACGGCTATATCCGAGTGCCTGCACGAGGCGAACGTTCAAAGAAGAGCACCACCTCCGGTTGATGGGGAGGGCGCCCTTATTTGGGGCGCCCGCCGAGCTTCCTTAACGTGACAAGCTCAGCGTCGCCGGGCCGCAATCGCTACCCGACTGATAAGCACCGCAACCAGCGCATCGCGCGCGGCGCCGGTCACCGATCCATATAGCGACTGTAACGAGGCCATTGCTTCACCCGGACTCGCGTCCTTCGTGGCTTTCCGTATGTTCGCTTCCGCGTCGCGCATAAGATCGCGAGCAACAGGGAGATTGGAATTGGCGGTATACATAGCGACCTGCCCTCATTGCGGCGTGGAAAGTATGTCCTTCGCGATCTTCGGCGTGCTTCCCGTCACCGCAGCACGTTTTATCAGGGGGCGGCCAAACAAGTTTCTCGCCGCTGGCGTATGCGGCGGCTGCGGCCTTCCTACCTCAGCGACGCTTTTGATGACCTCGTACGATCAATATACCTACCACCGAGACGCAGTTAACGCTCTTTTGAAGAGCGAGGTGGCGCTTTCCGACCGTGGTGCAGCATTGGTCGATGTCTGGCCGAAGCCACAAGAAATCTCAGCTCCAGCGAGCCTGCCGCCTCCTGTTGAGAAGGCATTCCTTCAAGGAGAGCGAAACTTCAGTCGCCCTGACTGCGAAGAGGCCGCCGCGACGATGTATCGAAGAAGCCTCGATGTTGGGCTGAAGATCGCGTTTCCGGATATGCCTGGCATGCTAGATGCGAAGCTGAAGAAGCTGGTCGAGCAGAAAATACTACCTGACGCCATCGGAGAGTGGAGCCATGGTGTTCGGCTTATTGGAAACGAAGCGGCTCACGATCTGGAGGGGGTCACGAAAGACGATTTGATAGACGCCCGGGCATTTATCGATACGGTGCTGCGCTATCTTTTTACGCTGCCGGCACAGATTGCCAGTCGGAAGAAAATGCCTGCACAGGCGGCACAGACCGACTAGCAAAGACGGGATAGGAGGTCAGTCGCCAAGCCTCCTCGACCTGATCCATCCCCACCGTCTCATTGACGAACTCAGCCAGCTCACCCCGGCAGATGCCGAGTGCCCATCCGCGCCGCACGATATCGCCGCGCATCGCCAGGAGCGGCGACACGCTGGGGCCGAGCGCCTTGCTGACCAGCGCACCGAGCGATCGAACCCCATGACGGCGGTAGAGCGCCGCAGTCTCGCCCCATGATCGCGGCGCGCTGGCGCCGAGCACAGCCCAGACGTCGAGCCCAGCGGTCGTCAGCACGTGCGCCGCGGCGCGATCAGCGCAATGCAGCGACCATTCCGGATCAAAGGGCATTGGCGCGAGAACGGGCTTGCGAGGTGCCGCCAGCTCCGCCCTGCGTCACCGCGCCCTGATCGCCCTTGGCCCACAGGATTTGCACCTCCGCGAGTTGCGGCAGGTAATCGAAGAACTGATCGGCGGGGTACGTCTTCTGCTGATACTCGGACGTGAAGCGCTTGATCGCGGGTCGTTGCTGGTCGCGCGCTCGGCTCTCCCCCGTGATCGTGACCGTGATGCTCGCGCCTGCATCGTCCACATCATATGTATCGAGCCGACCGGTCCACACCTTCCGCACGCCGACAATCGCCGAATAGTCCGGGCTGAGCGCCCCGTACCAAAGCTCCATCGGCGCACCGCGCGTCGCCTGGTCGATGATGTCCGACCGGAACTCCTCCGGCACGTTGAGCAGCGAGACGCTGACGCCCGTCGCCGATCCGTCCGTCTGCTCGCCCATGATATCGAGCGTGCCAACGCCGCCCGCACCGATCCATTCCCGCCCGTCGAAAGTCAGGATGCCCGTACCCGTCCACACGGTGACCGGATCGGGTAGGGCGATCGAGATAGCGAAGAACGGCGCGACGACAGACTGATCGACGGCGTTCTGCAGGCCGGTGGGCAGCGAGCGCGTCACAGATCCTCCACCATCGATACCGAGATGCGCTCAACCTCGCCGACCGCCGCGCCATTCTCGCCCGCATCATCGTCGCGGATTTCGAACTTGGCGGTCACCTCCGTGTACATCCCCGCACCCGCCGCGACCGCGCTTTTCAGCGGCGGCACGAACGATACCACCACGACGCCGCTGCCATTCGTGAAGGCGTCCGCCGTGACGATGTGCGGCCGGCCATCGCCGCCGACATAATCGCCCCGCCTGAATGCCAGCGCGTTCGGCTGCAGCCCGATCCACGTCATTTGGCTGGCGCCGGCCGCCGCCGGGCTGTTGGTGCCCGCGCCTGTTGCCGGCCCTCCGCGCGTCGGCCGGCGGAAGTCATGCACCAGCACGCGGTTAGCGCCGCCGCCCACCTGTGCCAGGAACGCGTCGATCGCGGCACCCTTGCCGTACAGCCCCTCGCCTTGGATGCCGCCGACGAAGTCGAAGCGCGCCACCCAGCGGCTCGGCCCGAGCACATAGGTTTTCCGCCGCAGATTGAAGGGGCTCTCCGCGCCTCCGGTGTGGTGCTGGAGATAGAAGGTGACGTTGGACGGAGCGAGGTCGGCGGGCCACGTAAAGATTTGCATCAGCGCCGCCCCTGCATGTCTTTGAACGTCGCCAGCGTGTCCTGCTTCACGATCGCGGCGAACCGGACCATCTCCGAGCGATCGACCGCATTGCCTGCCAGGTTCGGGGCGAAAGTCTGGTTGATCGTGACGCCGCCGCTTTGCTCGACGTTATCGTTCGAAACGCTGATAATCTCGTCACGCGAGACCATGGCCGCAGGTGCGCCGTTGATCGAGAGGAGGTTGCGGTCGACGCCGGATGCGCCACCGATCCGGAAGCTACCGCCAGTGGCGAAGCCGGGTAGATTGGTGGCGGGCAGGCTGCCGCTTAGCTTGTACGGCGAAGGCGCTATTGCCGTTTCAGTGAGCCGGAACCCTCCACCGCCGAACAGGCCGGATAGCCCCCCGCTCGAATTCGAGAGCGCATCGGCCAGCGGACCAGTGATCGACCGTTGAACGGCGATACGGGCGAGGTCGGCAATGATGCCGTCAGCCATCCGCCCGAATGCATCGCTAACGGATCCTGTGCCAGTGATGAGGTCTGTCAATCCGTCAGAGAGGCTATCAAGCCCGTTGGCAGCGACTTCCTCAAATGCTCGATCGGCGTCACCAGCGGTTGCGTTGATGTTGGCACGCAGGCGCTGGAGTGGTCGGTCGAGCCGATCTGAAATGTCTTGGTTCAGTTGGTCGAGACGACTCTTCCGGGTGGCGTCGCTTTTCGCTAGCGCCGCGTCGATACTGTCTACAGGGTTCGCGAAGTCCGTTTTCAGCGGCTTCAGCTCCAGCCCTATGTTGCGCCCATAGCGCTCGATATCAGCCCAGGTCGTGTCGACCTTCGGCTCACGTTCCCTTTCTTGACGTCCCTCCTGCATCAGCGACGCAGGCAGCTTTCCAGTGTCCAGCGCCTTGGTGATTTCGTCGGCCGTCGTGCTTTTTAGGCGAGCCTCCACCGCATCCTTGATCGCGGCATCGAATTCGGCCCCGGTTATCCCCACGGCGGCGGCTTGGCCGCGCAGTTGGGTATTGGCCTGCACGAGATCGCCCCGCAGACGCCCGGAAAGCACGCCCTCGATCGCGTTGCGCACCCGGCCGCCGACCTGTTGCGCGACCGCCGCAGAAGGCGCGTTCCGGCTAAGCATGAGCGTCAGCCGGTCTAGCACGCCGATATCAGCGCCCTGGGCGGCGGACTGCGCCCGCGATCGGGCGGCCGTGGCCTCCGCGCGCAGGTTCGCGGCCGTGAACTGCGCGTTCAGCCGGAGCTGCTCGTTCTGCGTCTTCAGTTTGCCGGTCGTCAGATCGAACATCTTGCCGAGCGCGGCCTGTGCGTCACTCAGCCCGTCATTTGCCAACTCGGCAGCTCCGGCGGCATCGGCATTTTCGCCAAGCTCACTGGCAAAGCCCGCGAGTAGCGTTGTGCCCAATGTCAGCGCGATACCCCACGGCCCGTTCAGGAACTTGCCGACCGCACCTAGCTTGCCCTCGAATCCCGTGAGCGCCCCGGCCGCCTGCGGAAACTGGACCGCGAACGCGCGTAGGGCGGAGGTGCCGCCGACGACCTGAACAGCGAAGTCCTGCACCTGGAAACCCAGGTTCTGCATGCTGGCGCGCTGCGCATTGTTGCTCTGGATGACAGAGGTTTGGCCTCTGATCTGCTCCTGATAGCGCTGAGAAAGCCGCTGGGTGAGGGTTGCGTGCTGCGCGAGCGTCAGGGAGTTATTCTTCAGCCCTTTGTCGAGGATGTCGACCTGGCGGTTATACTTGGCCGTGGCGGCAGCAACCGGATCGAGAGAGGCGATCAGGGCACGCAGCCCGCCGCGCGTCTTCTCGACCGTTGTCAGGAACGACTGGCTTTCGCCCGAAATATACGTGGTCAGGTTCGCGAGCGTCGTCACGGGTAAGTCGCTCCCTTCCTATACCGAATTGTGATCGCGGCCCTTGCCGATCGCCTTGCGTTTCGCGGCGCGGGTCTTGCGCTCGATCCTCGCGGCGGCGGCCATGATGCCTTGATTGAAAACGACGACCTGGATCTTGACCAACCGATCCTTCATCCGGTCGATGATCGGCCGCGCCCACGGCATGGCGCGCATCGCGACCGTGCCGAACTCAAGGAAATAGGCCCAGAAGGCGTCGCCGGTGTGGACTGCGTAGACGATCGCGCTTTGCTTCTGCGCCTTGACCCGGCGAACCCTGATATTGTCACGAAGGTGCCCGTAATCCGCGCTGGACGACCAGCCCATACGCGACGTCCAGTACTTCAGCCGGCGGCCGGGGCGGAAAGGAGCCCCTTCAATCCATGCCTGCTGGAGGGCGGCGGCGCTGTCCTTGAAGGCCTTCTCGCCGATCTTGGTGGCGATTTCAGTGCCCAGCGTCGCCAGTTCGCGGTCCAGTTCCTCAAAACCAGCTGTGTCGATCTGCATCTTCACCGCCGCTTCCCCTTCGCCACCCAGCCACGGAGCGCAGACAACATCTCAGCGGCCCCCTGCCGGCGCGGCTTTGGGGCTTCCACCCCCATGAGCGTGTGGAGCGGGGGGATGCCGTCCTTCTCGCTTTTCCAGGTGAAGCGGGTCAGCGCCGCGACGTACCAAGCGCTCCAGCCGCGCCGCCGATGATAGGCCGCAATCCGAATGAGCGTCGTCCGCGGGGTTTCGATTGACCAGAATTCCGCGAGTGAGCCGCCGGCCTCAAGGTATCGTTCGAGAGCGCGGTCCCAATCCCAGCCTTCGTCGTGGCCGGCGCGCTGGCCGGCTATGCTTCCCCCGCTGAGGCATCCTTTAGCCGGATCGAACCTCGAATGGCCTCTCCCAGCGCGCGCATCACCACGTCACCGTGCTGCATGACAAGGTCGCCGCACTGGTCGATCGACAAAGCAGGGTGGTTTCGGCGCGTAGCCGCCCACAGCACCGCACGGCTGTAATCCAGGCTGACGGATCGGCCTGCCAGTTCGGCTTGCAGCATCGCGCTTACGATATCGAGATAGCTCAGACCGCCCAACGCGCGTTCGGCCTGGACCCATTCGGCATTGCTGAGCTTGAGGCGCAACGGAATGTCTGTGCCATCCTCGCCACCGCCGATGCCGGGAACGACCGCCTCAGCCTCGCCGAGCAGCGGATTGATCGCGAAGGAGGACATCAGGCAACCATGCCTTCATCGATATCACCGACCCACTTCACACGCAGCGAGCCAGTGCGCTTGTCCTCGCGGGGGTTAGTGCGGTTGTAGTCGCGGACGAGCACGCTGCCGGTAAATTCGTACTGTTCGCCGTCGACGGGCAATACGATCCGGAACTCGCGCGTCTTGTTCTTCGCCTCCTGGCAAAGGAGGTCGGTGGCCGAGCCGGGAACCCAATTCATTTCGAGGTCGGCTTCCTCGCCATCGGCGAGCGGAGCGGCAATGTAGTCCTTGAACCCGACTGTCTTGTAATGGCTGGCGTCGATCAGGCCCGTGGTGCCGTTGGGAATCGGGATGTTGGTGACCTCGCCCAGCAAGACGAGTGTTCCGCTCGCGTTGGCGAGCCAGAATTCGCTGCCGAGGCCCGTTTCAACTTCGGTCGACATAGCTATCTCCTTCAGTCCGCCGGCCGATGCCAGACGATAAACTCCACGATGCGGCGGTGAATGAGGGTGCCGCCGGCCGCCTCTTCAGGATCGGCGTCGATCTCCATGCTGACGAACGCACCCTTGAAGTCGGTCGCGCCAACCGTCTCCTTGGGCTCGATGAGCGGCGGCAGAAGCGCCGCCACGGTAGCGGCGTCTTTGTATGTCGCAGCCCACACATCGATCTGAATACGGGCCCACCGGAGCCGCTGGCGGCCGAGATAGGTATATTGCACAGGCGCGGACACGACCGTCAGGGTCACGGCAGGCAGTGCAGTCGCCGCCGGACGAAGCCCCCAGTCTATGCGGTCGCCGACGCGATCGGTCAGCGCCTGACCCGCCTTCAGGCGCGTGCGCAGATCCTGCTCCATCATCCGACACGAGCCGCCGTGACTTCGATGCCTTCCCGCCGCCCCTGCTCTTTTACTCCGGAAATCGAATACTCGACACTGTCGCAACGGAGCTTGTCGGAGGCGGTGATGGTGCAAGTCAGGCCATCGTAACGTAGCGCAAAGCGCGTCGTCACCTCAGCGCCCTGCTGAGATGCCACGATCCTCTCTCCATCGCTCACGTCCCGCTTCGCAGCAGCACGGGTGCCAATAACCTCGAAAGGGCCATCGACGGTAGCGAAACCATCGTCGGCCAGTTCGGCGCGCAGGATTTCCACCTTCCAGTTCAGCGATCCGGCGGACATCAGCATCAGACGTACACCCGATAGGGGATCAACAGCGCGTCGACCGTCGTGCTCATCGGAACGGCCGTGGCGTTCGCGGTCGGAACCGACGTCTCGCGGTTCTGGTAAAGGTCGCCGACCATCAGCAGGATCGCGGCTTTGATGGGCGCCGGCACTTCCGTATAGCCCGCGCGATAGCGGACGCGGAAAGCCTCACGCTGCCAGCGGGGCGTCGGCCAGGAAAGGCCGTATCCCGGCGCCAGCGAGACGCCTGCGAGGCTGTAGTCCGTCCCCGGCACCAAAGTCGCGACGCCGTTCGCGTCGATATACTCGACCTCCAACACCTCGATCAGCGGCGGGTAGGGCAGGCGGATCGAACCGCAGTCGAAATTGTCGAGATAAGCGTCCAGCGTCTGCACGCCGATCGCGCGCCCCAGCCACCCCCCCGGCCCGTCGATATGCGCGGTCGCTGCCGCGATCAGCGCCTCGATATAATCGCGCTCGCCATCGTCGCCGAACAGCCGGAGATGCTTGTCCGCGTCATCCCATGTCACCACGGGGACCGGCGGATCGACGACGACGACGCGCACGAAGTCAGGCCTTGGCGCGGCGCTTGGCGGCGGGCTCGGCCTTGTTCGCGGGTTCCGGCTCCATCTTATTTGCCGGCGGCTCATCTGCCTTCGGTTCAGGCTCAGCGGGCGGCGTAGGTGCGTCGATCACGCGCGACGCCAACCCGGCCCGCTCCAGCTCATCGGCAATCGCGCCGGACACCTCGAATTCGGTATCCTTGAGCATGTTGTCGGGGCTCACGCTGCTGATGTGCAGCGTGTCCAGCGCCTTCATCTTGACGTTGGTCATGTCGGGCTCCTTTCTAGACCGTCGATCACGCGGCGGTCGAAAAAGGAGGCGAGCCGAAGCCCGCCTCCCCCTTGATCCAGCGAGAAGGGGACTCAGCTGGTCAGGTCGGTGATCGCTGCCGCGAAGGTGCCCTTGATGAAGGCTTCCGGGCGGTAGACGGCTAGCGCCAGGCGCTCCTCGGCGAGGATCGTCACGAGGTTCTTGCGGAAGTTGTCCGAATCCTCCGTGCTGATCTCGACCCGCGCGTCCATGCGGTCGAAGATCTGCGCGCCCATGCGGAACGCGCCGGTCAGGAACGAGCCCGCCGCCATAGCCTGGGTGGCGACCACGGGCAGACCCCACAGCGTCGGCGACAGGCTGCCCTGCGGATTGCCGATGATGTAGCCGCCAGCCGCGTCCTTGGTCGTTTCGATCAGCGCCCAGTCGGTGGGGTTCAGGACGTGACCGGTCGGCGGCAGTTCGGCCAGGACCGCCTGCAGCATCGCATAGCGCAGCACGTCGATGCGGGTCGGCGAAGCCACGACGGCCGAGCCGGCTGCGAATGCGGTCGCCTGCGTGTAGATGCCGTTCAGGTCCGTGCCGGTGCCGCCGCCATTGAGCAGCTGGTTTTCCTCGACATAGGCGAGGCCGTAGCGGAGCCGTCCGTCGACGTAGCTCTGCAGCATCGGCACGTCGTCCAGGATCTGGCGGGTCGCCAGCAGCCAGTGCGCGATCGTGGTGACGCTGGTGGTGCGGATGTCGAACTTGATTTCCGACTGCGGCTTGGTCGCGCCGGTCGTTTCCGAAACGGTCGCGGCCGAGTTGGTGAAGCCCGTTTCCAGCGGATACTGGATGGCGTTCGCGCTGGTGCGGCCCGGCGTGAGTAGATCGCGCACCGTCATACGGCGCGTGACGGGCTCCACCATGCCGACGCGCTGGGGCACGATCAAGTCGCCCGCCGAGCCGTTGGCGTCGGTGGTGAGGGCGGAGATGATGGCCTTCGTCTCGATGCCGATGCGCTTGCCGGCGGTCGGATTGTCCATGAAGGACTTCACCGCCGCGTCTTCGGTCAGCAGCTGGCCAGGGGACTTCTGGGCGTCGCGCTCTTCGGTGCCGCGACGCGCCATCTTCTGCTCGACCTCGTCGAGACGCGCCTTGGCCTCGTTGGCGAGCGTGATCGCCTCGTCGGCGCGCGCCTTCGCCTCGGCAGTCAGCGGCTCGCCCCGCTCGGCCTTGCCGATCGCATCGGTCGCAATACCCTTCACTTCATCGAAGCGGCGGTCGAAGTCGGCCTTGATTTCGCCGGCAAGCTGCTCGGCGCTCTTCTGTTCGGTCATGTCTGGGTGCCCTTTCGGCAGAGAGGAAGATCAGCCGCGCAGCTTCTCAAGGAAGCGTACGGCGTCGTTCGCCTGAGCCTCGGGCTCCCCCCGAAGATGCGGCGTTGCCTTGCCGGCGATTGCGGCGGCAAGGGTCTTCGAGAAGCCGCCTGCATCCCGCAGGAACTCCTCAAATTCGCGGACGGACGGCAACGTGCCGGCCTCCAAGTTCGCCTTCACCGCCGTGATCAGCGACCGGCGGTTGGCGGGAAAGTTGACGAGCGAGACCTCCCACAGATCGATCTGCTTCAGGAAGCTGACACCTGGCCGCTTGGCGTCCGTGTCACGCTCCAATGTCTCATAGCCGATCGAGAGGCCGCGAACTGACTTGCGCTTCAGCGCACGATGTACGCGCAGGCCGACCGGATCAGCCAAGTCGAGTTGGCCCTTCATCCACAGCCCCTTGCCGTCTTCCGCGATGTCGACCCAATCGCCTACGGGTAGCTCGCCCGACTGATGACCCCACAGCATGAGGGGCATCGTGCCTTCGCGACGATGCTTGGCGAGGCTCGCGGCGAAGGCGCCGGGCATGATGATATCGCCGTAGGAATCGGGCGCGCCGCCGAAGGTGCTGCCGTAGCCTTCAATGATACCTTCGTCCGAGACGTCCTTGACGCTCAGACCGAACTCTTTCTTCAGCATAAGCTGTCCTTCAGGAAGTCGGCTGCGCCGTCTGCGTTCCGGCCTGCGTGATGGGCACGTTCTGCATCTGCATGCGGGGGACATCGCCGCCGGGGACGGGGGGCAGGTTTTCGAGGGCACGGACCTCGTTGATCGTCATCGCGCCGATCTGCGTCATGTTCTGGTAGAAGGTGGCACGCGCCTGGCTGTCGCCGCGCAGCAGACCCTCTAGGCTGAATTCGACCGAGATGCCGGCAACACGATCCTGCGGGGTGAGAAGTTGCTTTTCCAGAGTTTGCTCGAACCGCTTCAACCGGCGGCGCAGCGTGAATTTCTGGAAGCCCAGCGTCTGCTGCTCCAGCCCCGTGCCCCAGGATGTGCTGTTATCGGTATGGCCAATCATGTGAGGCGGCACACCGAAGATGCGGCAAATCTCCTCGACCGACAGCTTGCGGCTCTCGACCATCTGCGCATCTACCGGATCTATGCTGAGCTGCACCCACTCCATGCCGTTATCAAGCAGCATGGGGCGGCCGAAGTTCAGCGCGCCGACGAAACGCTCCTGAAGATGCCCTTCCAGATCGTTGCGCTGATCGCGCGTAAGCTTGTCATTGACCTTAAGCGAACCGGTCGACCGAACGCCGTTGCGGAAGATCGCCGCCGCCGCTCGGTCGGTCGCCATCGCCCCGCTAAACGTCGCCCGGCAGACCGACAGCGTCGACGCACCGCCAAGCGGGCCGCCGCCGAAGCCCCGGACATGGATCACATCATCCTGGCCAAGGTCGTATTCGCGGCCCTCGTCTGTCCAGCGATAGCCCAGCGAACCATCAGGGCGGCGGCGCACGGTCACCAGGTCGGGACGAACCGGCACGATCGAAACCACCCGGTTTCCGACACGCTCCTTGCGGGCGAAGGCATTTCCCTGCAGCTCGACGGATCCGGCCAAGAACTCCAGAAAGTCGACCGCCGTCTGGTCCGCGTTCGGGCTGTCGTGCAGCAGCCGGTAGGCCCAATGATCACGCGCCACTTCGCGCCTGTCGCCGCGCTGCTGGTAGACCATCAGAGGCAGGCTGGCGATCGTGCCAGCGATCAGATTGACGCAAGCCCAGACCGCCGAAAGACCGATCACGTTGGCCGCTGCGCCGCTATCTTCATATTCAGCGAGCGACACGCGGTTGGTGCGGAAGTTATCTCCGTCCTGTCGGCTGGCAGACGGATGCGATTCAAGGGTCGCCGCCTTCTGCTCACGGGACGCGGCCCAGCGCGCCTCCTGACGCGCGGCTTGTGCCGACAATTGATAGCCGTTCACGCGGCGTAACTCGCGATCCAGTCGTCGACCGTGCTGACAGTGGGATAGGCCATCAGAACTCCTATCGCCATGCAGAGCGCCACAGCCG
>NZ_JBMDXG010000213.1:0-1829 GCF_048594985.1 Sphingomonas sp. | reverse complement strand
AGCCCATCCGGCTCGAGAAGAAGACGAACATGGCCGCGGAACGCCACGCGCGAGCGCTGGCTCCCCCGAAGAGGGAGCTTCCATCGCCGACATGTGGAAGACTGGAGCGGGCGAAGGGATTCGAACCCTCGACCCCGACCTTGGCAAGGTCGTGCTCTACCCCTGAGCTACGCCCGCTCGGCGTTTCGGGGCCGAAGCCCCGTGGGTGAGGCGCGGCTACTAGCGCCGCTTTTCGCGGGCCGCAACCCCCTTCGCGGCCTTGTGTCATTCGCGCGGCGAAACCACATAGGTGCGGTCAAATCGGGAGACATGGATCTTGGCGACCCTGGGAATGAGTGCCGCCGATCGCGAAGCGGTCGAATTGTTCAAGCGCGACGTGATCGAGCCTTCGATGGAGGCGCTCGTCATCCTCGATTTCTGGGCGGAATGGTGCGGGCCGTGCAAGCAGCTGACGCCGGTGCTGGAGAAGGTCGCTGCCGCCTATGCCGGGCGCGGCGTGAAGCTGGTCAAGGTCAACGTCGACGAGCAGAAGCTGATCGCGGCGCAGTTTCGCGTCCAATCGATCCCCACCGTCTACGCGGTCTTTCAGGGCCAGCTGGTCGCCGATCTGACCTCCGCGCGCACCGAAGGCGCGCTCGGGCAGATCCTCGACCAACTCTTGCGCCAATTGCCGATCCAGGGCGCCGACGATCAACGCCACGAGGATATCGTGCCACTGATAACGATGGGCGAGGAGGTGCTCGAATCGGGCGATGTCGAGCGGGCGCTGTCGATCTTCTCGCAGCTGACCGAACTGGCGCCCGAGGATCCGGCGGTGATTGCCGGCCACGCCCGCGCCCTGATCGCCGCCGGCCAGCGCGAGGAGGCTGAAACGCTGCTTGCGTCGGTGCCCGAGGACAAGGCCAAGGATGCGGGGATCGCGCGGGCCCGCGCCGCGCTGGCGCTCGCCGGCGATACGGCGCCGAGCGATGATCTGAGCGCGCTTCGGGCGCGGGTGGCGGCGAATCCCGACGATCAGGAGGCGCGTTACGAACTCGCCGGCGCGCTGATGACGCAGGATCGCGACGCGGCGGCCGACCTCCTGCTCGGCGCGATCGAGCGCGACCGCGAGTGGAACGAAGGCGCGGCGCGCAAACGCCTGTTGACCCTGTTCGAAGCGACCGGACTGGAAGATCCGTGGGTGGCGGCGCAGCGTCGCCGGCTTTCTGCGGTGCTGTTCGGCTGATGCTCAAGACCGGCGTCCGGCTTTCGATCTTTCCGCTCAGCGGCGCGCTGCTGCTGCCGCGAAGCGTGCTGCCGCTCCACATCTTCGAACCGCGTTACCGTGCGCTGGTCGGCGACGCGCTGGCGCGTGACCGCCGGATCGCGATGATCCAGCCCCTCGCGGGGCAGGAGGGGGAGGACCGACCCGAGCTGTTCGACGTCGGCTGCGTCGGCAAGATCGAGCAGGTCGAGGCTCTGCCCGACGGCCGCTTCAATCTGGTGCTTGGAGGGCTCACCCGTTTCCGCCTGCTGAGCGAGCAGGAGGTCTCGACACCGTTCCGCCAGGTCATGGGCGACGTGGAGAGCTTCGCCGAGGACGAGGCCGATCCCGAGCCGCTGCCCGCCATCGTCCGTGCGGGTATCGAGCAGGGGATGCGCGCGTTCGTCGATGCGCACGGCTATTCGATCGATTGGGACGATCTGGAGCGGCTCGACGACGAGGCGCTGGTCAACGGCCTGTCGCAGGCGATCCCGTTCGACGTTCTCGCCAAGCAGGCGTTGCTGGAGACGGCAGACCTGGCGACGCGCGCGGCGCTGCTCACCGATCTGCTGCGCTTTTCCGCCGC
>NZ_JBMDXG010000212.1:0-8632 GCF_048594985.1 Sphingomonas sp. | reverse complement strand
CCGCCGTGGGGGTTGGGGCGCGCCTGTCGGCGGCGAAGTCGCACAAGGTGACGTCGGTTTCATGCCCGACGGCGGAGATGAGCGGGATCGGCGAAGCCGCCACCGCGCGCACGACCGCCTCCTCGTTGAAAGCCCACAGATCCTCGATCGATCCGCCGCCGCGCGCGACGATAATCAGGTCGGGTGGCTGGGGCAACGCCGCCAGACCGCGAATGCCGGCAGCCACCTGCTCGGCCGCGCCTTCGCCCTGCACCGCCACCGGCCACACGATCACGTGCGTCGGGCAACGATCCCCCAGCCGATGCAGGATGTCGCGGATCACCGCCCCGGTCGGCGAGGTGACGACGCCGATCCGCTGCGGCAGGAACGGCAGCGGCCGCTTGCGCTCCTCGGCGAACAGCCCCTCGGCGGCGAGCGCGCGGCGGCGCTGGTCGAGCAGCGCCATCAGCGCCCCCTGCCCGGCAAGCTCCAGCCGCTCGATCACGATCTGGTAGCGTGAGCGCCCGGGAAAGGTCGTCAGCCGCCCTGTGGCGATCACCTCGACCCCGTCTTCCGGGCGAAAGGCGACCGGCGTCCCCTTCCAGATCACCCCGTCGAGACAGGCACGGTCGTCCTTCAGCGTCAGGTAGGAGTGGCCCGACGCGACGCGCTTGAAGCCCGAAATCTCGCCGCGGACACGGACATGACCGAATGCATCCTCCACCGAGCGCTTCAGCGCCCCCGACAGTTCGGACACCGAGAGAGCGGGCGCGTTGTCGCCCGGCTGATCGTTCGCTAACAGCCCCGCAGTTTCGGGAGGAAAGTTCGACGCCATGAAGGTCCTGCTCATCGGTTCGGGCGGGCGCGAGCATGCGCTTGCCTGGAAGCTCGCGCAATCGCCGCGGCTGACGAAGCTGTTCGCCAGCCCCGGCAATCCGGGCATCGCCGAACATGCCGAGTGCGTCGATCTGGCGCCCGGCGCAATCCTCGGCTTCGCGCGGGAGGAGAATATCGGTCTGGTCGTCGTCGGCCCCGAACAGCCGCTGGTGGAGGGACTGGCGGACGAGCTGCGGGCGGCGGGGATTCTCGTCTTCGGTCCGGGCGCGGCGGCCGCGCGGCTCGAAGGATCGAAAGGCTTCACCAAGGATCTCTGCGCGCGTGCGGGCATTCCCACCGCCGCCTATGCGCGTTTCTCCGACGCGGAAGCGGCCAAGGCGGCGCTGCCGCGCTTTGGCCTGCCGGTGGTGATCAAGGCGGACGGGCTCGCGGCGGGCAAGGGCGTCGTCATTCCGACGACCGCCGCCGAGGCCGAGGCGGCGATCGACGACATGTTCGGCGGCGGCTTCGGCAGCGCCGGGGCCGAGGTCGTGATCGAACAATTTCTGGAGGGCGAGGAGGCAAGCTTCTTCGCGCTGACCGACGGCACGGCCATCGTTCCCTTCGGCACCGCGCAGGACCATAAACGCATCGGCGACGGGGATACCGGTCCCAATACGGGCGGCATGGGAGCCTACAGCCCCGCCTCGATCGTCACCGACGCGATCGCAGAGGAGGTGATGGCGCGGATCATCCGCCCCACCGTCGACACGCTCGCCGCCGACGGCACGCCTTATTCGGGCGTTCTTTATGCCGGGCTGATGCTGACCGCCGAGGGACCCCAGCTGATCGAATATAAGTGCCGCTTCGGTGATCCGGAGGCGCAGGTGCTGATGATGCGCTACGACGGCTGCCTCGTCACCCTGCTCGCGGCGGTGGCCGAAGGGCGGCTGGCGGAACTCGGCCCGCCCGCTTTGGCCGATCGGGTCGCGCTGACGGTGGTGATGGCGGCGGACGGCTATCCCGGCCCGCCGGTCAAGGGCGGCGCGATCGGCGGACTGGTAGAGGCGGAAGCTGCGGGCGCACAGGTTTTCCAGGCGGGGACGGCGCGGGTTGCCGATCACATCGTTGCGTCAGGCGGGCGTGTGCTGGCGGTGACCGCCACCGGCGACAGCGTGGCCGAGGCGCAGCGGGCCGCCTATGCGGCGGTCGACCGGATCGACTTTCCGACCGGCTTTTGCCGCCGTGACATCGGCTGGCGGGAGATTGCGCGCGAAGCGGTTGCCTGATCGCGCCCCGCAGGGCTAGGAGCGCCCCAAAATCTGGGGAGGCCGAATGAACACCACCGTCCTGATCGTCATCGCCGTTCTGGTGGTGGCGGCGCTGCTCTTCCTGCTGGTCGTGCGCGGCCGCAAGCAGCACGTCACGTTCAGCGATCAGACGCCGCTCGCACGCCCTGCGGCCCCGGCGGCCACGACGGTGGCCGATCCCGAACCCGCCGCATCGACAGAGGGACATGGCGTCGCCTCCGAAGTGGCGGCGGCGATCGAGGACGTGGTCGACCAGTTCGTCGGCATCGACGCGCATCCCTCGGGCCAACCGGAGTCCGCCGCTGGCGACCCGCTCACCCGGCTGAAGGGGCTCGGCCCCAAAGCGGCGAGCCGCCTCGCCGAAATCGGCGTCACCCGTTTCGATCAGATCGCCGCATGGGACGAAGCGGACGTCGACGCGATCGACGCGCAGATGGGCGCTTTCAAGGGCCGCATCCGTCGCGATCGCTGGGTCGATCAGGCGCGCCTTCTGGCGGCGGGCGATACGGCGGCGTTCGAAACCGAATTCGGCAAGCTCGGCGGCTGACCGGCCGGTCGGTCAGGCCTTGTCGCGCCGGCTGGCGAGCAACTTGTCGATCTTGCGTCCGTCCATGTCGACCACCTCGAACCGCCAGCCGTCATAGTCGAACGTCTCGCCCACGCTCGGCAGATGCTTGAGCACGGAAAGGGCAAAACCGGCGGCGGTGGCATAATCGCGATCTTCGGATAGAGGCACGCCCAGCCGCTCGGCAAGCTGGTCGGCGGGGAGCGATCCCGAAACGAGCCAGCTTCCATCCTCGCGCTGCACCAGCGGCGGATCGGTATCCTCGCCCACATCCGACGCGAACGCCCCGGCGATCGCGGCGAGCAGATCCGCCGGCGTAACCAGCCCGTCCAGATGGCCATATTCGTCATGGACGAACGCCACCGGCACATCGGCCACGCGCAGCACTTCCAGCGCGTCCATCGCGTCCATCTGGTCCGACACGACGGGCACGGGCCGCATCAAAGCGGCCAGGTCGATCGGCCGCCCGTCCATCGCCGCCGCCAGCAGATCGCGCGCCTGCACCACGCC
Organism: Sphingomonas sp.; assembly: GCF_048594985.1. Lineage (GTDB taxonomy): Bacteria > Pseudomonadota > Alphaproteobacteria > Sphingomonadales > Sphingomonadaceae > Sphingomonas_I. Next base: position 5,452 of record NZ_JBMDXG010000212.1, on the reverse strand, counting down.
GACCAGCTCGTCGACCGATCCATGCCCCACCGGCATCCGGCTGTGCGGCAATGGCGACGGTAGCGGCGCGTCGCTGTTCAGATCGATCCACTCGACCTCGGTACGCGGCGTCATCACCTCGCGCACCGGGCGATCGGCGAGCCGCACCACGCCCGAGATGATCGCGCGCTCGCTCTCCTCGATCACGCCGGCGGTCGATGCCTCGGCGAAGACCAGATGAAGCTCCTCGGCGGTGACGTGCGACTTGCTGTCGCGATCGAGCCTGAGCAGGCGGAAGATGATGCCCGTCGACTTGTCGAGCAGCCAGACAAGCGGCGCCGTGATCCACGCCAGCCAGCCCATCGGCCGCGCCACGAGCGCGGCGATCGGCTCGGGCGAGCGCAACGCAATCTGCTTGGGCACAAGCTCGCCGACGACGAGGTTGAGGTAGGTGGTCGCGACGATTACCAGGCCGAAGCCCCAGCTCGCGGCCGCCGACGCCGGGACGCCTAGCCGCGCAAGGCGGTCGCCGACCGGCCCGCCCAGGCTCGCGCCGGAATAGGCGCCAGCGAGGATGCCGATCAGCGTGATGCCGATCTGGACGGTCGACAGGAACTTGCCCGGATCCTCGGTCAGCGCCAGCGCCGCGCGCGCCCCCCCGCTGCCCCTGCGCGCCAGCGCCTCCAGCCGGGGCTTGCGCGACGAAACGATCGCCAGCTCGGACATCGCGAAGACGCCGTTGAGGAGGACAAGACCCACGATGATCGCGAGATCGATCCACGGGAACGGCGAAAGGGGAGGAGCGGACATGGCTGCTCCGGCGTGCATAGCGCCCGTCCTGCTTTAGGCAAGCCAGCCGTTCACATCGCGTAGCCCAATTGCTCCGCCCAAGGCGCGAGAATGTCCAGCACTGGCGCCATCTGCTGCCTGTAATGCTGCCACCGGCCGGCCGCGCGGGTATAGAGCGGTTCGCCGACCTGCGCGTAGCTGGCCGTGGCGATATGCCGGCGGCGCGCGGCGCTGGCGCGGTTGTCGAGCACGGCGTCCGTCCACGGGATATCAAGGAAGCGCAGAAGAGGCCGCATCTCGCTTTCCAGATTCTCCACCATCCGCTCGTACCGGATGGTGTGAACGCGCAGTGGCAAGACCTCGACCGACTTGGTCCACGCCTGCATCGACAGATCGTACAACCGCGCCGCCGACAGGATGTCGTGGAAATGCACGGTCGCCTGGTTCGTCTGGAAGCGCGCCATGAAGCAGCTCAACACCACGTCGCACGGATGCCGTTCAACGAAGACCATCGGCGCATCCGGGAACAGGCGATGGATCAACGGCGCGCGCACCAGGTGCAAAGGGAATTTGTCCACGACCATCTCCGCCTGATCGCTTTGCGGACGCAAGGTATGCACCAGTTGCCAATAGCGCTCGCGTAATTGCCCGGCCGTCCCGTCATCGAGCGAGGACAGTCCGTTCGGATAGCCGATCTCCGCGCCGAGCCGCTCCACCATCGGGGCTTCCTCGAACACCTCTACCGATGGCAGGTTCATGAGGAGCGTATCCAGCAGCGTCGTACCGGATCGGGGAAATCCCAGGATGAAGATTGGCGGCCGCCGATCCGGCGTCGTGATTTCGCTGGATGTCGGCGCTTCGTCCCGCGCGTTCAGATAGGCAATCGTTGCGACGATCTGCCCCGGAAAGTCCCGCGCGCGCGCATGGTCGGCCGCGGGACCGAGGGCAGACAGGCGGTTCATATCCGAGAAGGCCGCGAAAGCCTGCTCGGCGCGGCCCAGGCGGTCGGCGCTTTCCCCGACCAACTGCGCGCGACGCGAGGCATTAATCGCCGCGGGAGCGGCCTTCCCGATCGCAAGCGCCTCCTCGAACCGATGCGTGCGCTTGAACAGCCAGCCTTGCAGGAAATCGAGTTCGGGTCCGCTGGCGCCACGCTCACGGGCCTCGTCGAGCAGGGCTGCCATCGCATCGATCCGGTTGAGGCTCTCCAACATCATTCCGAGTTCAAGATAGGCAATCGGCTGCTTGGGATCGCGCGCAATGGCGTCGCGATAGGCACGTTCGGCCTCGTCGAAATGCCCGATCGCGGCCTCGGCCGAGCCCAATGCGATCAGGATCGGTACGGCGCCGGGGTAAAGTTTGCGGGCCTCCACCAGGGCCGCAAGTCGCTCCTCGTGGTGCTCGCCTCGCACCAGCGCCTGCGATAATCCCAAATAGGTGGCGGGATCGCGACGGATGGCGAGCGCCCGCCGGAACGCCTCGACCGCCTCACCCAGCTGACCCGCATGGGTGAGCGACAGGCCCAGATTGGTCCAGCTTTCGGCATCCTCGGGAAGGCCTGACAAAACGCGGCGAAACCGGGCGATCGCGTCGCTGTGCCGCCCCTGCTGCTGATCCACGTAAGCGACGATGCGTTCGAGCTGCGGAACGTTTGTTCCTGCCGCAACCTCGCGCGCCTGCTGCAGCTTCCCGGCATTCGCCAACGCGAAGGCGCGGTTGATACGGAGTGGGACGTTATCGGGCGCGAGTTGCGTTGCGGGGCGAAGATGATCCTCGGCTGCCTCGAACCGCCCCTGCTGCACGGCGATCATGCCGAGCATCCCCTGCAACGCGGCGTCGTTCGCGCCGACCGGCAACAACACAAGGCCGATCCGACGCGCCGCGTCCAGTTCGCCCCTGCGATAGCACTCGAACGCTTCCTGCAATCGGCCCTGATAGGCGAGCATGTCTATCGCGCTCCGTTGATCGGGAAGGTGCCCGCGCCGCGATATGGCAAATATGGTGTGCTCTGGTAAGAGAGCGGCGCTGTCCTGCTGCTTGCGGCGGCGTGTGGAGATCGAGATCAATGAGAAGCAGGATCATCGCTGCGGCGCTCGTCACGGCGGCCGGGGCGGCCGCGCTGCCGGCGCAGACGATCGACCGCGACGTCCGCTGCCTGATGGTGAGCAACGTGTTCGCGCAGGCGGAGAAGGACGCAAAGAAGAAGCAGCTCGCGCTCGCCTCCTCCTTCTTCTTCATGGGGCGGATCGACGGGCGACTGCAGCCTTCGCAGCTCAAGACGCAGCTGCAGGCACAGGCCCGCACGCTCAACAACAAGACGATCGGGCAGACGATGGATGGTTGCGCAAAGATCGTCCAGGCGAGCCAGCGCACTCTGGTCGCCACCGGACAGCAACTCGATCAGCAGGCGAAAAAGCGCTAGCCGGACTACTCCCGGCCGGCTGAATGGCAGCCGGTCGGTCGCGGACCCCATCAAAGACGAGGCGCGCCCCGAGACCGGTTAGGCCGGGGTCGTCTCCAGCGCCTCGTTATAGCCCATCCAGCGCGTCTCGACTTCTTCCAGCGCGGCGGCGGTCGCGGCACGGCGCTTCATCAGCTCGGTCATCGGCAGCTTGACCAGAGCGGGCTCCGCCCCGGCGGGATCGAACATCGCGCGGTCGAGCGCCGAGCGCTCCTTTTCCAGCCGCGCGATTTCGGCCTCGGCAGTCTTGATGTCGCGACGGAGCGCCTGCCCCTTCTCGCGCGCTTCGGCGGCGGCACGGCGATCCCCCTTGCGCGCCGCCTTGGCCTTGCCGCCGCCGGCATCCTTGGTCAGGACGAAGGACGTATAATCGGCGAGGCTGCCGTCGAATTCGCTGGCGGTGCCGGCATCGACCAGCACCAGCCGGTCGGCGGTCAGCTCCAGCATGTGGCGGTCGTGGCTCACCACCACCACCGCGCCCGCATAGTCGTTGAGCGCGCGCACCAGCGCCTCGCGCGCATCGACGTCGAGGTGGTTGGTCGGCTCGTCGAGGATCAGCAGGTGCGGCGCATCCCGCGTGATGAGCGCGAGCGCCAGCCGCGCGCGCTCGCCGCCCGACAGCTTGCGCACCTCGGTCGTGGCCTTGTCGCCCGAAAAGCCGAAGCGGCCGAGCTGCGCGCGCACCGCCGCCGGGGTCTTGCCCGACATCACGCGCGTCATGTGCTGAAGCGGCGTATCCGCGCCGTCCAGCTCCTCCACCTGATATTGAGTGAAGTAGCCGACCTTCATCTTGCCGCTCGCGGTCATCGCGCCTTCCATCGGCGCGAGCTGCGCGGCGAGCAGGCGGGCGAGCGTGGTCTTGCCATTGCCGTTGCGGCCCAGCAGCGCCAGCCGGTCGTCGGGGTCGATCCGCAGGTTCAGCCGCTGAAGGATCGGCTTGTCCTCGGTATAACCGACGCTGGCGAGGTCGAGCGTGATCAGCGGCGGCCGCAGTTCGTCCGGATCAGGGAAGTCGAACGACAGCGTCGGATCCTCGGCCAGCGCGGCGATCGGCTGCAGCTTGGCCAGCATCTTGGCGCGCGACTGCGCCTGCTTGGCGGTCGAGGCGCGCGCGCTGTTGCGAGCGATATAGTCCTGCAGCTTGGCGCGCTGCGCCTCCTGATTCGCACGCGCAGCCGCAAGCTGCGCCGCGCGTTCGGCGCGCTGTCGCTCGAACGAGTCGTAGCCGCCAGCGTAGAGCGTGACCTTGCCCTGTTCGAGGTGGAGAATGTGGTCGACCACATTGTTGAGCAGGTCGCGTTCGTGGCTGATGACAACCATCATCGCAGGATAGGATTTGAGGAAATCCTCCAGCCACAAGGTCGCTTCGAGATCGAGGTGGTTGGACGGTTCGTCAAGCAGCAGCAGGTCCGGCTGCGAGAAGAGCAGCGCCGCGAGCGCGACGCGCATCTTCCATCCGCCCGAGAAACTGTCGAGCGGCCGTGCCTGCATCTCGTCGTCGAACCCCAGCCCGACCAGGATGCGCGCGGCACGCGCCGGGGCGGCATAGGCGTCGATCGCCATCAGCCGTTCGTGGATGTCGCCGATCCGATCGGGATCAGTGGCCGTCTCGCTTTCCGCCAGCAGCGCCGCGCGCTCCGCGTCGGCGGCAAGCACGGTGTCGATCGGCGTGGCGTCGCCGCTGGGCGCTTCCTGCGCGATATAGCCGATCTTGGTGCCGCGCGGCATGTCCAGCGATCCGCCGTCGGGATCGAGCTGGCCGATCATCACCTTCATCAGCGTCGACGTGCCCGCGCCGTTGCGACCGATCAGGCCGACGCGCGAACGTGGCGGCAGCGCCGCGCTGGCGCCGTCGAGGATGGTACGCCCGCCAAGGCGGACGGTGATGCCGTTCAGGTTGAGCATGGCCGCGCGCCTATCACGGAGCGTGCGGTCTGTCAGCCGCGCTGGCGGCCGAGCCGATCGAGCGCCGTATCGAGCGCCTGAAGGAAGCGCGAGCGGTCGGTCTTGGCGAAGGGCGCGGGTCCACCGATCTGATCGCCGCCGGCCCGCAGATCGGCCATGATCGCGCGCGTGGCTATCGCGCCGCCGATCGATCCGGTAGTGAACGGCTTGCCCGTTGGGGCCAAAACCGTCGCGCCCTTCTTGAGGCAGCGGTCGGCAAGCAGGATGTCCGCCGTCACCACCACCGCATGCGCGTCGGATGCCTCGGCGATCCAGTCA
>NZ_JBMDXG010000211.1:0-16548 GCF_048594985.1 Sphingomonas sp. | reverse complement strand
CCCACCCTCCGCCGCCCAGTGGACCGCGAGCGCGGGATCGCGCGCGATCTCGATCTTCCGGCGCAGGCGGTAGAGCGTCAGACGGCGGGCGAGCGCGTCGGCCTGCGCATCCTCGCAATCGATCAGCACGTCGTCGCGGTTGGTCCAGACAAGGAAGTCGAACAGCGCCTTGCCCTGCGCGGTGAGCAGCCCCGCCCAGACGGGCAGCGCGCCGCTCACGTCATTGGTGACGAGACCCTGGAGGAAGCCGCGAACATCCTCGCCCGACAGGCGGAGCAGGGCACGGTCGGCGAGCATGGTGGCGGGCATGGCGGCTAGGTAGGGAGAGGGCGGCCCGCCTACAATCGGAAGGCGATCGCGGCGGCGCCCAGCACCAGCGCGGCGTCGGCGGCCAGGCTCGCCGCGAAGCTGACCGCACCCCGAAGCAGGCTTACCCGCGAAGGCGCAGCGGGATCGCGCACCGCCATTTCGATCAGCCGGGCGGTCTGACCGAGCAGCAGCACCGCGACCACCGGGATGCCGTAATAGCCGTCATATTCGCGCATCAGCATGACCAGCAGGACGAGCTTCAGCAGCAGCAGATAGAGACGCGCGCCGAGCGGGTCGCGGGTGAAGGCCATCGCGTCGCGGATCGTCATGCCCGTTTCTGGCGATCGTCGGGCGCGCACGTCAAGGCGTTGGCCAGGCCCGCCGGACGCGGGGATGCCGGGGTGGTGAAGGCGGCGGGCTTTCGATAGGGAGGGCACCGCAGCCATCCCCATCCGTTCGTGCCGAGCGAAGTCGAGACACGTCCGGCGGCCGCGTCCTCCGACTTCGCGACGAACGGAGATTTCCTTGGCGACCTATGACCTCCTCCTGAAGAACGGCATCGTCTGGACGCCGGGCGGCCCGGCCGAGACGCATGTCGGCGTGCGCGACGGCAGGATCGTCGCGATCGGCGCGACCGGCGACGCGGGCGAGACGATCGACTGCGCGGGCCTGACCGTGCTGCCGGGCGTGGTCGACAGCCAGGTCCATTTCCGCGAGCCGGGGCTGGAGGCGAAAGAGGATCTGGAAAGCGGCAGCCGCGCCGCCGTGCTGGGCGGAATCACCACGGTGTTCGAGATGCCGAATACCAAGCCCAACACCGATTCGGCCGAGGCGCTGGCCGACAAGGTATCGCGCGCGCGTGACCGGATGTGGTGCGACCATGCCTTCTACGTCGGCGCGACCAACGCCAATGCCGAGGCGCTGGCCGAGCTGGAGCGGCTGCCGGGGGCGGCGGGGGTCAAGATCTTCATGGGGTCGTCGACCGGCGACCTGCTGGTGGCGGAGGATGCCAACCTCGCGCGCGTGCTCGCCTCCGGCCGGCGGCGGGTGGCGATCCACGCCGAGGACGAGGCGCGGATGAACGCGCGCATGGGCGAGCGGGTGACGGGCGATCCCGCCTCGCACCCCGTCTGGCGCGACGACGAAAGCGCGATGATCGCGACGCGGCGCATCCTGGGCCTCGCGCGCGCGGCGCGGCGGCCGATCCACATCCTCCACATCACCACCCCGGCCGAGCTGGAGCTGATCGGCCAGAACAAGGACATCGCGACCTGCGAGGTGACGCCCCAGCACCTGACGCTGGCGGCGGAGGACGCCTATCCGCGCCTCGGCACCTATGCGCAGATGAACCCGCCGATCCGCTCGGCCGCGCATCGCGACGGGCTGTGGCACTGGCTCAACCAGGGCGTGCCCGACGTGCTCGGCTCCGACCACGCGCCGCACACCAAGGAGGAGAAGGCGCAGACCTATCCCGCCTCCCCCAGCGGTATGCCCGGCGTGCAGACCCTGCTGCCGCTGATGCTCGACCATGTCGCGCACGGACGGCTGAGCCTCCAGCGGCTGGTCGAGCTGACCTCCGCCGGGCCGCAGCGCGTGTTCGGGATGACCGCCAAGGGCCGGATCGCGGCGGGCTATGACGCCGACTTCACCCTGGTCGACATGAAGGCGAAGTGGACGATCGAGGAAAGCTGGCTCGCCTCGCGCTGCGGCTGGTCGCCCTTCACGGGCATGGAGATCACCGGCCGCCCGGTCGGCACGATCGTTCGCGGCAATGTCGTGATGCGCGACGGGGGGCTGGCGGACGGCGCGATCGGCCGGCCGGTGCGCTTCAACGAGGCGGCGTGGGGATAAGCACGCGCCGATAGGCGCCCCGCCAGCGCGTTCGTGTCACCGCATCGATGCCAGGCGCGCGGGCGCGCGTTCCGGATAGGGTGATCGACAGGGGTGACGGAAACGCGCCCCCACGTCGCGCAGCGGATCAGGACATCCCTGCCGCCTGATCCACGCCGCCCCCGCATCGCGCGTCGAAAGTCTGGACAAGCGTGGCGAGGGTAATCGATCCCAGGCGCCTGATCAGGAGCTGCTCCGCCTCATTCAGGGCATCACCCACCGCTTCGTTGACGATGTCCGCAATCTGGCAGCCGGGTTCGGGGCGCTCGATCCCGACCGCGAAAAAGCGGGAGCCGCCGACCGCGCGATGGACATCCAGCAAAGTGACCGCGTTCAGATCAGCCGCGATGGCCCATCCCCCGCCATGGCCTTTTTCCGATCTGACGTAACCGGCGTCGCGCAGGCCCGACATCGTCCGGCGGATCAGGACCGGGTTCGTGCGCAGCATCCCGGCAAGCGTGTCCGACGTCATCGGGCCATTATGCCGGGCCATGTGGATCAATATGTGCAGCATGCGGGAAAGGCGGCCGTCGTTTCGCATGATGCTCCCTTCGCCGATGGCCCCGGCTTGGCAAGAGATCGAAATCACGCTACTTCACGAGTTACATGATCGTGAGGTTTTGATGTCCGAGTTCGACAATCCAGACCATTGGACCAGCGCAGCCGCGCGGTATGAAAGGAATGCGCACCCCTATACCGCGCGTTATGCCGAGGCCGCTTTGAGCCACGTGCCGTTAACGCCCGCATGGCGCGTGCTCGACGTCGCTGCGGGCACCGGGGCGCTTGCGCTGGCTGCAGCACGCACGGGGGCAGACGTGCTCGCGACGGACTTTTCCCCCGGCATGGTCGCCCTCATCACGGAAAAGCGCGTCCCCAACGTCCAGGCGCGCGTGATGGATGGGCAGGCGCTCGACCTGCCCGACGCCAGCTTCGATGCGGTCTTCTCGATGTTTGGCGTATTCCTGTTTCCCGACTGGCGGGCGGGGCTGGCCGAAATGGCGCGGGTCACGCGCCCCGGCGGATATGGCGTCGTGGCAGCGTGGGAGGGTCGTGGCGCCGGACCCTTCCTGCTGCTCGGCAACTTGATCCAGGCGCTGTTTCCGGAACGCGAACTCGCACCCATGCCGGACTCGATGACGCTCCTCGGCACCGAGCGCGGGCTAGCCGGCGCGTTGCGCGACGCCGGCTATCACGACCCGCAAATCGAGCGCGTGACGCGCGATTTCGACCTCGAAATGTCGCTGCTCGACGATGCCGACGGGCTGTTCGGCGCGTCCCCGGACTGGACCGGCCTGACCGATGCGCAACGGCGGACGATCATCGCCGAAATAGGCCGGCGGGCGGATGGCCGGCCCCGGCTGCCTGTCGCGTCCACCGCCATGATCGGGGTAGCGCGACGATAACGCGCGACGGGCCACGGCCACCGGTGTGGCTGGTCCGATCCAGTGGCGGCCTTCGCACGACGCGGGCGTGCCGGGACATGCGGCGACGGCGCGCTGGCGGACGGCGTGATCGCCCGGCCCGCGCGCTTCGACGAGTCGGCGTGCGGGTGAGCGGCGGACGCCGGACCAGCCGCTAGGCCGCGGGGCGCATCCGGCGCAGTCCGTCCGCCGCGATGGCAAGGCATGCCGCCAGCAGCACGCTGTCCTTCACCAGGAATTGCCCGGTGGAGCCGAGAAACGGCGCTCCATAGCCTGCCTGCCAGAAGGCCGGCGCGCCAAAGCCGAAGCTGAGCGTCACGCAGAAGATCCCCACCCCCATCGCGCCGCCCGCGGCGCCCGCCCGGGCGGAAAAGGCGCCGATGGCGATGGCCGCGCCGGTCAGCAATTCGATGGTCCCGATCACGTTGCTCGCGCCGCGTTCGCCCCACAACGGGTACATCCACGCGAACAAGGGATGGCCGCCCGCGATCTTCGCCACGCCGGCGGCTTCGTAAACGGCGAACTTGGCGGTGCCGAAAAGCGCAAAGATCAGGACGATGGTCCAGCGCAGCGCAGCGACGACCACTGCCTCCGTCGGAATATGGCGTACAGACATTATGAGTCCCCTTCCTTGACCCATCCTTCGCGGCAACGCCGCGATTGGTTACGGCACACCCGGCGATGCGCGCGCCAGCGCTGGCGTGGCCAGACAAGCGGCGCTACAGGCGCGCGGATGAGCGATACGACCCCCACGCCCCCCGACCGCCTCTCGGTCGATCCGCGCAGCCCGCATTACCAGGAAGAGGCGCTCGCGCGCGGGATCGGGATCATCTTCAACGGGACCGAGCGGTTCAACGTCGAGGAATATTCGGTCAGCGAAGGCTGGATCCGCGTGGCGATGGCCAAGACGCGCGATCGCAAGGGCAATCCGCTGACGATGAAGCTGTCCGGCACGGTCGAGCCCTATTTCCGCGACAGCGCGCCCGAGGGGGAACAGGCCTAAAGCCCGCCCGTTACGCCCCCGATGCGCCGCTTCGGCGCGCGACGGGAGAATGACGATGGGCAAGGCGATCATCCTGTGGTTCCTGGGCGTGCCGCTGGGCGTCGTGATCCTGCTGTATCTCTTCTTCTTCCGTTGATCGCATGGCCGATCCCGATCAGCCCGACGGCACGCCGGGCGCGGAAACCGAAGCCGATCTGACCGGCGCCGGCGCCCGCCGGCGGCCCAAGCAGCAGCCGCTGGAAGTCGGCGGCCGGCGGTTGAGCCCCGCGACGTTGATGATGGGCCACGGCTTCGATCCCGCTTTGTCCGAAGGCGCGCTCAAGCCGCCGATCTTCCTCACCTCGACCTTCGTGTTCGAGAGCGCGGCCGCCGGCAAGCGCCATTTCGAAGGCGTGACCGGCGCGCGCCCGGGCGGGGCCGAGGGCCTCGTCTATTCACGCTTCAACGGCCCGAATCAGGAAATCCTCGAGGATCGGCTCGGCATCTGGGAGGGGGCGGAGGAAGCGCTGACCTTCTCCTCCGGCATGGCGGCGATCGCAACGGTTTTGCTCGCGCTGGTCAGGCCGGGCGACACGATCGTGCATTCCGCGCCGCTTTATGCCGCGACCGAGACATTGATCGGCAAGATCCTCGGCCGGTTCGGGATCCACTGGCTCGACTTTCCGGCCGGCGCCACGCGCGAGGAGATCGACGCCGTGCTGGCCAAGGCGGCGGGCAGCGGGCGCGTACCTTTGATCTATCTGGAAAGCCCGGCCAACCCGACCAATGCGCTGGTCGATGTCGAGGCGGTCGCCGCCGCGCGCGACGCGCGCTTCGGCGAAGGCGAACGCCCGCTGATCGTGATCGACAACACCTTCCTCGGGCCGTTGTGGCAACAGCCGCTGCGGCACGGCGCGGACATCGTGCTCTACAGCCTCACCAAATATGCCGGCGGGCATAGCGATCTGGTCGCGGGCGGCGCGGTCGGATCGAAGGCGGCGATCGATCCGGTGCGCGCGATGCGCAACACGATCGGCACGATCCTCGATCCGCATTCGGCGTGGATGCTGTTGCGCAGCCTTGAAACGCTGGAACTGCGGATGAGCCGCGCGGGCGAGAATGCGGCCAAGGTCTGCGCGTACCTCCGCGACCATCCGAAGGTCGAACGCGTCGGCTATCTGGGGTTCCTAGAAGAGGGGTCGCGGCAGGGCGACATTTATCGTCGCCATTGCAGCGGCGCGGGATCGACCTTCTCGCTCTATCTGAAGGGCGGCGAGGCGGAGTCGTTCCGCTTCCTCGACGCGCTGAAGATCGCGAAACTGGCGGTGAGCCTGGGCGGGACCGAGACGCTCGCCAGCCATCCGGCGGCGATGACGCACCTGTCGGTGCCGCCGGCGCGCAAGCAGGCGCTGGGGATCGGCGACAACCTCGTCCGCATCTCGATCGGGGTCGAGAATGCCGACGACCTCATCGCCGATTTCGAACAGGCGCTGGCCGCGATCTAAGCCCGACGATCTCGATCGGGCCCGAGCGCCACGTCCGCACGACGACGCGCCCCCGGCGCAGCGCGGTGAGGAAGACGTCGCCGGGATCGTAGGTCCAGCCGGCCAGCCGCAGCAGCCACAAAGTCCGTACGCGCGCCAGCGCCGGATCGGCGGCGATCGCGCGCAGCCGGACGGGCGCGAGACGGGGGACGCCGCGCGTGCCGTTGGGATAGTCGCCCTGCACCACATCGAGGCTCGGCACCGGGGCGGGGACCGGCCTGACGGACAAGGCGAGGCGCGCGTCGCGCAGCGCGAAGGCGAGCGGCAGCGCACCCTCGTTCGGATAGGCCAGGATGATGTCGGTTGGCGCGGCATGGCGGCGCAGCCAGGCGACGGTGCGGACCCAGTCCTGCATCGGCGGCCCGCGCCGCGCCTCGACCCCCGCCCATGCCAGCGCGGCCCCTAGCAGGACCGCCATCGCGGCCGTCCACCACCGCCGGCGGTCTCCGCCCGCCACGCCCGCCGCGATCAGCAGGATGGCGGGCACCGCGACCGGGCGAAGCGTGCGCGTGAGGAAGACCGGCGCGACCAGCAAGGATGTCGCGACCGCCAGCAGCACGGGCAGCAGCGCGAGCAGCAGCAGCATCGCGCCCGCGCCGCGTCCGCCCGGCGCACGCCACAGCCGCGCGATCCCGATCCCCGCGAGTGCGATTGCGACAAATATGGGCCAGCCGGGCAGCGCGTACAGGCTGGCCAGCCGCGCGAGGAACAGCCGGTCGGCCGAGAAGCGCAGCCAGGTCGATCCGATCCAGGTGGGCGCCTGACCGGCGAGGATCGCGAGCGCGGGCGACCATGCCAGCGCGACCAGAGCATGTCCCGCGACGAGCCAAAGGGTGTCGCGCGCGGTCAGCCGCGTCCCCCACAGCACGCAACCGAGCGCCAGCACGAGCGCGGCGGCGTAGAACGGTCCGAGATTGTGCAGCCACAACAAGGCCGCCAGCGGCAGGCAATAAGCCGCGAACCAGCGGCCGCCGAGCGGCCGCCCCGCCCGCGCCCCGCGCGCCACGCGCAGCAAACAGGCGATCGCCGCCGCATAGGCCAGGATCATCACCGGATAGGGCCGCACCTGCCGCGCCATTTCGACGAGCGAAGGCGAGAGGCAGGCGAGCCCGAACGCGGCGAGCGCCAGCCGGCGGCGGCGGTCGGCATCCCACCCGCACAGCTGGCCGAGCTCGCCCGCGGCCCATGCGGTCACGGCCAAGGTCGCGATCCCGCACGCCAACCCCAGCGACCGGAGCGCGATCAGCCCGTCGCCGAACGCCAGCGTCCAGAGCCGCAGCAGCGCGTAATAGAAAGGCGGGTGCGTTTCGTAGCGGGGCACCACCTGCCACAGAAAGGCGAAGCCTCTGCTCGCGGCGTAGGCGCTATACGCCTCGTCCAGCCACAATGGTTCGGCCGCGATGCCCCAGACACGGAGCGCGAACCCGCCCGCGAACAACAGGGCGGCGACGAGCCAGAACAGGCGGCGGTCGCGCATCACCGCGCAGGATTGCCGTGAGCCAGGATCAAGTCAGGACTGCCGGCGGCGTATTACCGTGCCGATCGCATCAGATCGATCACAGCGTCAGGCCATATCGTTCGAATTTCGATCGGATCTCCGGGTCGATCCTCAGCGCGGAGGCGGCGTCGCTCGCGGACTTCGCATGATCGCCCTTACGCGCCCAGGCGACTGCGCGGCCGAGCAGCGAGGTTGGCATGTTGGGGTACTTCATGAGCGCGCGATCATAGTCGGCGATGGCGTCATCCAGCCGTCCCAGCCGGAGCAACACCAGACCGCGACTGTCGAGAAAGTCGGCCGCATCAGGCGCCTTCGCGAGCGCGGTCTCGCAATCCGCAAGCGCCGATTCAAGCGCGACGCCGGCGGTCGCCTTGTCCCAGCACATATTGTTGAAGGCCACCGCCTCCGACGCTTTGCCGCTCGCTAGTCGAAAGTCGGCATCGGCCCGTGCCATGTCGCCCATGCGCGCATAGGCGATCCCTCGTCCGACCAGCAGGCCGATTGCGTCCGGAGACTTTCCCAGAGCGGCGGAATAGCTCGCGACAGCACCGGCCATGTCGCCGGTTTCCGCCTGCAACGCGGCTTTTTCCGTGATCGCCTCGACAAAATCCGGGTCCAGCTTCAGCGCGGCGTCGAGGTCCGCGCGGCGCCCCTCCAGATCCAACCTTGGCCGGTTCGAGCCGCGGTTGAGGTAGATATACGCCTCTGGCTTAAGCGCGATCGCCCGGTCATAGGCCTGCATCGCTTCGGCTTTCCGGCCGAAAGCGCTGTAGAGGTTGCCGGCCACGACATAGGCGTAATTCTGGTGGGGATTGGCGGCGGTCACTGCAGTCGCCTCGGCAAGAGACGCCTCATTCTTACCTCGGCCTCGCAGAATGTTGGCACGGAGCAGATAAAGCTCCATCCTTCGAGGATTCAGTTTGATGGCCGCCGCGGCGTCGCTAAGCGCGGCATCGTCATCACCCATCGCGCGAAACGCATCCGCACGGTGGGCGAGCGCAAAATCGCTATTGGGATCGATATCCAAGGAAGATGTGTAGGCTGCGATAGCCTCGTCCCACGCACCCTTTCGCTGCGCCACTAGGCCGCGTGTGCGAAAAGCGGATGCGCTCTTCGGGTCTGACCCAAAAGCGGCGTCCAAATCTTTTGACGCGGCGTCCAAGTCTCCCTTCCAAACCCAAGTCATTGCTCGATCGGCCAACGCGGCGGAGTTCTTGGGATCAAGCGCGAGGGCCTTGTCGAAATCCTTGATCGCATCGTCATACCGCCCGAAGTACAGCATGACATTGCCCCGGTTGGCGTAAGCCCAAGAGCTTTGGGGATCCGCAGTTACCATAACATTCGCCAGGGCAAGCCTGTCCGCAGCCTCATGCTGGCGATCTCCCAGTGCAGCGTGGGCTTCTGCTCGCCGCCTGAGCGCATAGTTGTTGTCAGGTTCGAGTTCGATAGCCTTGGTGTAGGCATCGATCGCGGCCTTCGGGCGATGCTCGACATCCGCCAGCATGCCCTGCGCGATGAAGACCTGCACATAGGCCGGATCGAGCGTTTCGGCCTTTGCCAGATCGGCGCGCGCGCCGGTCAGATCGCCATCGTCGATCCGGGTGATACTACGGTTCGACCATGCCCAGACGTCGGTCGGATCGAGTTCGATCGCCTTGCTGTAATCGGCCAGAGCCTCCTTCCGCATCCCCTGACCAATAAATAGCGCCGCGCGGCGGCCATATTCGGTCGCGGTCGTCGGTGTGGTGGCGCGGGCGGCAGCGATCTCCTTCTCCGACGCCTCGTAATTGACGGGTTTCCGCAACCGTGCCGGGCGATCGGCCAACGCGCGCAGCGCGGTTTGCGCTTCGGCCGCGTCGCTGGCAGGGAATTCGGGCGCGACGCTGCGTTCGGTCTTTTCGATCGTGAAGACGCCATCCTTGATCGCGGCGTGGCGGCGATACGCGATCCCCGCTATGGTCTGGTCGACCTCGATCCCGGGCCCGAGCCTGAAATCGCAGCGTCCCTTAGGAAGCAGGATGGTCTCGGTCGTGCGATTGTAGAGGGGGTAGGGGGTGGCGAACGGGGCGTCGCGGTCGGGCCCCGGATCACGGCTGAAATCTGCGCGATAGCCGATGCTCGTGCCGTCGGTCGTGTACGAGTCGCCCGACCAGTCCATCCTGGCAATCCCGTCCATCGTCAGCCGTTCCTCGCCCGTCTTCGGATCGAAACTGGCGCTCGCCGTCTTCACCTCGATGAAATCGTACTGCCCCTTCCAATAGTCGCGAAGCGCGCGGTCGCGAGCCTCCCCGACGACGTTCGCCAGCGCCATGTTGGTTCCGATGGCATCGTCTCCGCGCAGGATCGTCTCGATCCTGACGGGCGCGGGAGCGCTGATGCCGCCGCTCGCGTCGATTCGGATCGAGACATCCTGCGCCGGCCGGTCCAGCGGTTCGGGCACCATTCGAACGAGCGCTGCGCCGTTTGCGACGAGCGGGAGGCCCCACCCGACATTCGGCGTGATCAGCCGGTCGAGGCTGGTGTCACCGGTTCTGGTCCCGTCGAGCCAGTAGCTGCGTCCACCGACCGACGCCCGCACCAGCACATGATTGAACAGCCCCACCATCGGCAGGCGTACATCCGTGCCGTCGCCGGTGATCGTGTTGACCGCGACTGGCTCCGCGTCGATTTCCAATTCGCGCAGCAGCGCAAGGAGCAGGGCGGTCTTGCCCTTGCAGTCGCCGAAGCGGCGCGCCCATGTCGTTTCCGCGTTGGCGGGGACATAGCCGCCCGCCCCCATCGCGAGCGCGACATAGCGCACCCTGTCCTGAACGAGCGCGAGCGCCGCCTCCACCCGGATTTTCGGATCAGGGGACAGCGCCCGGATGCGATCCAGTTCGGACCGCAGCGGGCCCTGCGCCGGAATGACGGCCGCCTTGTCGTAGAGTGGCGCCATCAGCGCGCCGAGATCGGACCACGATGCGAAACCCGTAACCTCGACCAGCCGGCCAATCGCGTAACGGAGCGGCGCGCCCTTCGGCGGGACGATCGGTTCGACATTATCGAGCGCGAGTTCGACGGAGGACATGCCGCCCGCCTTCACCGGTTTCAACGGCGGCAGGAGGCCCATCTGGCGGAAGCGCAGTGGCAGACTGTTCGGCCACTGTATGCGGAGGTGCGCCCGGGCGATCGGAAGTCCGTTCCAGCCGGCGGTGAACAGCTCAACATGGCCGTTGAGCGTCGGGTCGCTCGACGCCATCGACATGGCGAATTCGAGCGTGTCGCCGACCTGCAGGCCCTCGGGTTGCATATTGGCTGTGAGGACGCCGTCGAGCATCGCGCTTTCGAGATTCTGCTCACGCCGCACGACCGTGAAGGTCTGGCCCGATTTGAGGACGTCGATCACGTCGTCGCCGCGCCGGATCAGGACCTTGTGCACCGTTAGGACATCGACCTCGGGCCGCCAGGGCAGCGAGATGTTGCCGGCCGCCAGGCCCTGAGGGGTCTGAATCTTGACCGCAGTTTCGGAATAGACGGTCTGACGCCCGGCCTCCAGCGCCACCTGCTGATCGGACAGCAGGATGCGTACCGGCGCGTCACCGACACTATTCGAGGGCGGAAGCGGGGCAGCGGGCCTCACCCACGCCGGCGCCGGGCCGATCACCGGCTGGTCCGCAGCATAAGCGGCCCCCGTAAGCGCACTCGTGACGACGAGCGCGGCAAAAAAACCTCTCATGTAGTCCCAAGCCCCCTGGCCGAAGCGACTATAGCGAGACCCGGAAAGAACGCCATATGCCGACGAGGGCACATCCGGCTGGCACGCGGGCGGATGAACCCGCCCCCCGCCGGCGGCGCAACCGCGCCCCCTTGTCGCGCCTGCGGCGGTGGCCGTAAAGGGGCGCCGAATGTTCCGCGCCCTGCCCGCCACCGAACCGCCCGCAGGATGGTGGAACAGACCCTGGTTCCTGGCGCTGCTCGTGCTGCTGTCGATCGTGCCGGTGGCGCTGACCACGGTGCCGCCGCTGATCGACCTGCCCGAACATATGGGCCGCTATCGCATCATGCTCGCGGGGCCCGACGATCCGCTGCGGCGCGATTATTTCAGCTTCCACTGGGGGTTCATCGCCAATCTGGGCGTCGACTTGCTCGTCATCCCGCTCGAACCTCTGTTCGGGCTGGAAGGTGCCGTGAAGCTGATCGTGATCGGGATCGTCGCGCTGACCGCAACCGGCATCCTGTGGATCGCGCACGAGGCGCACGGGCGCGTGCCGCCGACCGCCTTGTTCGCGCTGCCGCTGACCTACAGCTTCCCCTTCCTGTGGGGGTTCGTGAACTACCTGCTGTCGATGGCGCTGGCGCTCAACGCCTTCGCGCTGTGGCTGCGGCTGGGGCGGCAGGGGCGCTTCCGGCTGCGCGCGGCGCTCTTCGTGGCGATCGGTCTGATCCTCACCACCGCGCATATCTTCGGCTGGGCCGTGTTGTGCCTGTTCGCCTTCGCGGCGGAGGCGGTGCGCGCGCGCGACGGGGGCGACGGGCTGTTGCGCAGCGTGTGGAACGGGGGGCTGCGCTGCCTTGCGCTCGCGCCGCCGATCCTGCTGATGGTGCTGTGGCGGACGGGCGACGTGCGCGGGGCCAATGCCGATTTCTTCGCGTGGCATGCCAAGTGGGTCTATCTGCTGTCGGCGCTGCGCAACACGTGGATGGATGTCGACATCGCCAGCGTGTGCCTGCTGTTCGCGCTCACCGTGTTCGGCGCGGCGGGGGTGTGGCTGCGGATGAACCGGACGGTCGGGATCGCGACCATCCTGCTGATCCTCGCTTACGTCCTGCTGCCCCGGCTGTTGTTCGGATCGGCTTATGCCGACATGCGGCTCGCGCCCTACCTGTTCCTGGTGGCGGTGGTCGCGCTGGCGCCCAAGAGCGCATCACGGCGCGAGGCGGCGATCCTCGCGGCGGCGGCCACCCTGTTCTTCGCCGGGCGGATCTGGCTGATCGGCGACAATTTCCATCGCCAGAGCGTCGCCAACGAACGCCAGCTCGAAGCACTCGACCATGTCGAACCGGGCAGCCGCGTCTTCGTGCAGGTGTCGCTGCGCTGCACCGCTTATTGGGTGACGAGCCGGATGGACCATCTCGGCGCGATGGCGATCGTGCGGCGCGGGGCGTTCGCCAACGGCCAGTGGACCGATCCGGGCGCGCAGCTCGTGCGGATCAAATATGCGCCCGCCAAGGGCTATGCCGAGGATCCGACCGAGATCCTGCGCCCGCCTTATTGCCGCCAGGCGCGCGCCAAGCGCTACCCCGACGGGCTGAACCAGCTTCCGCGCCACGCCTTCGACTATGCGTGGATCATCGACTGGCCGAAGCGCCGCTGGAACAGCTTTCCGGGGCTCGAGCCGGTCTGGACCGGCGGCGAGCGCGGCATCCTCTACCGCGTGGTGCGCGAGCCCGCCGGCTCGGCGACGAAGCCGAGCGAGACCCCGACCGGCAGGAGCCCGCGCACCGCCGCGTGAGCCTCCGCCCCGAACAGTCGCGCCAACAGCCGGTTGAGCGGCGCGGGCGGCACCGCATCCTCGTCCCCGCCCTCGCGCCGCAGCAGCTTGTTGAGCAGGCGCACCCCGACGATCGCGGGCAGGAGCAATGTGTTGAACGCGGTGCGGTGGATCACGCGATAGCCCGCCGCCGCCGTGACCGCATCGAGCGTGGCGCGGGTGTAGCGGCGCTGGTGATGGTGCGCGACGTCGTGCCCGCTCCACAGCGACGGCATGGCCGGCACCGCGAGCAGCAGCCGCCCGCCCGGCGCGAGCTTCGGCCGCAGCGCGGCCAGCGCCGCTTTGTCGTCGGGGATATGTTCCAGCACGTCGAGCAGCACGATCAGGTCGTAATGTCCGTCCTCCAGCGGCACGTCGGGCAGGTAGCCGCCCTTGATCGCAAGGCCGGTGCGCTGCGCGGCGAAGGCGCGGGCATGATCGTCGGGCTCGACCGCGTCGACCTCGCCGAATTGCTGGAGCATCGCGATGTTCGATCCGGTGCCGCAGCCGATTTCGAGGATGCGCAGCGGCGTCGGCTTCGGCCGGAATTTGGCGATCAACGCGGTCAGGATGCGGCGGCGGCCGACGAACCACCAATGGTCGCGATCGATCTCGGCCATGCGATCATAGACGTGGCGCTCCATCAGTCGCGCTCGCCCGGATCGCCGATCCGCTCGCGGATGACGTAGATCGGCCGGCCCTTCGCCTCGATCAGGATGCGGCCGACATATTCGCCGAGGATGCCGAGCGAGAGCAATTGCACCCCGCCGAGGAACAGCACCGCGACCATCATCGACGCATAGCCCGCCACGTCGACCCCGTAGAGGATCGTCCGCGCGATCAGCAGGAAGGCGTAGATCAGCGCGATCGCCGCGATCCCGAAGCCGATATAGGACCAGATGCGCAAGGGTGCCGTCGAGGCCGAGGTGAGCCCGTCGATCGCGAGCTTCCACAGCTTCAGATAGTTGAACTTGGTCCCGCCGATCGTGCGTTCGGCGCGGTCATATTCGACCGCCGTCTGACGGAAGCCGCCCCACGCGAACAGCCCCTTCATGAAGCGGTTGCGTTCGGGCATCGCGCGGATCACCTCGACCACGCGCCGGTCGAGCAGGCGGAAGTCGCCGGCATGTTCGGGGATCTTGTCCTCCGAAAGATAATTGTGCGCGCGGTAATAGAGGTCGGCGGTCAGCCGCTTGGGCAGCGAATCGGTGCTGCGGTTGCGGCGCACGCCGTAGACGACCTCGAACCCCTGACGCCATTGGTCGAGCATCGCGCCGATCACCTCGGGCGGATCCTGCATGTCGACGTCGATCGGGATGACGGTGCGCCCGCGGACGTTGTCGAGCCCGGCGGACAGCGCCGCCTCCTTGCCGAAATTGCGCGACAGCGAGATGCCGACGATGCGTGGATCGCGCGCATGCGCGGCGTGGATCGCGGCGAGCGTCGCGTCGCTGCTGCCGTCGTCCACGAACAGGATTTCCCAGCCGACGGGCGTGCCGTCGACATCGCGCAAGCCGTCGAGCACGCCCGTGACCCGCGCCACGAAGGCGGCGATCGCCTCCTCCTCGTCCTTCACGGGGACGATCAGCGAGATCAGCGGACGATCCGACGCGGTCATTGCGGACGGTTGTGGCGCGATCGGGGTTATCGAGGCAAGCATCAGCGGAACACCCACCAGCGGTTGACGGCGAAGAGCAGGATCGGCGTCAGCGTGGCGATCGGCAAGACCGGCGTCCAGCTGGGCCAGCCGAGCGCCTCGGTACAGGCCCAGGTCCAGAAGATGTTGACCGCGTAGCTCAGCAGCGACGCGGCGACGAAGCGGAGCTGCGTCAGCCGGTCGCGAGCCCCATGATCGCGGAAGGTGATCGTGCTATGGAGCAGATAACCCGCCCCCACCGCGACCAGATAGCCCGCGAGATTGGCGAGCTGCGGATGCGTCGCCAGCCCGCGATCGAAGGTGAGATAGACGAGCGCGTAGAGCCCGGTCACCAGCCCGCCGTTCACGCCATAGCGGACGAGCTGCCAGAACGTCTCGCGCTGCATCACCATCCCGCCTGCTCGTCCTCGCCCTTGCTCTTTCGCCGCCGCCGCCTAGAGCGCGGAGCCTGACGAGGGAAGAGCGGTGATCGGCTGGATAAGCGACGAGCGATATTGGCGGCGCTGGTTCCTGCTCTTCTGGGCGGCGGCGGCGGTCTATTTGATCTGGTATCGGTGGAACGGCATCCACTGGTTCGCGCTCAACGACACCGACGACAATATGCGCTTCGCGCAGGTGCGCGCCCTGCTCGAGGGGCAGGGCTGGTACGACCTGCGCCAATACCGGCTCGATCCGCCGCGCGGCATCTCGATCCACTGGTCGCGCGTGGTCGACCTGCCGATCGCGGGGCTGATCCTGTTGCTGCGCCCGTTCGTCGGCGCGGTCGAGGCGGCGCGCTGGGCGTGCGCGATCGCGCCGGTGCTGGCGTTCGGCGCGGCGCTGTATGCGGCGATGCTCGCGGTGCGGCGGCTGGTGCACCCCTGGGCATTCCTGCTCGCGCCCGCGATCCTGCTCTGCGCGCCGATGACGATGGGCATGTTCATGCCGCTCCGTATCGACCATCATGGCTGGCAGCTCGCCACGCTGATGATCGCGGTGGCGGGCATGGCCGATGCGCGCGCGGTGCGCGGCGGGGTGACCGCCGGGCTCGCCACCGCGCTGTCGCTGACGATCGGGCTCGAACTGCTGCCCTACCTCGCGGTGGCGGGCGCGCTGCACGGCCTGTGGTGGGTGCTCGACGCGCGCCAGAACGGGCGGCTCAAGGGCTATGGGCTCGCGCTCGCCGGGGGTGCGGCGTTCGGCTATTCGGTATTCGGGTCGTTCGACAATGCGCAGCCGCTGTGCGACGCGCTGACCCCCGTCTATCTGTCGACGCTGCTGCTCGCCGGCGCCATCCTGGTCCTGCTCGGCAGCCTGCGCGCCGGGCGGCAGGGGGTCCGCATCGCGCTCGCCTTGGGCGCGGGCGTCCTGATCTGCGGCTTCTACGCGCTCGCCTGGCCGCAATGCCTGGGCCGGCCCGAGCATATCTCGCCCGAGCTTCAGAAATTGTGGTTCAGCCACATTCGCGAGGCCAAGCCGCTCTACAAGCATGGCTGGCGCGTGGTCTTTCCCACGGTCACGCTGTCGCTGATCGGGCTGGCCGGCGCGGGGTGGGCGCTGTGGCGCGCGCGCGGGACCGAGCGCGCGATCCCGTGGCTGCTGGTCGCCCTGCTCTCGCTCTTCTCCGCCCTGCTGCTGGCATGGCAGACGCGCGCGGGGCCGGGGTCGCAATTGCTGGGAGTGATCGGCGCTACCGCGCTCGGCTGGCCGCTGATGCGCTGGACAACCGATCATCGGAACCTCGCGGTGCGCGTGCTG
>NZ_JBMDXG010000210.1:0-1868 GCF_048594985.1 Sphingomonas sp. | reverse complement strand
CGCGCGCCGCGTGCTTGATCATATCACACCCGGCGCGGTGGTCGCGCTCTACCATGCGCTTCCCGACGAACTCGATCCCGCCCCGCTCGCCGGCATTCTCGCCGCGCGCGGCCACGCGCTGGCACTGCCGCAGGTGGCGCCCGACCACGTCACGATGCGGTTCGTCGCATGGCAACCGGGCGACCCGCTGATCCGCGCCGAATTCGGCCTGCTCCATCCGGCCGCCGGGCATGAGGTTGCGCCCACGATCGTCCTCACGCCGCTCGTCGGGTTCGATCGCGCGGGCCGCCGCGTCGGGCAGGGGGCGGGCCATTATGATCGCGCCTTCGCCGCGCTCCCGGGCGCGGTCCGCATCGGCTATGCCTGGTCCGTGCAGGAGACCGACGCGGTGCCGCACGACCCGTGGGATGTGGGGCTGCACGCGATCGTGACCGAGCGCGAGTGGATCGGCGTGGAGACGGTGGCGTGAGGCCCACCTGGCGAAAGCCGGCGGGCGTGCTCGCCATACTCCTTTATATCATGCTGTGGGCCGGCGCGGTCGTCAGCCAGGCCGATCGGATCGCGCGTCTGCCCTGGCCGCTGCAGGCACTGGTCTACGCCGTCGCGGGGATCGTCTGGATCGCACCGCTCAAGCCGTTGCTGCGCTGGATGGAGCTTGGTCGCTGGCGCGCGTGACGGTCGTCAGTCTTTTTTAATACGGGCCCGTTACGGCACCGCCATGACCGAGTTGGCTTACCAGGATACGTGGCGTCGCGTGTATGACGACGTCGCGCGTCTGCTGTTCGATCGTCATCTGGAACCCACGCCCGCAAATTATGCCATGGCTCATCGCCATGTGACAGCGGGCGCGCCGGCGGCTCCGTGCGCAAGCGATCGGACGACGAAAGGGCATGGCGTGGGCGGCCTATTCGCCGCGTCGGCGGCCGCCTTTACTGCCGAACGATCCGTGGAACTGTCCGCCGCCGACCTGCATGGCATGGTGGCGGAGGCGGAGGCGCGGCTCAGCGAGGTCCGCAATCTGGTCGGCCGGTCGCACACCGACACCCGGGAATATGGGCGAGCGCTCGCCAGCAACGCGGCCGATCTGGAAGCGGGCGCCCCCGTCCAGCCGGTGGTCGACGCGCTGATCGCCCTCACCCGTTCGATGATCAGCCGCACGAGCGGCGTCGAGGAACAGCTCCATGCCGCCAGCGACGAGATCCGCCAGCTGCGCGAAAGCCTGACCGAGGCGCAGGACCAGGCGAATCGTGACGCGCTGACGGGGCTGCCCAATCGCCGCGCGCTCGACGCGCAGCTTGCGATCGCGTCCGAAGCGGCGCGGACCTCGGGTCGGCCGTTCAGCATCGCGATCTGCGACATCGATCATTTCAAGGCATTCAACGACCGCTTCGGTCATCAGATCGGCGACGAGGTGATCAAGCTGGTCGCGGCCAGCCTGGCGCGCGACGCAGGCGAACGGCTGTTCGCCGCGCGCTATGGCGGGGAGGAGTTCGTCGTACTGTTCGAGGGGCTCGACGCGGCAGCAGCGGGGCGCGAGGTCGATCGGATCCGTGCCACGATCGGCGCCCGGAGCCTGCGGGTCAACGCCACCGGGCAGACGCTGGGCCGGCTGACCTTCTCGGCTGGCATCGCGCAGCACGATATCGGCGATGAGAGCGTGTCCGCGATGCTCAAGCGCGCCGACGTGGCGCTTTACGAGGCAAAGCGGGCGGGACGCGACCGCGTCATCGTCGGCTGACAGTTCAGGGAGAAATGCTCCGCCATCCGGGATGGCGCGAGTGACGGGGCTCGAACCCGCGACCTCCGGCGTGACAGGCCGGCGCTCTAACCAACTGAGCTACACCCGCATGGCCGTTCCCTGCGGAGAC
>NZ_JBMDXG010000021.1:0-1976 GCF_048594985.1 Sphingomonas sp. | reverse complement strand
GGTGGAAACGCTGAACCAAGCGCAGAGCTCACGCGCGGCGGCGACGAAGACGCTCGCCACTCTTGCGGGCCCACCACGGCGCGATGTGCTCGGCCCCGGCGACACATTGACGATCAGCATCTACGAGGTAGGCGTCGCGCTGTTTGGTCGCGGCGCCGCCGCAGGCTCTGGCACATTTGATCCCGCTGCTCATGGGGAAAGATTTCCGGAGGTGCGGATCGACGGAGAGGGCAAGATTACCCTGCCTTATGTCGGGACGATCCCAGCTGCAGGCGCCACCGTCGGCGAGATCGAGGCCGAGATCAACCGGCGCCTCGCCGGCCAGTCGCAACGCCCGCAGGCCATGGTGACGCTCTCCGAGAACCTTTCGAACACCGTGATAGTGTCCGGCAACGTCAACAAACCGGGCCGCTACGACCTCAGCTTTAATGGCGAAAGACTGCTCGATGCTGTCGCGCTGGCGGGTGGTGCTACCGCCTCGTCAGAGGATACGCTCGTCCGATTTGCGCGGGGCGCGCAAACCATCGAGCAGCGGCTCGACAGCATCCGTGCATCCTCGCGCGACAATCTGCTCCTCGCTCCACGCGACACGGTCGAACTCATTGCGCGCCCGCGCAGCTTCACGGTGTTCGGGGCGGCGGGCCGCGTCTCGCAGGTGTCGTTTGAGACGGGCGGCGTCTCCCTCGCCGAGGCGCTGGCGCGCGTGCAGGGCCCCAATGACAACACCGCCGATCCGACCGCGGTGTTCGTCTTCCGCTACGACGACACGATCGACCCCGCCTCGGGCGCCAAGCCCGTAATCTACCGGCTCGATCTGCTCCAGCCCGCCTCCTACTTCCTGGCGCAGCGGGTCGCGATGCAGGACAAGGATGTGATCTACATCGCCAATTCGGCCGCCAACCAGCCGTCCAAGCTGGTGTCGATCATCAACCAGCTGTTCTCGCCGCTGTTGACCGCGCGGGTGCTGACGCGGAATAATTAAGGGACCGGCCGGCGGACCTCCCCATAGAACCTAAACGGTCCACCGTCGCCCCGCAGTCGAAGCCCATGTCTCTCTCCTAGATCGGCCGCTGATCGGGAGAGCGATAGGCCTCGCCCCAACAAGGGCGGCAAGGCGATAACGCACAGGAAGCTCGGCGACAGGGTCAGCCCCCGAATGGCATGTCCGCCGGCGGGCCGACCGCCCAGGGATCTGCCGCGGCACTCGCTGCGATCCAGCGCGTCACTGCCTCTGCCGGGGGCAGGCGCAGCCCGTCGAAGGGCTGGCCGCTGCGTGCCCAATTGGGGTTGAAGGCGGGATCGAGATCGAGCGCCGCTCCCCAGCGCCCCCGCATCCACGCCCAGTCCGCCCGGTCGCGGACATGTTCGGCGCTGGACATGACGCTACCGCGCGTGGCGGATTCGCGATGGATCGCGACGATGTGGGACGCCTGCACGACATGCGCGCCCGCCGCCCGGATGCGCAGGCAGAAATCCACGTCATTATAGGCGATCGGCAGCCGCTCCTCGAAACCGCCGACCGCCTCGAACAGCGTGCGCGAGACCGCCAGCCACGCCCCCGTCACGGCCGAGGCGAGCCGCGGATGCCGCCAGCGCGCGGCCGGGCCGCCGGGGTCTGTCCGGTGAAGCACGCCTTCGTGGACCGGGCTGCCTTCCTCCCCCATGCCGAAGATCACGCCGGCGTGCTGGATCGTCCGATCGGGATAGAGGAGCAGCGCCCCCAGCGCGCCGACGCCCCGATGTGCCAGGCCGTCGCGCAGTGCCGTGTCCCAGCCCGGCGTCTCCATCTCGATGTCGTTGTTAAGGAACAACAGCAACGAGGCATCACCTCGGGCGGCGGCCAGATTGTTGGCGCGTGCCCAGTTAAACGGCTCGTCATGCGCGATCGTGCGGGCGATCCCCTGCGCCTGCCAGCCCGCCAGCAGCGCCGCCGTCTCCGCCAGCACGCTACGATTGTCCATAATGAGAATGTCGAG
>NZ_JBMDXG010000209.1:0-4549 GCF_048594985.1 Sphingomonas sp. | reverse complement strand
TGTGGTCTAGTTAATTGGCCTGCGCGTCCCATGCCGTATAGTCGTAGAGCATCTCCGCCTCCTGCGGGTGGATGGCCTTCGCGATCGTGAAGGCAAGCGCGACCCAGACCGCCTACACCGCGAAGCGTAGATAATAATAGGTCTTGAGCCAGTCCCGGTTCGGGGATTTCGCGTCGATGTTGCTCTTCATGCCATGGTTCCTTTCTGTGATGCAGGCGCACGTCTCCCGTCCCGGAAACCGGGGAGGTCGATCGGGCGGTTCAGGCGGAGCGCGGCACGCTGTCCGCCGCGCTGGTCGTAATTAGAGGCGAAAGCGTTGCGGCAGGCACCAGCGTGCGACGGCCGCCACGGCGGCGCACCCGACGCTGTACCAGACCACCACGTAGAGCGGGTCGTTGAAGGGGCAGCAGAATGCGAAGACGAAGGCGCCGCAGGTGCCGGCGGCGATACCGCAAGCGAGCGCGCTGCGCCGTGGCTGGGTCGGTGCGGCCCTTCGCATCAAAGCACCCAGCAACGCCAGAATCGGCAGCGAGAGTACGAAGATCGATGTGGCGCAGCGCACGCCGCTCATCGGGTCGACCCGGTCGAGCAGCGCCCGTTCCCCCATCCCGGCAGGTATGACGAACGCACCGCCGACAATGGCCAGGAGCGCGAGTGCGCCAGCGAGCATCAGCCCCTGCCGTGGCCGCGCGGTGGGCGAGAAGGATCGGACTGCCAGCACGCAGGCTGTGATGGCGAGGAGGCCAAGGCTTCCCACCCTCCACACCAGATAGGGAGATCCGCCCATGTGGTGCATGTCGGCCCGCATCAGGCCCGTGACCGGAGCAAAAGCGAGTTCCAACCCGCACAGCGCGAGGAGCAGCGCGCCCTCACGCACCATGCTACGCCGCCGGATGGGCTCGAGGTCGGACGACAGATCCAGGATCAAGGCTTCATTCGACATCGGGGGTCTTCTCGATCAATGCCGTCAGGCGGGCGAGGCCACGGTGGATGTTCATTTTCACGGCCGAAGGGGAGAGTCCGGTCTGCGACGAGACTTCGTCGACGCTGTAGCCCTGCACCTTGACCAGCAGGATGGCCCGGGCTTGGGCCGGGCGGAGCTGGTCGAGCAGGCTGGCCAGAACCGAGCTGCTGACCACCGCCGCTTCGTGATCTCCGATGGCGATCGCGTCGGGCAGTTCGTCTGCCGGTCGTCGCGCAAGACTGCGCAGCTGGTCGACCCACTTGTTCTTGGCGATTGCCGCCAGCCAGGGGCCAAAGGGGTATTGCGGATCGTAAGTGTGGCGCCGCCGATGAATAGCGAGCAGGGTCTCCTGAACGGCATCGTCCACCTCGCCCGGCGGCAGCCGCCGCTCGAAATAGCGCCCGAGCCACTCCGACGTCTCCCCAAGCAGCCGCCGGTACGCGCCGCCATGCCCGTTCTGTGCAGCTTCCATCAGGCTGCTCCAGTTTTCCGGCGTGGTGCGCGACGGCCGCTCACGGCTGAGCCGCGCCGCGCCGGATGGCGGCCCTGAGATGATTCTCGACAGGTAGTGCGAGCGCATGATCTGTTATTCGCGCGCCAGGCGACGCTGGTCACCGCATCTCGAATTTTCTGTCGCAGGTCTTGCCCGTGGAAGTTTTGTCAACGCGGCCGGCGCCGTGGGCGGGCGAAGCATTCGGGCCATAAGCTTGCCTAGCCAATAGGCAGGTATTCGCGAAGAGCCGCTCCGTCAGAACTGCACGGCCATAGCTTGGCCCGAGTAGGTAATGCGCTTCGTCGCGGGGAGCATCTCCATGCCACCTCTGCCGGCGCCGCTCATAAGGACAAGATTAAGGTCACGCCGCGCGGTCATGGCCGGGAAGCGTCCCTGACGCGCTCCGATGCGCAGCGTTTTGGCTGCGTCGTCCCACACCAGATCGTAAGTCGCGCGCTCGCCCTTCTCATAGGCGTAGGTCTCGTTATCGTCCTCATAGAGCGTGAAGCGCGCGTCGGCGCCGGGATAGATGCGGACCTCGTAAGGGGCACCCGGATTTTCCGTCGCGAACTGGACGTTTGGGCCCATCGGCACGATCGACCCGGCGCGCACGTAAAGCGGGATCAGGTCGAGCGGAGCCTGGCGCGTCACGCGGCGCCCACCTTCGAAGCGCTGATTGGTCCAGAAATCGTACCAACCCACGCCTGCGGGCAGGTAGGTCTCCATCGTCTCGTCGAGCGTCGGCTTCGGACCGGCGATCGTCTGCCGTTCGCCGGGACGGCGCCATGCCAGGCGGAGCACGCGATTGCCGTCGACCTGATAATAATCGATGCCGACGCGCACCGCCTGCCCTTTGCGTAGCGTGATCGTCGTGCTCTTGTAGCGCGCGGCCCCGGGCGCCCAGTCCTCGACCACGGTCTTGCCGTCGAGTTTGAGGCGAAAGCCGTCATTGCCCTCGACGCCGATCTCATATTCGCCATCCTCGGGCGCGGTGATCGTGCCGTCCCACCGCGCGGAAAAATGCTGCAGGCTGGAAAGACCAGCGGGGATATCGGCCAGCGGCGGATCGGGCCAGGTGTGATCGACCTTCGGATCGACGAAGCGGCTTTTGGGCGTCTCGAAATTCTCGCCCTCGAAATATTGCCCCGCGAGCCCCGGCTGCCCGTCCGGCGTGCGCAGATAGTCCGCGGAGATCGTCGCGGCGGGCGGCGGCAGGATATGGTACATCGCGCGCGTCACCGGATGCACCAGGAAGGAGGGGCCGAACATGAAGCTGTCGTCGATCGTGTCGGTCGCGCGATCGTCCGGAAAATCCATCATCAGCGGGCGCATCAGCGTGTAGCTGTCGGACGTGACCTTGGCGCTGAGGCCGTAGATGTAGGGCAGCATGCGGTAGCGCAGCTGCGTCGACTTCAGCAGCGACGCGTAGACCGCCGGGTCCATCGTCCTGAACAGATAGGGCTCGCGCGCGACGTTGGTCCCGTGGATCCGCATGAGCGGGTTGAAGGCGGAGAATTGCAGCCAGCGGGCATAAAGCTCGCGCCACGCCGGGTTCTTCTCGCCACCCGGGAAATCCGCGACGAAGAAGCCGCCGGCATCCTGCGTCCAGTAGGGATTGCCCGTCACCGTCACGTTGACCCCGTCGGCCACCTGCTGCTTCAGCGTCTTCCAGCTTGAGAAGATGTCCCCGCTCCAGGATGCGGCGGCGGTTCGCTGCGCCCCCGCCCAGCCCGACCGGGTG
This sequence comes from Sphingomonas sp., assembly GCF_048594985.1. GTDB lineage: Bacteria > Pseudomonadota > Alphaproteobacteria > Sphingomonadales > Sphingomonadaceae > Sphingomonas_I. The sequence continues at coordinate 1,351 of NZ_JBMDXG010000209.1, read as the reverse complement.
AGCGTGAACACCCGCTTGTCGCTCGTCGCGCGTTGCCCGTCATAGGTGCCCCGCGTCGTCAGCAGCGAATAGGGGCTGAGGTAGCGGGTGAAGTCCCCCAGCGCGTTCCGGCCCAACGCCTTGGTGTCGCGGATATTGTCCTGCGCGTTCCACATCGCGCTCGACACCTCGATCTCGGTGCCGTCCATCCACAGCGCGTCGACGCCCTTGTCGAGCAGTCCGGACTTAATGTGCTTGAAGTAGATCTGCCGCCCGAGCGGGCTGTAGGCATCGTAGACGCGGGCATGTTTCGAGATCCAGTGGAGCGGTTCGAAGCGCAGGCTGTGGCTGTCCAGCTCTCTGGCGAGCGCGGTGTTGTTGCCGATCGACGGCCAGATCGACACCATCAGCTTCATGTTGAGATCATGCACCGCGCGCGCCATGCCGGCGGGATCGGGGTAGCGCGTCGGCTCCCAGATCATGCCGCTCCAGCTGCCGTCCTTGTCTGATCCCCAATATTGCCAGTCCTGGACGATGTAATCGAGCGGGAAGCCGGTCTTGCGGAAGGTGCGGGCGACATCGAGCAGCTCCGCCTGGGTCTTGTAGCGTTCCTTGCTCATGAACAGGCCGAACGCCTGCTTGGGATACATCGGCGCCTGGCCGGTCAGTGCGCGATAGGCGCCGACGACGGCGTCGGGGGTCTCCCCAGCCATGAAGTAATAATCGACGCCGCCCGGCGCGCTTTCGGCCCACATCGATGCGCCGCTCGCATCTTCCTTGAACCGCATTTGCGAATAGGTGTCCCACATCACGCCATAGCGGCGCGAGGACATCAGCACCGGAATGATGATGCCGACATTGGTCTGGACGAGCAGCAGGTCCTTGCCCCGGCGATTGCTCGTATCGGTGCCGTTGAAGCCCAGGCCATAGATCGCCTCGTCCGGCCGCAGCGTGAGGCGGTTGCTCGCCTCCAGCGTCGGCGCGCCGGAGATCGTCTGCTTCTTCAGCGTCTGCGGGGCGGCCGCATTCTCTTCGGTGTAGAGCTTGCCGTTGGCATCGTAGAAGCGCAGCGCGCCGGTCGCCTTGCTCACCTCGACCCGCAGCCTCGCGCTGGTGATCACCAGCATGTCGGCGGTCTCGGCCGTGGTGAACGCCACCGGCTGCGGCTTGGAGACGACCGCCAGGCTGGGCGCGGTCCAGTAATTCTCCCCCAGATTGGCGTTCACGCGGACGGTGGCCGGGCCGTAGAAGATCAAATTCTTGACGACATCGCCGACGCGAAGCTGAACGCCTTGTGCCAGTCGAACGACTGCGAAGCCGGCGGGAGAGGGCGGGACCGCACGTTGCAGATGCCCGCGCGCGTCGAGGCCGG
>NZ_JBMDXG010000208.1:0-3852 GCF_048594985.1 Sphingomonas sp. | reverse complement strand
GTCTAATTGTCGCAACAGCAATGCCGCGGATGCGGCGAGGCCGGCGAGCAGCAGGAAGAAAAGGCCGTGCGATGTCCGGCTCCACAAGGTGCCGACGAGGCCCGCCGCAAGGCTGCCGGCGAAGGTCGCGAGATACCAGGCCGCCACGGTCGTTGCGCCGAGCGACGGCGGGGCTAGGCGCGCGAACAGCCCGAGCCCGGTCGGGAGGATGTGCAGCTCCCCGAACGTCAGGATCACGAAGAACAGCGCGAGCCACGGCCATGGCGTCTGCCCGCCCGCCGCCTCAAGCGCGGCGAGCAGCAGATAGGCGCCCGCGACGATCGCGGCCCCCGCCGCCATCCGGCGCGCCGGTCGTTCCGCACGCCCGGCGGCGCGGCGGCGCCACATGGCCAGGAGCGGGGGGGTCATGACGATCACAAGTAGAGGGTTGAGCGCCTGAAACCACGTCATCGGGATGGTCATCGCGCCCGCCGCGCGATCGACGCCGACGTCCGCCCAGAGCGCGACGGTATTGCCGACCTGCTCATAGGCGCTGCGGAAGAGGGTCACGCAAAGGCAGATCGCGAGCAGCAGCAGCAGCGTGTCGCGCGGGAAGCGCGCGGGCGGCGCATGGTCGCGCTCGACCGCCGGGTGGCGAGCTTGCGGCGGCAGGAAGCGCTGTCCGTAGAGGTAGATGCAGAGGCCCAGCAGCATGCCGATGCCCGCCGCGCCGAACCCCCAATGCCAGCCATACAGTTCGCCCAGCGTTCCGCAGATCAGCGGCGCAAGGAAGCCGCCGATGTTCACCCCGACATAATAGACGTTGTAGGCCCAGCCGACGCGTGGATCGCCCGGTTCGTACAGGTCATCGATCTGGCTCGGCAGGCTCGGCAGGAACAGGCCGTTGCCCAACGCGATCGCGGTCAGGGCCAGATAGAAGAGCGGCTCGAACGTCATCATGAAATGGCCGGCCGCCATGATCGACCCGCCGAGGATGATCGCGCGCCTTTTGCCGAGCAGCCGATCGGCAATGACCCCGCCGACGATCGGAGTGAAATAGGCGCAGGCGGTGTAGGCGCCGTAGATCAGCGACGCCGTGCCCTGCGCGAGCAGCATCTGCTTGGTCATGTAATAGACCAGCAGCGCGCGCATCCCGTAGTAGGAGAATTGCTCCCACATGTTCGTCAGGAACAGGATGGTCAGCCCGCGCGGCTGACCGAACCACGCGCGCGTCTCGCTCATGCCGCGACCGGACGGCCGGCGCCCCACACGTCGGGTCCGGCATCGAGCAGCCCATCGCGATAGGTGACGCTGGGCGTGCGATCCTGCGCGAGGAAGGTGGGACCGTCGAGGTCGACGAGGTCGGCGCGCTGGCCGAGAATGAAGCCCGGCGCGGTGGCGAGGCTGGTCCCAACCATCGTGCCCACCATGACGCCCAGGCCGAGCCGGCGCGCCTCCGCGACCATCAGCAGCCCCTCGGTCAGGCCGCCGCACTTATCGAGCTTGATATTGACCACGTCGAAGCGCCCGACCGCATCCGGCAGGTCGGCGAGCGATAACAGGCTTTCATCGCCGGCGATCGGGATCGGCGAGTCCAGCCCCTCCAGCTCGGCGTCGCGGCCGCGCGCGAGCGGTTGTTCGAGCAATGCAATCCGATGCTTGGCAAGCCCCTCGATCAGCGTGTCGAGATCGGCGCGGAGGAAGCCCTGATTGCCGTCGACACCCAGCCACGCATCGGGGCGCGCCGCCCGGATCGCGGCCACGCGCGCCAGATCGAGCGCGAGCTCGCCGGTCAGCTTGATCTTGATCGATCGCGCGTGGGTGTAGCCGGTCGCGACCGCCGCCATCGCCTCGGGCGTGTTGGCGCCGATCGTGAAGGTGGTGAGGATCGGCGTCGGCGGCGTGTCGAGCCCCGCGAGCCGCCACACGGGCTGGCCCGCGTTTGCGGCTTCCAGCTCCCATAGGGCGGCGTCGACCGCGTTGCGCGCGCCGCCGGGGGGAAGGATCGTCCGCAGTTCCTCCCGGCCCGGTCCAGCCTCAATCGCGTGGCGTGCGCTTTCCAATTCAGTGCGCATGTGATCGAGATCGTCGGCGAGGTAATAGACCCCGGCCGCCTCGCCGCGCCCCCGATGCGTCCCGTCGTCGAGCGTGACGAGCAGGACGTCGGCGGTCTCGAACAGATGGCCGGCGATGCGGAACGGCTGCGCGAGGCGGAGTGTGTCGGTGGCGACCGACAACGTCAGTGACGGCATCAGTAATTCACCGTCATCGCGAGCAGGCTGTAGGTCCATGCCGCGAACAGCACGACCAGCGTCGCAAGCAGGACGAGCAGGCTCCACGCCCGCCGCGCCCAGCCGCGCCCGTCGCGCCACGTCAGCCACGCATTCCACGCGGCGATGCCGACCGCGCCGAAAAAGACGATCGCGCCGAGGATCTGCAGCAGCCACAGCCAGATGTCGGTGCCGGCGGTGAGGTTGCTGATGTCGCCGAACACGATCGAGATCAGCGCCGCCCAACCACCGAGGACCAACAGCACCAGCAGCGCCATGATCCGCGTCGCGCGATAGGCCTTGAGCGCCGGACCCGAGCGCGCGATCGCCTGCGCATAGCGGCGGCGGACGTACCAGCTCGCCGGCCAGTAGAGGAAGGTCAGCAGCAGGACCGCCAGGCTGGCGTAGAGCGCGGGGAGGAGCCACCCGGCCGAGCGCCATGCCGGAACCCGATCCCACACCATGAACGGCGCGACCAGATCGAAACTCCAGCGCACGACCTTGCCGTCGACCACCTTGGCGGCGAGCCGTTCCTGCCCGCCGCGCTCGCGCCAGACGAAGGGCGCGATCTCGTCCCACTTGCGGATCGCGCCGCCGGGGCCCTTGAGGCTCGGCACGACCAGCCCGCCCTTGTCGTCAAGGGTGATGTGCACCTGCCCGACCAGATTCAGGATGTTGACGAAGTTGGAGACCGAGCGCCGGCTCACCTCCCAATGGCCGGTCATCAGGCGGGCATGTTCGGCCGCCGTCTTCGCATCGATCCGCCCGTCGCGCACGGTCGAGGGGAAGTAGCGGTCGGCGAAATCCTGGAACAACTGCCCGCGCAGCACGCCGACCGCGCCGTCGCGTCCGACGCTGTTGAACGACACGTACAGGCCCACCCGCTCGGCCAGGAACAGGTGGAGCGAGGTATGGAAGAATTGCGTATCGCCGAGATGCGCGATCACCTCGCGCCCGTTGGCGTTGGTTTCGAAGAAGCCGAGCTCCATTCGGTTGAGCGGCGGCATCAGCGAGAAGGGATCGACCTTGTCGAGCGGGCTGTCGTGCATGGTCGCCGCCGTTTCGGGGCGGAGGATGCCGCGCCCGTTTTCAAGGTGCGCGATCATGAACTTGGCCATGTCGATCCCCGAGGCCGACAGCGATCCGGCGGGCGCGGGGCCGACGATCTCGAACTTCTGCGCCGGCTCGGACGCGCGTTCGTAGCCGGTCGCCGTGAGCGCGCGCAGCGCGGGCGGCAGCGGCTGGCGGAAGCTGGCCGTCCGCATGTCGAGCGGGCGGAAGATGCGCTGTTCGACATAGTCGTCGAACGGGACCCCGGACACGCGCTCGACGATGTAGCCGGCGAGCGCGGTCGCCCAGTTGGAGTAATTCGGCGTCGTCCCGGCGTCGAAGATCCGGGTCGGCACCCATTGCTTCAGATAGGCTTCGAGCGAGAGCTGATATTTCGGATCGGCGAAGATGATGTTCTTCTGCACCTCCTCGAACCCGCCCGTATGCGTCATGATCTGGCGCAGCGTGACCGGCCGACCCTTGCGCGGCGGAATGCGGAAGTCGAGATAGGCGTTGACGTCGCGGTCGAGATCGAGCTTGCCCGCCTCGACCT
>NZ_JBMDXG010000207.1:0-6620 GCF_048594985.1 Sphingomonas sp. | reverse complement strand
CCGCGCGATCGCCTCGGTCGGCAGATCGCGGATGTCCCGAAATCCGGTGATGCGCCGGCCGTTCAACAGCACGACCGGCATGCCCCCCGATCCGCGCCCGCTGGTCGTCTGCGGCGAAAGCTGGTCGAGCAGGTCGGAGATGTTGTTGACGCCGTAGGAGCGGACATCGGCGGGGGTCAGCGTCACCTCCGGCTGGATGTCGCCGACCACCGATCCGGGAAGCTTCTGCCCGGTCACGACGACGTCGTCGGTGGAGGCGACATCGCCCGACGCCGCCGCTTCCTCGGCCGCCTCATGCGGCGTCGCGGCGGTGACGGGGGCGTCCTGCGCCAAGGCGACCGCAGGGGTCAGCAGCAGGGACAGTCCAGGGATGAGAAGGGAGCAGCGCATGACCGCGCCCTAGATCGCACTAGTTGAACCGAAGATTTCGCGCGACGAACCGTGCCGCTAGTCGCCGATGATCGGTCAGATCAGCCCGGCCAGCGGGCTCGACGGGTCGGCATAACGGCGCAGGCCCATCCGCCCGGCGCGGTAGGACAGCCGCCCCGCCTCGACCGCCGCCTTCATCGCCGCCGCCATCAGGATCGGGTCCTTCGCCTCCGCGATCGCGGTGTTCATCAGCACGCCGTCGCAGCCCAATTCCATCGCCACGGCGGCGTCGGAGGCCGCGCCCACGCCCGCATCGACCAGCACCGGCACCTTGGCGCCCTCGACGATCAGCCGGATCGTGACGCGGTTCTGGATGCCCAGCCCCGATCCGATCGGCGCGCCGAGCGGCATGATCGCGACCGCGCCCGCATCCTCCAGCCGCTTCGCCGCAATCGGATCGTCGACGCAATAGACCATCGGCTTGAAGCCCTCGTTGGCCAGGATCTCGGTCGCGCGCAGCGTCTCGACCATGTCGGGGTACAGCGTCCGCGCCTCGCCCAGCACCTCCAGCTTGACGAGATCCCAGCCGCCCGCCTCGCGCGCCAGCCGCAGCGTGCGAATCGCGCTTTCCGCGTCGAAACAGCCCGCCGTATTGGGCAGGTAGGTGATCTTTCTCGGGTCGATGAAGTCGGTCAGCATCGGCGCGTTCGGATCGCTGACGTTGACCCGCCGCACCGCGACCGTGACGATTTCCGCGCCGGACGCCGCGACGGCGGCCGCATTCTGCGCGAAATCCTTATACTTGCCCGTGCCGACGATCAGGCGCGAGCGGAACGTCCGCCCCGCCACCGTCCAGCTATCCTCCTCGATCGCGCGTGGGTGATCGCCGCCTCCGACGAAATGGACGATCTCCAGTTCGTCGCCGTCCTCCAGGCACACCTGCGTCAGCGTCGACCGCGGCACCACCTCAAGATTGCGCTCGACCGCGACCTTTTCGGGCACCAGCCCCAGTTCGCTCGCCAAATCGGCGATGCTCATTCCGCCGGGCACGCGCCGGTGCGCGCCGTTGACCGTGATGCTGATGGTGCCGTCGCTATGCGTGGGAGTCGTCATGGCCCCGATCTAGGCGCGCGGGCCGCGAAGCGCCACCGTTCCGATGGCCACCGATGGTGACGATACCGGACGCTCTGGACCTTCGCGTCCGTCCCTGCCAATAGCGCCGCTTCACTTTCAGGGGCCATCGTCGGATGACCGAAACCACTTCCGCCTCGATGCAGGTCGATGCCGGGCTGGTGCGCCAGCTTGCCGAACTGCTCGACGACACCCGCCTGACCGAGATCGAGGTTCAGGATGGCGACCGCCGCATCCGCGTCGTGCGCAACATTACCGTGCCCGCGCCAACGATGGTCGCGGCCGCGCCCGCCGTCGCGCCGGTTCCGGCGGCGGCCACTCCCGCCGCGCCCGCCCCCGCGCTGGTGGCGCCGTCGGGCGACCATCCCGGCACGATCAAGTCGCCGATGGTCGGCACCGCTTACCTGTCGAGCGCTCCGGGCGTGAAGGCGTTCGTGGGCGTGTGCGATCAGGTCGCGGCCGGCGACACGCTGCTGATCGTCGAGGCGATGAAGGTGATGAACCCGATCGTCAGCCCGCGCGCGGGCAAGGTCTCCGCCGTGCTGGTCGACAATGCCCAGCCGGTCGAATTCGACCAGCCGCTCATCATCGTCGAATAAGCGCGGGCCCATGCGCCGCACCGTTCATCCGGCTCCGCTCGACGGGTTCGGGTGGAGGCGCGCGCCCGCGCCGGCTAGGAACAGCTAATGCCCGAGATCAAAAAGGTCCTGATCGCCAATCGCGGCGAGATCGCGCTCCGCATCCACCGCGCCTGCCACGAAATGGGTATCCGTACGGTTGCGGCCCATTCGACCGCCGATGCCGACGCGATGCACGTCCGCCTCGCCGACGAAGCGGTGTGCATCGGCCCGCCCAGCGCGACCGACAGCTACCTCAACATCCCCAACATCATCTCGGCGGCGGAGATCACCGGCGCCGACGCGATCCATCCGGGCTATGGCTTCCTGTCCGAAAATGCGCGCTTCGCCGAGATCGTCGAGGCGCACGACATCATCTGGATCGGGCCCAAGCCCGAACATATCCGGACGATGGGCGACAAGATCCAGGCGAAGCTGACCGCGGCCGAACTCGGCCTGCCGCTCGTCCCGGGCTCGGACGGCCCGCTGTCCGATATCGAGGAGGCCAAGCGCGTCGCGCGCGAGATCGGCTACCCCGTGCTGATCAAGGCCGCGTCGGGCGGCGGCGGGCGCGGCATGAAGGTCGTGCCCGACGAAAGCCAGCTCGAAACGCTGATGGAGCAGGCGGGGAGCGAGGCGAAGGCGGCGTTCGGCGACGCGACCGTCTACATGGAAAAATATCTCGGCGACCCGCGCCACATCGAATTCCAGGTGTTCGGCGACGGCAACGGCAACGCCATCCACCTGGGCGAGCGCGACTGCTCGCTCCAGCGCCGCCACCAGAAGGTGCTGGAGGAGGCGCCCTCCCCCGTCATCTCCGCCGAGGAACGCGAGCGGATGGGTGGGATCGTCGCCAAGGCGATGGCCGACATGGGCTATCGCGGCGCGGGCACGATCGAGTTCCTGTGGGAAAACGGCGAATTCTACTTCATCGAGATGAACACCCGGCTGCAGGTCGAGCATCCGGTGACCGAGGCGATCACGGGCCTCGACCTCGTCCGCGAGCAGATCCGCATCGCCGAAGGACATGCGCTCACGCTGCGCCAGGAGGATGTGGTCTTCCGCGGCCACGCGATCGAGTGCCGCATCAATGCCGAGGATCCGCGCACCTTTGCCCCCTCCCCCGGCACGGTGAAGCAATATCATGCGCCGGGCGGCATGAACGTGCGCGTCGATAGCGGCCTTTACGCCGGCTATCGCATCCCGCCTTATTACGATTCGATGATCGCCAAGTTGATCGTCCACGGCTCGACCCGCGCCGGCGCGCTCCGCCGCCTGCGCCGCGCGCTCGAGGAGTTCGTGATCGACGGGGTCAAGACCACGATCCCGTTGCATCAGGCGCTGCTCGACGATCCGGAATTCCAGGAAGGCGACTATACGATCAAGTGGCTCGAACGCTGGCTGGCCGAACAGCCCGAATAGCCGAGCCTTAGCAGGGAGGTGACGCGATGGTCGAGACGACGAGCGATCTCACCGAAAGCGGACCTGACTTCGACCGGCTGCTGCGCGCCAACCTCGCCCGCGTGTTCAACGAGCGCGACCCCGCCCGGCGGGTCAAGGCGGTTGAGGCGCTCTTCGTGCCCGACCCCATCCTGTACGAGCCCGACAAGATCGTGACCGGCCGGCAGGCGATCGCCGACGTGGCCGGCGCGCTGCTCGATCGGTTCGGGCCCGACTTCGCCTTTACGCCGCAGGAGGGGCCGGCGGTCGGCCATCACGGCGTCGGGATACTCCGGTGGCACGCCGGGTCCGCCGAGGGACCAATTGCAGTCACCGGCACCGACGTGGCGGAGATCGTCGAGGGCCGGATCGCGCGGCTGTGGGTGATGCTCGACGCTCGGCCCGCCCCCTGATCCCGTTCGGAGTCTCCGATGCACGCCACGATCTATCACAACCCGCGCTGCTCGAAATCGCGCGAGGCGCTCGCCTTGCTACAGGCGGCCGGCGCGGACGTGACCGTCGTCGAATATCTCAGGACGCCGCCGTCGCGCGAGGAATTGGCGCGACTTTACGCAAAGGCGGGGATGTCGCCGCGTGACGGGCTGCGCAAGGCGGAAGCGGCGGCGAAAGCGCTTGCCGGCGCCTCGGACGATGCGATCCTCGACGCGATGGCGGCCGATCCGATTCTGATCGAACGCCCGCTGGTCGAAACCGCCAAGGGTGTGCGCCTGGGGCGGCCGCCCGAGCGCATTCGCGAGATCCTCTGACGGAAGGCACGTCTGCTCCGGCGCCGCCGGCGGGAGCATGACGCCGCCCGAACGCTGCGCGCTCTGTGCGCGCCCGCTCGGCCGGAAGGTCGAATGGCACCATGTCGTGCCGAAAAGTCTGGGCGGGCGCGAAACCGCCGCGCTTCATCCGATCTGCCACCGCGCGATCCATGCGGCGGTCACGAACAAGGAACTGGCGCGCGGACCTACCCGACGCTCGACGCGCTGCGCGCCCATCCGGATGTCGCGCGCTTCCTGAAATGGATTGCCGGCAAACCGGCCGATTTCCACGCTCCCACGCGCCGCCCCGCGCGCTGAAGGGGTGAAGGGGCGACGGTGGACCCGCCGCCCCCCTTTTCCACCTTAGAAGTGGAAGACCACGCCGGCCATCGGCCGGATGCTGTCGAAGTCGTAGGTGTCGATCTGCAGGCGCAGACGCGGGCCGCTGGTGCCCGTCACGCCGCCCAGACCGATATCCTTCGGTCCGACCTCGACGCCCATGCCGTACATCACGTCGCTGCGATCAGCGAAGCCGCGACGGCCATTGACCCACTGGTAACCCGCCGACACGAAGAGCAGCCCGCTCTCGCCCGCGCGGAAACCGGCGCGACCCTTCACGCCATATTCCCAGTCGATGTCCTTGAAGCCCTTGGTCGCGTTGCCCTCGGCACCGACGAAGAAGCCACCGAGCGGAACGTTGACGCCCGCAATGCCCGAAATCAGCGCGCCGTCCATGTAGCCGCGGCTGCCGTTGGTGCCGAACTCGCTGTTGCGGTCGAAGCTGTGATAGCCGCCGAGGACGCCGACATAGGGCTCGATCCCGAACGGCCGGCTGCCGTCAGGGGACGTTTCCTGCGCCGAAGCGGCGGCGGACACGCCCGCCGCGAGCGCGGCAGCGAAAAGGATCTTGTGCATAGAAATACTCCCGAAGTCTCATCTTGCGAGGGGTCGAAACCCGTCTCGCTGCGCGTTCAACATTGCCGAAACGGCTTCGGTTGCGTGAACCGAATGTGAACGAAAATCCGTTGCTTATCAGCAACATTATGCGGCGAGTTGAGAAAATCGCGGGGTTGAAAGCGGGCTGGGCAATCCTATCGCGCGCGCTCCCGCCGCTCGGCCCGGGCCTGTTTCGCCTTGCCGTAGCGGGTCTGGCGCGTGCCGGGCTTGCCCAGGGTGGAATTGCCGCGCACCGGCGCGCGGCTGGGCTCGCTCGGCAGGCCGAGCTCGTCATTCTCCAGCTTGCGGATCTCGTCGCGGATGCGGCCCGCCTCCTCGAACTCGAGGTCGGCGGCGGCGGCGCGCATCTTCTTTTCGAGTTCCTCGATATAGGCGCGCAGATTGTGGCCCACCATATGGGTCACGTCCTCGATCCCCGTGTCGACCGTCACCTGGTCGCGGCTCGACAGATGCCCGACGATGTCGGCGATGCTGCGCTTCACGGTCTCGGGCGTGATGCCATGCTCGGCGTTGAACGCCTCCTGCTTCTCGCGCCGGCGCTGGGTTTCGGCCATCGCCCGTTCCATCGATCCGGTGATCGTGTCGGCATAGAGGATCACCTTCCCCTCGGCATTGCGCGCCGCGCGGCCGATCGTCTGGATCAGCGACGTCTCCGACCGCAGAAACCCTTCCTTGTCGGCGTCGAGGATCGCGACCAGCCCGCACTCCGGAATGTCGAGACCCTCGCGCAGCAGGTTGATGCCCACCAGCACGTCGTACACGCCCAGGCGGAGGTCGCGGATAAGCTCGATCCGCTCCAGCGTCTCGACATCCGAATGCATGTAGCGGACCTTCATCCCCGCCTCGTGCAGATATTCGGTCAGGTCCTCCGCCATCCGCTTGGTCAGCGTCGTGACGAGGCTGCGATAGCCCTTCTGCGCGGTCAGGCGCGCCTCGTGCACCAGATCGTCGACCTGGCTTTCGATCGGGCGCACCTCGATCGGCGGATCGATCAGCCCGGTCGGGCGGATCACCTGCTCGCTGAACACGCCGCCGGTCTGCTCCATCTCCCACGATCCGGGCGTGGCGGAGACATAAACCGTCTGCGGGCGCATCGCCTCCCATTCGTTGAAGCGCAGCGGCCGATTGTCGATGCACGACGGCAGGCGGAAGCCATATTCGGCCAGCGTGATCTTCCGCCGATGGTCGCCCCGCGCCATGCCGCCGACCTGCGGTACCGTCTGGTGGCTTTCGTCGACGAACAGCAGGGCGTTTTCGGGCAGATATTCGAACAATGTGGGCGGCGGCTCGCCGGGCAGGCGCCCGGTGAGGAAGCGGCTGTAATTCTCGATGCCGGCAC
>NZ_JBMDXG010000206.1:0-18334 GCF_048594985.1 Sphingomonas sp. | reverse complement strand
CATCTCCAGCACATAGGCCTTGGGCTTGGGACTGTTGTCGTCGGCGTGGAAGGTGCCGCGCGTTTCCCATTCCCGCTGCCAGCGCGCATCGCTGTCGCGGGGCTCGAACCGCTCGCTCATCGACGGATCAGTCCCGGCCGGCGTCGCGCCGGAGGTCGCGGGCCTTCTGGAGGATGATCTCCTCCAGCTTCTGGTTGGTCGATGCCTGCACCGCCGCGTCGACCCACTGGCCGTTCTGCTGGATCTGGCGTGCGGTCGCGACGCGCACCGCGTCGGCACGCAGATCGGCGTCGAGGATCGTGACCGAAACCTTCACCCGCTCATTGGGAACGCGCGGGTCGGCGCGCCATTCCGTGACGATCACGCCGCCATTGCTGTCGACCTGCGCCATCGGCATGAACGAAAGCGTGTCGAGCGCGGCCCGCCACAGATAAGCGTTGACGCCGATCGCGGTGACCCGCGCGGGTGCCGACACGGCGGCGGTCGGCTTGCGCCGCCCCCCCGTGAGCCCACAGCCGGCCAGGGCGGCGCACAGCATGACGGCGAGAGCGTAGCGGGACCGATGCATCGGATAGAAAGCCTTGGGTGGAACTGTGTGAGGGGCGTCGTTATAGAAGGTCGCGTTCCGCCCGCAAGCACGCTGCGGCGGGGCGCCTGGGGGTGCCCGATTGTGGGCGGGCTGCAACATGCCGCAGGAATTCGAAGGATCGCGTGGAACGCTTGCGCCGCTCCGTGGTAGGCGCGGTGCAAACATAGGGTATCGGCCGCGACATGGCACTGATTCGGGGAGGCATGGCAAAGTGGGGCGGCGCGTTTGCGCTCGCATCGCTTATGCTCGCCCCGCTCGGCGCGGTGGATGCACGCCCGCGTACCCGGCCGAAGTCGCCTCCTCCTCAGGCCGGTGATCTGCCGAGCTTCGGCGCCTTCACCCCCGCCGCCGCCGATCCGCGCATGGCCGCCCTGTTCGCGCGCAACGGGCTCGGCACGGGCAATTTCTCCAGCGGCGCATTCCGCTTCACCCCGTCGGGCGACACCACCGGCCGTCGCGCGGTCACCGTCGCCGTGCGCGCGCGTGGCACCACGCCGCAGCAGGCGGCGTCGCACGCTTCGGCGATGCCCGGTTCGGGTCTCGGCCCGTCGGCCTACAGCCTGGGCGCGTCGGTCGGGTGGAAGCGTTTCGCGCTCTCGGGTGATATTTCGCGGACCGATGGCGGACTGCTGCCGACCGGAACCGAATCGGCCGATTTCGGGCTGAGCTATGCGGGCAAGCGCTGGTCGACTTCGGTCGACGTCGGGGCCGAGCGTGCGAGCGACGAGCGGTCGGCGCTGATGGGGATCGACGAAAGCTGGTCGGTCGGTCTCGGCGGGTCCTACTCGCTCACGCGCAAGATCGATCTGACCGGCGGGGTCCGCTACAAGCGTCAGCGCGACCAGGTCCTGTCCTTGTCCGACAACCGCCGCGACAGCCAGGCGGTCTATCTGGGCACCACCTTCAAGTTCTGACGCGGTCCGCGCCGGCCCAGGCGTCGATCGCGGCATAACCGTCGGCGCCCAGCGTGCGTAGCCGGCGCGCGCGATGCGCATCCATCCCGCCCAGCGCCATGATCGACGGGCGCGCGCCGCGCGCCATCAGGCCGAATCGCACCGGGCCGAGAGCCGGCGCGCCGGGATGCGAGCGGGTCGCGAACACCGGCGACAGGAAGATCAGGTCGACATTGCGTGTCAGCTCCGCACGGCGGTGCGCGGACGCTGTCCGGATCAGTGGACGGCCGACTCGACGCCAAGGCGAAGATCCATGCGCGCCGTCTGCGCGCCACGCGGCGGCAAGACGCGGCGTACCGGCCAGCACCAGCACCAACCCGCGCCGCCGCGCCACCTGGCGCACCGCGTCGAACAAGGCACGCCGCGCCGTCGGCGGCGTCGCATGATGGCGGAACACGATCCCCGATCCGCGCGGCAACCGCTCCAATGAATCCCACAGTGCGTCGCCGATCCGTTCGTCGGTCATCAGCCAGAGGCGGGGGAGAGGCTGGCGGCGGGCCATCGAGCATGCCTATAGCGCGCGCCATGCCTATGATCGAACAGGATGATGCCGCGGCGCGGCTCGCCGACATCCGCACGCGTGTCACCGCTGCCGCGCGCCTTGGCGGGCGCGATCCCGCGCGGGTCGAACTGATCGCGGTTTCGAAAACGCACCCCGTCGAGGCCATCCGGCCGCTGATCGCGGCGGGGCAGCGCAGCTTCGGCGAGAACCGGGTCCAGGAAGCACAGGCGAAGTGGCCCGCGCTCCGGGCAGAATGTCCGGACCTGCGCCTCCACCTCGTCGGCCAGCTTCAGTCGAACAAGGCCGAGGAAGCGGTCGCGCTGTTCGACGCGATCCATTCGGTCGATCGCGAAAGCCTGGCCGAGGCGCTGGCCAAGGCAATCGGCAGGACGGGCCGCGCGCCTACCTTGTTCGTGCAGGTCAATATCGGCGCGGAAGAGCAGAAGGGCGGCTGCGCGATCGACGCCCTCCCCGCCTTGCTCGCGCGGTGCGGCGCACTCGGCCTTACGATCGCCGGCCTGATGTGCGTTCCCCCGGCGGAGGGCGAGCCCGCGCCCTACTTCGCGCTGCTGGCGAAACTGGCGCGGCGGCACGGCCTGCCGGCGATGAGCATGGGCATGTCGGGCGACTATGAGACGGCCGTGATGCTGGGCGCGACCCATGTGCGCGTCGGCACAGCATTGTTCGGCGCGCGCGGCTAGAGGGACCTCGAGGAACCGTTTTTCGTTGGGTGCAGATGCAAATCTCCTCCACGATTGCCCTGCTGATCCTCCCCGTCCTGGCCTCCGCCTGTTCGCCTGCGGAGACACCGGTTCCGCAGGATGCGGACGGTAATCAAGTTGCGGGCGCGGCGGTCGAGCCCGCCGAACGCACGGCGCCGGTCGTGAACGAAGCGACAGGCGGCGATCCGATCACTCTGGACCCCCTGACCGGCGACGAGGCGGCGCTCGAAGGCGAGTTGCGCTGCGCCTTTGCCAATCCGGCTGGAGAAACCTTGCTCATCGCCGCCGCAGACGTGGATCCCGCCGGACGCGCGAGCGCGATGATGCGCGCCAACGGCACGGTCGAACGGCTGGTCGGTCGCACCGAGGGCGGGTTCGACGCGCTTGCGAAAGGTGCGTCGCTCGGCACGCGCGGGCTGACGGTCGAGATCGTGCGCGGGACCGCGATCCCCACGGGGAATGAAGGGTCGCGACATCGTGCCACCATCAGGATCGATCGCGCAGACGGCGGCCGGCGGACCTACGAAGGGTTCTGGACCTGCGGCCCCTGACCCGCTCAATCGATCAGCAGGGCATCACCGGGCGACAGAGCGGGCAACAGCGCGAGGAGCTCCGTCCGCGCGATCGCGACGCAACCCTCGGTCGTCGCGCCGTCGCGCCAGCAATGCAGGAAGATCGCGCTGCCGAGGCCGGGGACGGGCGGTCGATCATTATGGCCCAGCACCACGATGATGTCGTACAGCCCGTCGTCGCGCCACAGCCGTTCGGCGGACTGCGCATGGGGATGGCGCACCGGGCGATTATACGCGGGATCCCCCGCTCCGTCGGACCAGCCATCGTCCGGTCGAATCCATCGCCATGGCAGCGACAGGCGGATGGGGAGCGCGACGCGATCGGGCCGAAACAACACGCCACGCACCGGCCACAGGCCCAGTGGGGTGGCGCAGTCACCCTCGCGCTTGTCCGCCGCCGGGCGCGTGCCGCCCCGCCCGATACTGCACCGGATTGCCATCGTGCCGACGTGGAGAAGGCCCGTGCCCGTGTCGCAGCGCAGGATCAAAGCAGGTGCCCTGTCCGGTCGCGCTTCACGGCAAGATAGTGCGCATTGTGCGGATTGGGCGGCAGGGCGTGCGGCACGCGCTCGGTCACGGCGACGCCCGCCGCTTCGAGCCCCGCGACCTTCGCCGGATTGTTGGTCAGCAAGCGAACGCGATCCTGGTTCAAAAGGCATAGCATCGCCGCCGCGACCGAAAAATCGCGCGCGTCGATCGCGAAGCCCAGGCGCAGATTGGATTCGACCGTATCGTAGCCCTGATCCTGCAGCGCATAAGCACGCAGCTTGTTGACGAGCCCGATGCCCCGCCCCTCCTGCCTGAGATAGAGCAGGATGCCCCAGCCGGCATCGGCGATGGCATGGACCGCGGCATGAAGCTGCGGCCCGCAATCGCATTTGAGGCTCCCCAGCACGTCGCCCGTCAGGCACTCGCTGTGCAGGCGGACCAGCGGCGGGCTGCCGTTGGGCGAGCCGATAACCAGCGCGACATGCTCGGCCGCGTCGGCGCGCGCGCGGAACGCGACGATCTCGGCGTCCTCGGCCCCTGCCACCGGCAGGCGCGCACGTGCGGCGATGGTCAGCCCGTCCTGCCGCGCGAGCGTCGCGATGTCGCCGGCCGCGACGCGCGCCTCTCCCTGCCCGTCCGGGAGCGCGAACATCGCCGGCAGCAGGCCGGCAGTGCGCGCCAGCAGCAGCGCGGCCGACGCCGCCTCGCCACATTCGACCGGGCGAGTCCGGTAAGGCCCCTTGAGCGGATTGGCGAGATCGTGCGCCGGATCGGCCAGCGCGAGCGCGGCCGGCAGGTCGAGCCAGGGCACACGATCGATCAGCACCGGAATGCCGGGCGTTGCCGCGTCCCGCTGGTTGGCGAGCTTCAGAATCGCCGCGCGCTCGGACGACAACAGCAGGCCCGCGCGGCGCTCAGGATCGAATTCGGCCAGCCGCTGGTCGTCGGCCGTCTCGACCGCGAGCACGGCCAGCGCACCGCCCTCGCCCACAATACGAACCGGCCAGCCGCGCCGCAGCGCGTCGAGCGCACGGGCGGCAGCGCGCGCGTCGCTCACACCCGGAACTCGGTGACGAGCGGGACATGGTCGGACGGCTTGAGCCAGTTGCGGCAATCCTCATGCACCGTATGGCGAACGGCCTTGGCCGCGATTTCGGGTGACGCCCACATATGATCGAGCCGGCGACCGCGATCATTGACCGTCCAGTCGGGCGAGCGATAGCTCCACCAGGTATGGAGCCGCGCGGGCGCGGGATGGAAGTGGCGGCCGAGGTCTACCCAGCCGTGCGCCGCCTGCAACCGGCCGAGCGCGTCGACCTCCACGGGCGTATGGCTGACCACGTCGAGCAACTGCTTGTGGCTCCACACGTCGGAGGGTAGCGGCGCGATGTTGAAATCGCCCACCATCACCGTCGGCTCGTTCAGACAGGCTGACCATTGGGTCATCCGTTCGACGAAGGCGAGTTTCTGCGCGAACTTCGGGTTGACCGCCGGGTCGGGGATGTCGCCGCCCGCAGGCACGTAGACATTTTCCAGTCGGAAGCCCGCCTCCAGCCGAACGCCGACGTGGCGCGCCTCGCCATTGTCCTGCCAGTCATAGCGCCAGCAATCGTCGATCGCCTCGCTGATCGGGATGCGGCTGACGATGGCGACGCCGTGATGCATCCGCTGGCCATGCAGCCGCTGATGGACATAGCCCATTCGGCGGAAGTCGGCGGCAGGAAAGACGTCGTCCGCCGCCTTGGTCTCCTGCAGGCAGAGGATATCGGGCTGCTCCTGTTCCAGGAAGCGCTCGACGATGCCGATCCGCGCGCGCACCGAATTAATGTTCCAGGACGCGATTTTCAGAACTGTCATGGCGGGCATGTAGCGACGGGCGGGGGCGGAGGGAAGAAAGCGCCTATGGAAAGGCCCTCGCTCCGGGGGCTGGAGCGAGGGCCGACCTGGCGTTCGTCACGCAGGTGGGTCGCGCCAAGGGCCCGGGTAACAGGGGGGAAATCCCGGGCGGCGGCGCGGCCACGAGCGGTGAATAGGACAGCGTACCTGTCACGAACATGAATGGAGATTCAGCGACCCCGATTTTTCGGTCGCGGATCGCGCCAAAGGAACGTCCTGTCGTTTATCGGCACGTTGAAGCGCTGGTTGGACAGCACGACGGTCGAACGGTTGTTCTGTGCGTCAAGCACTGTCCA
This sequence comes from Sphingomonas sp., assembly GCF_048594985.1. Lineage (GTDB taxonomy): Bacteria > Pseudomonadota > Alphaproteobacteria > Sphingomonadales > Sphingomonadaceae > Sphingomonas_I. Next base: position 12,315 of record NZ_JBMDXG010000206.1, on the reverse strand, counting down.
TCCCGCCAGCATGAGCCCGCCCGGCGCCGAGCCGAGGCGCGTGAACCCGATCGTGATCGTGCCGAATTCCGGATGCTTGGGGTCCCGCCCCTCGATCAGCACACGCCCATCGGGCGTTCCGGGAAGGACGCGGGCAAAGCGCGACACGTCACGGTCGGGATCGAGCAGAATGGACAGCGGCGAATTGCCGATCGGCCAGCGCGAGACCTGCGCCACCTGATAATCGATCATCGTCAGCGCCTTGCCGTCACCGACCACAAGCAGGGGGACGCCCTTCTCATATTGGAAGCGGATCCTGCCCGGTCGCTTGAGCGAGAGGGTGCCGGTCAGCGTCTTCCCCCGGCTGTCGGTCTGCGCGAAGTCCGCCGTCATCGTCTCGACCGCGCGCAGATGCGCCTGGACCTGGGCGAGCACGCCGGTGGCGGCGGTGGCCGGGGCGGCGGCAATCAAGGCGACTGGGAGGGCGTAGCGAAGCATGCGGGTTCCTAGCATGGGCCGGCAGATGGGCGAAAGGCGTTGAACTTGGGGTGAACTATGCGCCGGGCGTGCGCTCCGTTGGAGCAAGAGCAACAGACGGGGTCAGGCCCGACGCTCCTCGCGCAGGGTCTGCCAATAAGCCAGGCGTTCGGCGATCTTCGCCTCGAAGCCGCGCGGGGTGGGCGTGTAAAAGGTCTGCGCCCCCATCTCCTCCGGCCAGTAATCGTCGCCGGAAAAGGCATCCGGCGCGTCATGGTCGTAGCTGTAGCCCTTGCCATAACCGGCCGACTTCATCAGCTTCGTCGGTGCGTTGAGGATGGTCTTGGGCGGCATCAGCGACCCCGTGTCCTTCGCCGCGCGCGACGCCGCCTTGTGCGCCATGTAGCCTGCGTTCGATTTGGGCGCGGTGGCGAGGTAGAGGACGGCGTTGGCGATCGCCAGTTCGCCCTCGGGCGATCCCAGGAAATCGTAAGCCTCCTTGGCGGCGAGGCATTGCACCAGCGCCTGCGGATCGGCGAGCCCGATATCTTCGCTCGCCATCCTGACGATCCGGCGGAGCAGATAGAGCGGCTCCTCCCCTGCCACCAGCATCCGCGCCAGATAGTAGAGCGCCGCCTGCGGATCCGACCCGCGCACCGACTTATGCAGCGCGGAAATGAGGTGGTAATGCCCCTCACGGTCCTTGTCATAGACCGCGACCCGCCGGTGCAGCAGTTGCGCGAGCGCGCCCGGATCGAGCGGCTGGGTCAGACCGACGGAGAACAAGGTCTCGGCCTGGTTGAGCAGAAAGCGGCCGTCGCCGTCGGCGCTGGCGACCAGCGACTCGCGCGCTTCGGGCGTCAGCGGAAGCGGACGCTCCTCCAATTGCTCGGCCCGGTCGAGCAGGCGGGTCAGCGCCGCGCTATCCAGGCGGTTGAGGATCAGGACCTGCGCGCGGCTGAGCAAGGCGGCGTTGAGCTCGAACGACGGGTTCTCGGTGGTGGCGCCGACCAGCACCACGGTCCCATCCTCGACATAAGGCAAGAAACCGTCCTGCTGGGCACGGTTGAAGCGGTGAATCTCGTCCACGAACAACAATGTGCGCCGATCAAGCCGGGCATGTTCGCGCGCCTCGGCAAACGCCTTCTTGAGGTCGGCGACCCCTGAGAAGACGGCGGAAATCGCGACGAAGCGAAGGCCGACCGCGTCGGCCAGCAGCCGCGCGATCGACGTCTTGCCCGTGCCCGGCGGGCCCCACAGGATCATCGAGGACAGCCGGCCGACGGCCACCATACGCCCGATCGCGCCGGTCGGGCCGGTAAGATGCTCCTGCCCGATCACCTCATCAAGACTGGCTGGCCGGAGCCGGTCGGCGAGCGGAGCCCCGGCGGGCGGCGCGGATGCCGGCGCGTCCTGCGGTGGCTCGGCTCCAAAAAGATCGGGCATGGTCGATATATAGGGTGCGCGGCCGACGCTGCGATAGCGAACAATGCCGTCGCGCATACGCCAGGGAACGCGCCCAGATCCTGACCCAATTCGTCTATCTTGAAATAGTTTAAGATATATCTTAGTTATGATTCGACTCATGGAGATACGAAGAATGCGATTTGGACATGGCTATGGCCGCTGGGTAGGCGGTGGATTTGGCGGCATGCATGGGGAGCACCGCCATGGCGGCGGACGCGGCGAGCATGGCGGCGGCGGACGCCGCCGGGTGTTCGACGGCGGCGAATTGCGGCTGGTATTGCTCGCATTGCTCGAGGAGCAGCCGCGTCACGGCTACGACCTGATCCGCGCGATCGAGGAGCGGACCGGCGGCGCCTATGCCCCCAGCCCCGGCGTGGTCTACCCCACTCTCACCATGCTCGACGAGCTGGAGCATATCGAGGAGGTGAAGGCGGAAGGCGCCCGCAAGCGCTTCGCCATAACCGACGCGGGGCGCGCCCATCTCGGCGAGAAGCGCGCGGAGGTCGACGCGTTGATCGAGCGGCTTTCGCGGCTTGGTCAGGAAGAGAGCCGCCACAGCGCGGCGCCCGTCAAGCGGGCGATGGTGAGCCTTCACATGGCGCTTCGCGACGCCCTGTCCTCGGCCCAGAGGCGCGACATGGTGCATGACGTGACTGCGATCCTCGACGAAGCCACGCGCAAGATCGAGCGCCTCGACCGGTGACCCGGCTGGCGGCCCTGCGGCGCCGGCTTGACCTCACGCCGGTCGCCGCGCGTTCCCTGACATATCCAAGGACGAAACCGACCATGGACATTTTCTCGACAACCGCCGCCGTGCCGACCCGCAGCGGCAGCCGCTACCTCCAGCAATTGTGCAAGCACTGGTCGCACAATTTGACGGTGGAATTCACCGCCGAGCATGGCATGGTGACCTTCCCGCGCGACGTACGCGGAACCGATTATCCGGGCGATGCGGTCGCGATCTTCGACGCGCGCGAGACCGTTCTGGACGTGCGGATCGATGCCAGCTCGGCCGAACAGCGTGACCAGTTGAAGGGCGTGGTGGCGAGCCACCTCGACCGCTTCGCATTTCGCGAGGCCCCGCTAAGCTTCGCCTGGCACGATGCGTAGCGAGCATTATCCGCGACCGCGCAAGACGACTGAGCCCGCGTCGCCCCTGCTCGCGCGGGCCGCCGCGATCAGGCCAGCGCCACGCCCGCCGGGATCGCCCCGACTTGATCGTCCTGGCCGCTGATCGCCACCTGCTCGCCGCGCGAATAGGTGCCGACCAGCACGCCGGCGGCAAGGACGCGTCCTTCGAGAGCGCCGGCCAATGCGCTGCGGCCGGGGTTGCGCCCAAGATCGATCAGTTCGCTGAGCGCGAAGAGTTGGAAGACGTAATCGTGGATGCCATGCCCCGTCGGCGGGTCGGGCGGCAGCCAGCCTTCGGCGAAGATGCTGTTGCGTCCGACATCGCGCCCGTCGGGGCCGCCCGCGCCATCAGCGACGATCGCCCCCTCCTCGAGCCGCCGCTCATCGGCCGGAATCTGCCAGACGATCGCATGGACGAGCGGTTCGAGCGCCGGTGCATCGGGATCCTCGACGATGAGGGCGTAGCCCGCCGTGCCAGCCGGCGGATCGCGCCAAACGAGCGGCGGCGAAACGCCCACGCCATCGGCGGTGAACCGCTCTGGCAGGCGCGCGCCATCGGCGAAGGCGGGGCTCGCCAGTTCCAGGCTGACATTGGGGACGTTGAGGTCCCCCTGGACGATGGTCAGCTTGGCATGACCCGCGCGGACGTTGCGGAGCATCGCGCCGAGCCATTGCGGGACATTCTCGAGCATTGGCCGCCTTCCTCCATCTCTGCCACCAATCCAACGTTCGAGCGTCCAACTGGCTGCCTTAGCTGTTAGCCTAAGTGGCAGCGGTCACGAAGCCGACGCAAGGCCCGACCAGCGGCGACGCTTTACGGTCGCAGGGTCGCATCATAACCTGTCTGCACATTCGGAGGGTGATCCATGCGCGCAATGAGAGTGATACCGCTGATGGCAGTGGCCGCAGGCGCGGCCAACGCCCACGCCGAATCCATCACGCCTCAGATCCAGGTCGCGGCCACCGGCGTCAGCAAGACGGCTCCGGACACCGCACTCATCGCGCTTACCGTGCGCGGCGAAGGCGCCACATCGGACGACGCGGTCCGGCAACTCAGTCAGGGCAGCAAGGCGATAAGGGGCGCCCTGGCCAGCGTGTTGGGCGCGGATATGGAATTTGAAACCGCCGCTCTGTCGATAGCCGAAGTCCGGCCCAAGGCATGCGATGACAGCCGCTTCGGCACACGTCGCCTGTCGACGGGCGAGTGCGCGATCATCGGCTATATCGCGCAGCTGCCCGTGACGGTCCGGAGCAATCGCATCAAGGATGTCGGTACCGCGATCGGACTTGCCAGTCGGCTTGGCGCGAGCGAGGTGCAGCTGGCGGGCTACGCTTTGGCCGATCCCGCCGCGGCCAGGCGTCGGGCGATGCAGGCCGCAGTCGCCGCAGCTCGCGACCAGGCGCAGGCGATCGCCGACAGCTCGGGCGCCAAGCTCGGTCCGCTGTTGCGTGTCGTGGATAATACGTTCGGGGGGCAAGCGGTCATCCAGCGCGCTCCGAACATGACGCCGGCCCCACCGCCGGCCCCACCGCCACCGCCGCCGCCCATACCCGTGGACCTAAGCCCCCAGCCTATCAGCACGACGGTGCAAATCTCGGTGAGCTATTCCATCGTGCGGTGAGCCTAGCCCAATCGCGTCAACGCGGCGCGGAGGCGTTCGGCCTCGGCGGATTTGGCGGCATGGTCCTCGCGCGCCTTGGCGACCGCCTCCGGCTTCGCTTTCTCGACGAAGGCGGGATTGTTGAGGCGGCCGGCCAGCGAGGCGGCTTCCTTCTCCGCCGCCTCGGCCCCCTTGGCGAGGCGGCCGCGTTCGGCGGCGAGGTCGATCACGCCTTCGAGCGGTAAAGCGAAGGTCGCCTCGTCGACCACCACCTGCGCCGCACCCGCGCCTTCGAACGCGGTTGGCCGAATCGCCTCCAGCCGCGCGAGCCGCGACAAGGTCGCCTGCTGGCGGTCGACCCGCGCCGTTGTCTCGGCCGACGCACCGCTGACATGGAGCGTCAGCTTCGCGCCGGGCGGGACGTTCAGTTCGGCGCGCGCGGCGCGGATCTCCTGCACCAGCCGGATCAGCCAGCTGATCTCCGCGCTCGCCTCGGGATCGATCGCGCGCGCGTCGGCCATCGGCCATTTCGCGACGATCAGGTCATGGTCGCGCGTCGCCAGCGCGTGCCACAAGTCCTCCGTGATGAACGGCATGAAGGGGTGGAGCAGGACCAGGATCTGGTCGAGCACCCAGCCCGCGACCGCGCGCGTTTCGTCCGCAGCCGCCTGATCCTCGCCCTGCAGGATCGGCTTGGTCAGTTCGAGATACCAGTCGCAGAACTGGCTCCACACGAAGTGATAGATGGTGTTGGCCGCTTCATCGAAGCGCAGGTCGGCCAAGGCGAGATCGAGCGCCTGGATCGTCCTCACCGTCTCGGCGATGATCCAGCGGTTGACGGCCTGCGTCGCGACCGGCGGCTCCAGCGTGGTCGATCCGCCGATGCCGTTCGACTGGGCGAAGCGCGCGGCGTTCCACAGCTTGGTCGCGAAGTTGCGATACCCCTCGACGCGCTTCTCATCGAGCTTGATGTCGCGCCCCTGGCTTTCCATCGCCGCCAGCGTGAAGCGCAGGGCGTCGGCGCCATACTTGTCGATCAGGCCGAGCGGATCGACCGTATTGCCCTTGGACTTGGACATTTTCGCGCCATGCTGGTCGCGGACGAGACCGTGCAGGTAGAGCGTCTTCCACGGGCGCTCGCCCATGAAGTGCAGTCCCTGCATCGCCATCCGCGCATCCCAGAAGAACAGGATGTCGAAGCCCGAGATGAGTACGTCGTTGGGGTAATGGCGCTTGAGCGTCTCGCTCTGCTCGGGCCAGCCGAGCGTGCCGAACGGCCACAAAGCGGACGAGAACCACGTGTCGAGCACGTCGCTGTCGCGCCGAAGCGGCTTGTTGCCGGCCAGGCGCTGTGCCTCGACCTCGCTCTCAGCGACGAATACCTCTCCATCGTCGGCATACCAGGCCGGGATCTGGTGGCCCCACCAGAGCTGGCGCGACACGCACCAGGGCTGGATATTCTCCAGCCAGTTGTACCAGGTCTTCTTCCACGTTTCCGGCACGACGCGGATGTCGCCCGAGCGCACCGCCTCCAGCGCCGGCTTGGCGAGCGTCTCGGCGTCGACATACCATTGGTCGGTCAGCCACGGTTCGATCACCGCTCCCGACCGATCGCCGAAGGGGGTCTGGATCACGCGATCCTCGACCTTTTCCAGCACGCCGCTTTCCTCGAGCAGCTTCACGAGCTGGTCGCGCGCCTCGAATCGGTCGAGTCCGATCAGGTCGGCCGGGATCAGCCCGTCGGCGGTCTGGACGACCTTCGCGTCGGCATCGAGCATGTTGAGCATGTCGGCCGGCTTGAAGCCCGCCCGGCGCCCGACCTCGAAATCGTTGAAGTCGTGGCCCGGCGTGATCTTGACCGCACCCGATCCCAGTTCCGGATCGGCATGTTCGTCGGCGACGATCGGGATCAGGCGGCCGGTGATCGGCAGCCGGATCTGCTGGCCGATCAGCGCCTTATAACGTTCGTCCTCCGGGTTCACCGCGACTGCCATGTCGGCGAGCATCGTTTCCGGCCGCGTGGTCGCCACCGAAATGCTGCCGCTGCCGTCCGCCAGCGGATAGCGCAGGTGCCAGAACTGGCCGTTGCGCTCCTTCGTCTCGACCTCCAGGTCGGAGATGGCGGTGCGGAAATGCGGGTCCCAATTGACCAGCCTTTTGTCGCGATAGAGCAGGCCCTGCTTGTACAGCTCGACGAACACCTTCACGACGGCCCTCGAGAAGCCCTCGTCCATCGTGAAGCGTTCGTTGGCCCAGTCGCACGATGCGCCGAGCCGGCGAAGCTGGCGGGTGATCTGGCCGCCGCTCTCCGCCTTCCATTCCCACACCTTGTCGACGAACGCCTCGCGGCCGAGCGCGGCGCGGGTCACGCCCTCCTTCGCCAGGTTGCGCTCGACCACCATCTGCGTCGCGATGCCCGCATGGTCGGTGCCGACGACCCACAAGGCGTCCTTGCCCTGCAGACGCGCATGACGGACGAGAATGTCCTGCAAAGTGTTGTCGAGCGCGTGGCCGATATGGAGCGATCCCGTCACGTTGGGCGGCGGGATGACGATGGTGAAGGGCTCCGCCTCGTCCCGCGCGGGGCGGAATAGGCCGCTACCCTCCCAATGCGCATACCAGTGCGCCTCGATCGCTGCGGGGTCGAACGTCTTGTCGATGGTCATAGCGCGTCGCCTCTTAGAGGCGGTTTCGGGCGGAGGCGACCCCTTCAGCGCTGCGCCGCCGCCAGCGCCGTCCGCAGCGCGCGAACCTGGTCATTGAGCGCGCCGAGATCCGCCGGGCTCATCCCCGATCGCTTGAGCAGGGTTTCGCCGAGGCAGCTGCATTCGTCGCGGATCGTGCGGCCGCGATCGGTCAGCCGCACCTGCACCTGCCGCTCGTCCTGGGGGTTGCGGGCGCGCTGTACGAGCCCCCCCGCCTCCAGCCGCTTGACCAGTGGCGTGACCGTGCTCGATTCGAGCGACAGGCGGTCGGCAATCGCGCCAACCGTACGTCCATCCTCCTCCCACAAGGCGTGAAGCACGAGATATTGCGGATAGGTCAGGCCGAGCCGGTCGAGCAGCGGCTTGTAGGTACGGCCGATCGCCATGCTCGCGGAATAGAGCGAAAAGCAGAGCTGCTGATCGAGCGGCAAAGGGGCAGGCATGGCCATCATCTCCCGGGCAAGCGCCGGCTAGCCGACGCAATCTTATATCGCGATAAATTTTCGCTGGACAAGGGCAGACGCAGCTCCTACCTATTGATTATCGCGATAAGGAATATCGCGGACGAATTGAGGAGGCTACCATGTCGGTTGACGTCAAATATCGCACGCGCGCTACTGCCACCGGGGGACGTGACGGTCAGGCACGGACCGAGGACGGACGGTTCGAGGTGAAACTCGCCACGCCGGCGGAACTGGGCGGCGCGGGTGGCGACGGCACCAATCCCGAACAATTGTTCGCCGCCGGCTATTCGGCCTGCTTCATCGGCGCGCTGAAGGTGGCGGGCCAGCAGCTCAAGCTGCGCGTCCCCAACGATGTGTCGGTGACCGCAACCGTCGGGATCGGCCCGCGCTCCGAGGGCGGCTTCGGCATCACCGCCGACCTTGCGATCACGCTGCCCGGTGTCGAACGTGCCGACGCGGAAAAGCTGGTCGCGGCTGCGCACCAGATCTGCCCCTATTCCAACGCGACCCGCAACAATCTCGACGTCGGGCTCACCATCGTCTGAGCCGTGATCGGCCGGGACGCCGACACGAAAAGGGCCGCCCCGGCATTCCGGAGCGGCCCTTTTTCATGATGCCCGCGAAGGGATCAGCCCTGCGCGGCGTCCTTTGCCGGACGGTTGTCGCGACGCTCGGCGATACGCGCCGACTTGCCGGTGCGGCCACGCAGATAATAGAGCTTGGCGCGACGCACGACGCCGCGGCGCACGACCTCGATCGTGTCGATGTTCGGCGAATAGAGCGGGAAGACGCGCTCGACGCCCTCGCCGAACGAAATCTTGCGGACGGTGAAGCTGGAGCCCATGCCCTTGTTCGAACGGGCGATGCACACACCCTCATAGGCCTGCACGCGGGTACGCTCGCCTTCGACCACCTTCACGCCGACCTTCAGCGTATCGCCGGGGCGGAATTCGGGAATGGCGCGCTTCTCGGTCAGCGCCTGGATCTGCTCGGCCTCGAGCTGCTGGATGAGGTTCATCTCATTCGTCCTTCTTCTGCCGCGCGCCAGAGGGAGGCTGGACCCGAGCGCCGATATGGCGCTCCCAAAGGTCCGGTCTCCGTGACCGTGTGACGACCTCGGCCTCGGCTTTGCGCCAGGCCGCGATCTTCGCATGATCCCCCGATCGCAGCACTTCGGGGATCGTGCGCCCTTCCCATTCAAATGGTCGGGTATAATGCGGATATTCGAGGAGGCCGCTTTCGAAGCTTTCCTCGTCCCCGCTGGAAGCCGCGCCCATTACTCCGGGAAGCAGCCGGACGCAAGCATCCAGCAGCACCAGCGCACCCACCTCGCCACCCGACAGGACGTAGTCGCCGATCGATACTTCCTCGATCGCACGCGCGTCAAACAGCCGCTGGTCGATCCCCTCGAATCGGCCGCACAGGATGGTCACTCCGGGCCCTTCGGCCAGGTCGCGCACCCGCTTCTGCGTCAGCGGCGCGCCACGCGGCGTCATCGCGATCAGCGGGCGGTCGTCGGCATGGGCGTCGATCGCGGCGGCGAGCACGTCGGCGCGCATCACCATCCCCGCCCCGCCCCCCGCCGGCGTATCGTCCACCGAACGATGCTTGTCCGTCGCGAAGTCGCGAATCTGTACCGCGTCGAGCGACCATGTGCCCTGCGCGAGCGCACGGCCGGCAAGGCTGAGGCCGAGCGGTCCCGGAAACATCTCCGGATAGAGCGTCAGGACCGTCGCGGCGAAGGTCACGCCCCGGTCCGGCGCGCGATGAATTCGGTCACGAACGCGGTCGCGATCCCGCTCGCCAGCATTGCCAGCGTCACGACGCCCCACCCCGCGATCAGGAACGCATCGCCCGTCGAATAGAGCGCGCCGAGCATGGCGAGCGGCGGGATCACCACCATCAGCGAGGCAGCTGCCACCCGCACGCGTCCCGGCGTCCCCCGCCTTCGCGCGCCCACGACGCCATAGGCAATCATCGCGAGGTAAAGCGGGATGAGGACGAGGAAGAGCGTTTCGAGCGTCATTCGACGAACGCCGTATCGACCACGAGTCGCTTCGCATCCCATTCCGGCACGGCCTCGATCCGCATCGGCACCATGAAGCGCTTCCCGTCGGGGCGTTCGATTTCGATCACGTCGCCCGCGCCGAAATTCTCGATCAGCACGACCTGGCCGACCGCCTCCCCCGTCGTCGAGACGCAGGGAAGGCCGATCAGGTCCAAATGATAGTATTCGCCCTCTTCGAGCGGCGGCAGCGCGCTGCGCGGTACGGTCAGCTCGGTTCCCCGCAGTGCCTCGGCCGCATTGCGGTCGGGCACTTCGTCGAACCGCGCGATCAGTCCGCGCAGGCTTTTCAGCGTCAGCGTGCCAGCGTTAAAACGTGTGTAGGGCGACAGATCGTCGGTGAAGAGCTTCAGCTTCACCTCACCGCCGATGCCGTGCGCGCCGGTGACGACCGCGAGCACGACCGTGCGGTCGCCCCCGTCAGCCGCGCGGGGATCCTTCGACGGGGGGATTGGCGTCCTCGCTGCCTTCGGCGGGCTCCTGCGCGGAGGCTCCGTTGCCGGGCTTGAGGGTCGGTTCCTGTCCGGCATGAGGCTCGGGGTCGGGATTCTGCTGGTCGGGGGCGGTCATCATGCTCTCCTTGGCCGATCGACCAGAAACGCACCGACGACCGCCCGGCTCCAATCAGGCCTCGGCGGTCTCTTCCGCAGGCGTCTCCGCCGCGGGCTCTTCGGCCGGCGCGGCAGCCGCTTCGGCGGCGGCAGCGGCCTTGGCGGCACGCTCCTCGGCGCGCTCCTTGGCCTTCTCGCCCGGCTCGGACTTCTTCGGGTTGTTGCGCGCGGCGCGCTCCTTCACGCCGGCGGCGTCGAAGAAGCGGGCGACGCGGTCGGTCGGCTGCGCGCCCACCGACAGCCAATGCTTCGCGCGCTCGGTGTCGAGCACGACGCGCTTCTCGTCATCCTTGGCGAGCAGCGGGTTGTAGGTGCCGATCTTCTCGATGAAGTTGCCGTCGCGGGGCGAACGGGCGTCGGCCACGACGATGCGATAATAAGGGCGCTTCTTCGCGCCACCGCGCGACAGGCGGATGGAAACGGCCATGGGGTCTTCTTCCTTCGTCTAGAGTTCGATTTTTAAGGTCAACGTTTCTTCAGGAAATTCTGGAAGCCGGGGGGCAGGCCCTGCGGCGCCCCGGGGGCGCCCGGCCCGGGCAGGCCCGGAAGCCCGCCGGGCGGAAGCCCCGCACCGCCGAGCATCGACTGGAGGTCACCCTCACCCATGCCGCCGGCTCCGCCTTTGCCGAACCGGGCGCCCAGCTTGGACAGACCGCCCATCTTCTTCATCTTCTTCATCATGCCGGCCATCTCCTGATGCATCTTCAGGAGCTTGTTGACGTCCTGCACCGTGGTGCCGGAGCCCTTGGCGACGCGAATCTTGCGCTTGGCCTGCATCAGTTCGGGCTTGGCGCGCTCCTTGGGCGTCATCGATCCGATGATCGCGTCCATCCGCACCAGCACGCGATCGTCGGCGGCGCCGTTGGCCATCGCCTGCTTCACCTGCTTCACACCCGGCAGCATCGCCGCCAACCCCGACAGGCCGCCCATGCGCTGCATCTGCGCCAGCTGCGCGCGAAGGTCGTTCATGTCGAACTTGCCCTCCGCCATGCGCTTGGCGAGCTTCTCGGCATCCTCGACCTTGATCGTCTCCGCCGCGCGCTCGACCAGGCTGACCACGTCGCCCATGCCGAGAATGCGGCCGGCGACGCGTTCCGGATGGAAGGGTTCGAGCCCGTCGAGCTTCTCGCCCGTGCCGGCGAACTTGATCGGCTTGCCGGTGACGGCGCGCATCGACAGCGCGGCACCGCCGCGCGCATCGCCGTCCATGCGGGTGAGCACGACGCCGGTCAGCGGCACCTGCTCGGAGAAGTTGGTGGCGACGTTGACCGCGTCCTGGCCGGTCAGGCTGTCGACGACGAGCAGGATTTCGTTCGGCGTCGCGATGTCGGCGACTGCCTTCATCTCATCCATCAATTGCTGGTCGACGTGCAGGCGGCCCGCCGTATCGAGCAGCAGCACGTCATAGCCCTGCAGCTTCGCCGCCTGCATCGCGCGCTGCGCGATCTGGACCGGCTGCTGGCCCGCCACGATCGGCAGGGTCGCGACATCGGCCTGGGTGCCCAGCACCGCCAATTGCTCCTGCGCGGCCGGGCGATTGACGTCGAGGGACGCCATCAGGACCTTCTTGGCGCCCTTTTCCTTCAGGCGTTTGGCGATCTTGGCGGTGCTGGTCGTCTTGCCCGACCCTTGCAGGCCGACCATCATCACCACCGTCGGGGGCGTCACGTCGAGCGCGAGGTCCGACGATTCCGCGCCGAGCATTGCCACCAGCTCGTCATGGACGATCTTGACGACCTGCTGCCCCGGCGTGACCGAACGCAGCACGTCCTGGCCGATGGCCTTTTCGGTCGCGGCGTCGACGAACTTGCGAAC
>NZ_JBMDXG010000205.1:0-4261 GCF_048594985.1 Sphingomonas sp. | reverse complement strand
CTTCTCGTCTCGCCCGACAGCCTGCTGCGGCACGAGGATTCCCTGCGACGTGGTGCCCTCGACCAGCCGGGCGCGGACGAACATGCCCGGCAGCAGCAGCCCCTGCGGATTGGGGAAGAGCGCGCGGACGCGAACGGTGCCCGTCTCCTGCGCCACCGTCACGTCGGTGAACTGCAGACGACCTTCGAGACTGTAATCACTCCCATCCTCGAGCATCAGGCGGACGCGCGCCGCACCGCCGTCGCGCGACAGGTTCCCGGCCAGCAGGTTCCGGCGCAGCTTCAGCACCTCGACACTGGACTGGGTGATATCCACGAAGATCGGGTCCAGCCGCTGAATGGTGGTCAGCGGCTGCGCCTGCGCCGCTGTTACCAGCGCGCCGACGGTGAAGGTCGATGCGCTGATCCGGCCCGAAATCGGAGCGGTGATGCGCGTCCTGCGCACATTGATTTCGGCGGCGTTCAGCGCCGCGCGCTGGGCCGCGACATCGGCTCGCGCCTGGCTCGCGCTGGCGACCGAATTGTCATAATCCTGACGCGAGATGGCGTTGATCTTGACGAGATCGCCATAACGCCGGGCAAGCGCTTCGGTGGACGCGATCGCAGCCTGAGCACGGGCGAGCGATGCGCGCGCATTGGCGGCTTGCGCGACATAGGGCGCCGGGTCGATCTGATAAAGCGTCTGCCCCGCGCGGACGAAATCACCCTCGGTGAACAGCCGGCGCGTGATGATCCCGTCCACCTGCGGGCGAACCTCCGAACTTTCGTATGGAGACGTGCGGCCGGGCAGATCGGTGGTCAGCGTGACCGGTTCGGTCCGCACCGTGACAAAGCCCACCTGCGGCGGCGGGGGCGGCGGGGGCGCTTGCTCACCGCACGCCGAAAGCAACAGAAGGGCGGCCAGAGGACCGGTAGGGGAAAGGCGCATATGAAGGCTGACTCGCAATTTCGAGCGGCCTCTATACCGATCGGTATGCTAATGCCAAGCCCCGATTGTGCGACGCGTCATGAAGGGCCGTTTATTGCCCTATCGTGTTTGGCAGATGTTTCGTGAACGATGCGACACGAGTCCTGCCAGTTCCGGCCAGTAGCTGTGAACTTCGCCGGATCCAAGACGATCGATAACGCTAGGATCGGCCTCACGGGGTGTTGACGGTTTAACGGGGCAGGGCGGCGGCCACGCGGGCGCGGGCCTTGATGGCTTCCGGATCGGGCTCACCCGCCGGGACCAGCCAGCTTCCCCCGACGCAGCTGACGGCATCGACCGCCAGCCAGTCGCCGGCGGTGTCGACCGTGATGCCCCCTGTCGGGCAGAAGCGCGCTTTGTAGAACGGGGCGGCGAGCGCCTTCAGCGCCTTGATCCCGCCCGAAGTCTCGGCCGGGAAGAACTTGAAGCGATCGAGCCCCAGGTCGAGGCCGCGCATGATGTCGGCCGCGGTCGCGATGCCCGGCAGGAACGGAATGCCACGCTTGATCGCCGCTTCAGCGAGCGGCGTGGTGAGGCCCGGGCTGACGATGAACTTCGCGCCGGCGTCGATCGCTGCGTCGAGCTGGACTTCGTTGAGCACGGTGCCCGCCCCGATGAACGCGCCATCGACCTTCGACATCTCCCGGATCACGTCGAGCGCGGCGTCGGTACGCAGCGTCACCTCGAGCACCGGCAGACCGCCGGACACCAGCGCCTCGGCAATCGGCAGGGCGTGCGCCACGTCCTTCACCACCAGCACTGGGATCACCGGTGCCATCGTCATCACTTGGTCGATCGTCACGCGTCGATTTCCTTGCTCGCTATATTCAGACACACCGCCGGTTCGTCGCCCAGCAGCCCTTCGCCCAGGTCGTCACACATCGCCGCCAGCAGGCGGGATCCGCCCTGCTCGGCGCCCGACGCGCCGTCGCGCATGAAGGCGAACAGCTCGCGACCCGTCCCGATCCGCGGGGGCGGAGCCTCCGCCAAATCGCGTGCGGCCCACTCGACGGGATCCACCAGCGCCTCGAGCGTGCCGTCATCCGCCGAGACACGGACGACATCGCCGTCGCGCAGTCTCGCGACCGGGCCGCCGCCCAGCGCTTCGGGCGAAAGGTGGATTGCGGCCGGCACCTTGCCGCTAGCGCCGGACATGCGGCCGTCGGTGACAAGAGCCACCTTGAAGCCCTTGTCCTGCAACGAGCCAAGCGCGGGCGTGAGCTTGTGCAATTCGGGCATGCCGTTCGCGCGTGGCCCCTGGAACCGCACCACCACCACCACGTCACGGTGGAGCTCGCCGTTGCGATAGGCAACCAGCACATCGTCCTGATCGTGGAAGATGCGCGCGGGTGCTTCGATCGTCCAGCGGACGGGGTCGACCGCGCTGCTCTTGAACGTGGCGCGGCCAAGATTGCCTTTCACCAGCCGCATGCCGCCATCGGGCATGAACGGGTCGGCCGCCGGCCGCAGCATCGCCGCGTCGCGGCTGGCCGTAACCGGCGTCCAGGCAACGCGTTCCTCTTCGGCCAAGGCCGGCTCCGCGCCGAATGCGGTGATGCCGCCGTCCCACACGGTCAGAATGTCATCGTGGATCAGCCCCGCCTCCAGCAGCGCGGAGATCACGAAAGCCAGCCCGCCCGCTTCCTGGAAATGGTTCACGTCGCCCGATCCGTTGGGATAGACGCGCGCGATCAGCGGCACCGCCGCCGACAGGGCGTCCAGATCCTCCCAATCGAAGATCACGCCCGCTGCCCGGGCGATCGCGGGCAGGTGGATCGCGTGGTTGGTCGATCCGCCGGTCGCGAGCAGGCCGACTGCAGCGTTGATGATCGCCTTTTCGTCGACGCAGCGGCCGAGCGGTCGATAATCGTTGCCGGCCCAGCCGATCTCCGCCAGCCGATGCACCGCCGTGCGGGTCAGTTCCTGGCGCAACTTCGTGCCCGGATTGACGAAGGCCGCACCCGGGACATGGAGCCCCATCAGCTCCATCATCATCTGGTTCGAATTGGCGGTGCCGTAGAAGGTGCAGGTGCCGGCCGAATGATAGGACGCGCTCTCGCTTTCCAACAGTTCGGCCTCGCCCACCTTGCCCTCGGCATAAAGCTGACGAACGCGCTGCTTTTCCTTGTTGGGCAGGCCCGAGGGCATCGGTCCTGCCGGGATCAGGATAGTCGGCAGGTGGCCGAAGCGGAGCGCGCCGATCAGCAGGCCGGGCACGATCTTGTCGCAGATGCCCAGGAGTGCCGCGCCCTCGAACATGCCGTGGCTGAGCGCAATCGCGGTCGACAGCGCGATCGTATCGCGGCTGAACAGCGACAATTCCATGCCCGGCTGCCCCTGCGTCACGCCGTCGCACATTGCGGGTACGCCGCCGGCGACCTGCGCCGTGGCGCCGACCTCGCGCGCCCATACCTTCATCTGTTCAGGATAGCGGTAATAAGGCGCATGCGCGGACAGCATGTCGTTATAGCTGGTGACGAGCCCGATATTCATGCCGCGTCCGGCGATGATCGCCTTTTTGTCCTCGCCCGCGGCGGCGAAGCCGTGCGCGAAATTGCCGCAGGACAGGCGGGGGCGGTCGACGCCATGCTCGCGTTCGCGATTGATCAGCGCGAGATAGGCGTGCCGTGGGCGACGGGACCGCTCGATCACGCGGTCGGTGACAGCGGCGATACGGGGATCAAGAGCCATGGCCACCAAATCGCGGGGACGCGCCGGATTTGCAACGCCAAAGCGGCCGCTTCGGATGAAAAAGATTTTACTTAATCGCTTCGCGCTGCTTGGGTGGTAGGGCGGCGCGTAACTTCATAGAGTGTCAGGTTCATGCGCCCACCAGTTTCCCCATCCGCTTCGCACCCCGCGCTCGTTCACTTCGCCCTCGCGATGGGCGGGTTTGCGATCGGGACGACCGAATTCGCGACGATGAGCCTGTTGCCCTTCTTCGCGCGCGATCTTGGGATCAGCGAGCCGGTCGCGGGGCACGTGATCAGCGCCTACGCGCTGGGCGTGGTCGTTGGCGCGCCGTTGATCGCGGTCCTTTCGGCCAAGATTGCGCGGCGCCGGCTGCTGATCCTGCTGATGGGGCTCTTCGCGCTCGGCAACGGCCTGTCGGCGCTGGCGCCCGATTATCACACGATGCTCCTGTTCCGCTTTCTGAGCGGGCTGCCCCATGGCGCCTATTTCGGGATCGCCGCGCTGGTTGCGGCCTCGCTCGTGCCGCCGGACAAGCGGACCATGGCGGTCGGGCGCGTGATGCTGGGCCTCACGGTGGCCACAATCATCGGCGTGCCGATGG
>NZ_JBMDXG010000204.1:0-8886 GCF_048594985.1 Sphingomonas sp. | reverse complement strand
CGGCGCACAGACCGATCGACATCACCCGCGCCGGCCGCGCCGGCGCCGCCCCGAGGAGCGGCAGGACGGCGAGGCCAAGCGCGAGCCGGTGCATCGTCAGAAGCGGGCGCGGATGCCGGCGAAGGCGCCGCGTCCGGGGGTGCGGTAGCTGAAGACCTCCTCGTAATCCTCGTCCAGCAGGTTCTCGACCCGTCCGAACAGCGTCAGCGCCTCGGTCAGTCGATATTCGGCGTTGAGGTTCACCAGCACGAAGTCGTCGAGCCGCACGCGCACCGGCGTGAAGGACGGATCGGTATAGGCCACGTCATCCTGGTTGCCGTTATAGCGAACCATCAGCGTGCCGGAAAAGCGCTGGTCGGCGCTCGTCCAGTTCAGGTTCGCGCTGGCGATATGATCCGGGCGACGGACCTCGTTCACGCCATTCTCGGTCGCGTCGAGATAGGTGTAGGCAAGGTCGATCCGGATCTGCTCGCTTGGCCGCACGGAGGCGAACGCCTCGACGCCCTGCTGCTTGGAGGTGGTCGTCCGGTTGTCGGGCGTCGCGACGAAATCGGGCGCGGGGTAGGTGGTGTAGATTTCGTCGTGCAGCCGGTTGCGGAAATAGGTCGCGCCGAACGTGATCCGTCCGTCGGCTAGCGCTTGGTCGATGCCCGCTTCCCAGCCGCGCGACTTTTCGGGCTTCAGGTCGGGGTTGCCGATGTAGATGCCGTCCGAATAGCCGTAGAGTTCGTAATAGCCGGGGTTCTTGACGCCCGTGCCATAGGCGCCGCGCAGGCGCGTGCCGCTGGCGAAGCAATATCCGGCCTGCGTCCGCCAGGTGGTGGCATTGGCGAAGCGGTCATTGTCGTCGTGGCGGATCGACGCGCCAAACGTGAAGGCGTCGTCCATCGTCAGTTCGTACTGGCCGACCAGACCGACATTGTCGGTGTGCCGCCAACCCTGGAACACGAAGGCGGACGGGGTCGTGTTGCGGAACTTCTCGCGCTCCACGTCAACCGCCGCCGTCACGCGATGGCTGAGCTGCTCGTTGCCCAGGCGCAGGCTGGTTTCGAACGATCCCTTGTAGCGGCGGCCCTTATTGCCGTTGTCGAAGCCGGCATCGATATAGCCCTTGCGCGTGGTCGACGCGGCCTGGCCGGTGAGCGCGCTGGTCCAGCGGCCGTCGAGCAGGGCCAGTTCGGCGCGAGCGAGGCCGTAAAAGCCTTCATTCTTGAAGCTGCTGCCCGGTGTGTCCACGATATACCCGAATAGCGGGCTCGTCGGATCGCTCTCGCTGTTGTTCGAGCGTGCATCGACATGGCTGTAGCGGCCGACCCCGGTCAGCTTGAAGACGGGCGAGGGCGTCCAGTTCAGCTTGGCGCTGGCGGCGACGTTGGTCTGGCCGATATCGCGGTCGCCCCCCCGCGCGGTCGGCGTGCCGTCGGTGCTATAAAGGCTGGTCGACAAAGCGTAATCGACCGTGTCCGCCGTGCCGCCGAAGCGCGCCGCGCCGGCGAAGGTGCCGAACGATCCGCCCTCGGCGCGCGCGCGCAGGCCCGGCGCTTCTGCGCCCGTCAGCGTGCTGTAATTGATGACGCCGCCGATCGCGTCGGATCCATAGAGCGACGATTGCTGGCCGCGCAGCACCTCGATCCGCGCGCCTTCGTCGGCGATCAGCGTGTTGAAGTCGAACTGGCCCTGGAAGGGATCGGCCACCTCGATCCCGTCGATCAGCACCAGCACCTGATTGGCCTCGCTGCCGCGGATGCGGACGTCGGTCAGGCCGCCGACCGAGCGGTTCACCGCCAGGCCCGGCACATCGCGCAGCACGTCGGAGACGAGCCGGGTCTGGCGCTGCGCGAGCGCCGCATCGTCGATGATCGTGACTGAGGCGGGCAATTGCGCGGCGGGGGTCCCGAGGCCCGATCGCGAGGCGGTGACGACGACGTCCCGCCCTTCCGCATCGGTCGCGGGCAGCGACGGGTTGGTTTGCGCCGCAAGCGGGCTTGCCGCAACGAGTGCAAGCAGCGAAATCTGAAACCGAAGCATGAACATGTTCCCCCGCGTCGAACAGACAAAGCGGCAGGGGCCGTTTCGCGCACGCGAAACCCGGCGCGGACGACGGGCGACGCGCGGGCCCGGCCGATCCACGCCATTGCGGCCCCAGCCGCAAGGCTCGTCGCTCAGACGGAGAACCGTGCCATGACCATCCCCTGGACCGTGGCAAGAGCGACCAAGCGCTGGCAGGTCTCCTGGCTCGCGGGTCAGGGCTTGATGCACAGCCTTCCCGGATCGATGTCGATCCAGTGGCCGCCCGGCATGTGCCGGACACGTGCATCGCGCTCGCCGCTTACAGTTGCAGGGACAGCTGCGGATTAGGGGACGTGCCCCGTACCGCATTCCCTTTTAAGCCCCGAGGGGCACCGGCGCGATCATGACACAGGCTTTGACGGCCCGCATCGGCGCGCGCCCTAGCCAAAGGGCGAAGCGCACGCAATGGCCGCCGCGTGCCGGCGACGCGAAAGATGCGGGGTGTCGCTTGCCTGCTTCGCAATGCAGCCGAAACCGATACGACGCGTTCGATCAGTACAGTTTCCCGCCAACCAAAGGAGCCGACATGGCCAAGCCCCCCGAAGGATCGCCCAATTCCGACATCGATGGCGTCAACCAGGATGCGCGTCCCGGCAAGCCGGCGGAGGATCACCCCAATCCGGGCGGCGCGATCGAGCAGGAGCGCCAGAATTCGGTCGGACGCCCCGAACAGACGCCTCCGCAGCGTTGATCAGCTGGTGGCCCTGCTGACCGTCAGCTTGGCGGTGCGGCGGGGCCCTCCCCGCTGGATCGGGCCTTCGCCCGGATCGGACGGAAAGATGCCGTGGGCGGCGGCCGACACACCCCAGTCCGCCCGCGACGTGGCCGTGGCGAGGAACGGCGCGCCGAGCAGGCCGAGCGCGACGGGAAGCTGCCAGATCGCGCCACCCTGGCCCAACACCGCCACGATCCAGAACAGCAGGCCAAGCAACATGTGCCAGCGATAATAATCGAGCGCCTCGACCAGCGGGATGCCATCGGTATCGCGCCGTTGCGGCTGCCATCCGCTCGGGCGTCCGGCAAGGATGTCGGCGATCGACAGGCATTGCGACGCCATGATCATCGGCGCGGCGACGATCGACAGCGGCACGTCGACCGCCACGCCGCGCCAGATCGCGCGCCATCCGCCGAGCGCGCCGACCAGCTTGCGGTCGCGCGCCGCCCACAGGAGCGCGAGGATCTTCGGTCCGAAGAGAAGCACCAGTGTCAGCCCGATCAGCCAGACCGGGGTGCCTAGATCGTTGAGAGAGGTGCCCCCGCGCGTCGTCTGCAGCAGCCCGGTGACGAGCAGCAGCAGCCAGAGCGGCGAGGTGAGATAGGCGGATGCGCCCATCAGCAGTTGCAGTCGGCTGATCCAGTGCAGCCCAGCGGTATCGAGCAGGCGGAGATGCTGGAGGTTGCCCTGGCACCAGCGCCGGTCGCGCACCGCGTGATCGATCATCGTCGGCGGGCACTCTTCATAGCTGCCCTCGTCGAGCAGCATCAGCCGCGTCGACCAGCCGCGGCGCCGCAGCAAAGCCGCCTCGACCATGTCGTGGCTCATGATCTGCCCGCCCAGCGGTTCGGGGCCGCTCAGTTTGGGCAGGCCACAGCTTTCGGCGAAGGCGCGCACGCGGATGATCGCATTGTGCCCCCAGAAGGTCGCCTCGTCGCCCGACCACCATGCCAGGCCCGCGCTGCCGATCGGGCTGTAGAGTGCGGCCGCGAACTGCTGCCAGCGCGCAAAGAGCGTGCGGCCGCCGGTGAGCAGGGGATTGGTCTGGATGAGAGCGACGCGGGGGTTGGCCTCCATCTCCCCGGCCAGGCGCAGCATTGCGTCGGCGCTCATCACGCTATCGGCGTCCAGCACCAGCATCGCCTCATACCCGCCGCCGAAACGTATCAGCCATTCGGTAATGTTGCCGGGCTTGCGCGCCGTATTGACCGCGCGCCGGCGATAATAGAGCGCTGGCCCCTCGGCCGAGCGCAGCAGGCGCATCGCGGCGCGCTCGCTCGTTTCCGCGCTGGCGCGCGAATCGCTCAGGATGAAGAAGTCGAAAAGGTGCGCGGCGCCGGCCTCCTGCAGGCTGCGGATCATGCGCGCCAGCCGGGCGCTCAGGGCCGCGACGTCCTCGTTATAGACCGGAACGAGCACCGCCGTCGGCCGGGTGGGCCGGGCCGGTTGCCCGCTGGCCACCGACGGAAAGCTCCCGTGACGGTTGAGCACGACGAAGCCGATCAGCGCATTCAGAAAGCCGAAGCCGATCCACGCGAATAGAGACAGACTGGTGATCGTCAGAATCTGGTCGATCACGTCGAAACCGTCGAGCGCGAGCGGATAGGCGATCCCGCAACTCGCGCCGAACCCGATGATCGCCGCACCGACGATCAGCACCAGCCGTCGCGCCAGCAGGCTACGCGGATGGGCGAGCGGCGCGGAGGGCGGCGCCTGATGCAGATCCTGGGTGGGCATGGCGATCGGCCGTTCGACCGGCAGGTCGGGCCGATCGGTTGCGTCGCGCCGTTCGGGATCGGTCATGAGCATGGCTGCGGACAAACCTGTTCCCTCCCGGTGCCTGCGCTGAGCCACCACCCTTTTCCGTACCAATGCGGTCAAATTGACCCGTTTCAACCAAAGGCTCGAGAGCGGATCGGGTTCCGTGCCATCATAGCCGAGTTCACTGAATCTGGTATAGAAGCGTTTCGCTCAGCGCCGACCCGCCCTTGCGCAGGTACGCACGCAGTTCCACCGGCTCGGCCCCGGCCGGGAGGATATCCGCGATCAGCCGCCACGTTCCGTCGTGCCCGACGACCGGATAGGCCGTGGCGGTCAGCGTCCGGCCTCGCGCCACCTCGACGGCGGCGTTCACGCCGCTCTCGCGCGTGAGGCCTTTCAGTCCGTCGCCCCGGAAATCCGCGACTACGCGCACCGCACCCTTGATGGGGTCCAGCCCGGGCGGGCCCGCCACGCCGCGCCATGTATCCACGACGCGCGCCGCCAGGGCGCCCGCCGGCTCGTCCGCGATCCAGTTCAGCCGGTAGGAATAGCGATAGCTTCGGCCTGCCTTGTGCGGGCCGGCGGGCGACCAGAAGGCGACGACATTGTCGTCGGTTTCCTTGACGGTCGGCAGCTCCAGCAGCATCACCGCGCCCTGGCCCCACTTCCCCTTAGGCTCGATCCAGGCGCTCGGGCGCCGGTCATAGAAGACGCCATCGTCCTGATAATGATCGAAATTGCGGTCGCGCTGAAGCAGGCCGAACCCCTGCGGATCGCGATCGGTGAAGCTGCTCATGCGGACCACGGGCGGATTGCGCAGCGGCCGCCACAGCCGCTCGCCCGAACCGCCCAGCATCGCCAGCCCATCATTGTCATGAATTTCCGGGCGCCAGTCGATCGCCTGCGAGCGGTCGGCCTCGCCATACCAGAACATGCTGGTGAGCGGCGCGACGCCCACCCGCGCGACATCGGCGCGGAGTTGAAACACGCAGTCCACGTCCTGCGTCACGCCGCCCTTGCCGAAGCGGTTCACGAACCGCCACGCGCCGGCCACGCGCGGTGAATCGAGCAGGGCGTAGATGGTGATCGCATCACCCGGACCCTGTTCGAGCCAGAAATGGGAGAAGCGCGGAAACTCCTCCGGCGTGGGCATGCCCGTGTCGATCGCCAGCCCGCGCGCGGAAAGCCCATATTGGTCGAGCGCGCCCGACGACCGGAAATAGGATGCGCCCTGAAAGGCGAGCCAGTCGCTTTTTCCGCCCGGGCTCATCACCCGGAAGCCGGAATAGCCGTTGGCCCCGGCCGGCAGGCGCTCGGCACCGGCAAACCGATCGCGCGAGAACGGGACGGGCCGTTCCGCGCCCCCTTCGATCGCCGAGACCGGCACCGCGTCGCGCGCGCCCTTGCTTTGCGGAAAGAAGCGCACCTCGTGCGGGGAGCCGGCCCACAAGGCCGCGTCGGGCCGGAAGCTGATGTGATTGAGCGCATCATAGTCGACCGTCTCCAGCCCGGCGGGCGCGGGGGCGGGGGCCACGTAGGGCCGCTTGGCGAGCCGCGCCGCCTCGGCCTGCAGCCGGTCCCAGGAGAAAGCGGGCCCGGCCGGAGCGGCGCGCAGCATCGGCGCCGCCAGTGACGCGCCCGCCGCGCCGATCAATCCGCGTCGTGTGAGGAGGAAGCTCATGCCCCGGTCTCTAGCCCTTTACCGTGATCGTTACAGGTCCGTCTAACGGGCGAGACTACGAACCGCTCCCGATCTGCGCTAATCGGCGACGATGATCGAAGCCATTCATCACGTCGCGCTGATCGCGTCCGATTATGCGCGCTCCAAACGCTTCTACGTAGACGTGCTCGGTTTCGCGCTCGTCGAGGAGCATTGCCGGGCGGAGCGGGAGAGTTGGAAGGGCGATCTCGCGATCGGCGCTATCCGGCTGGAGCTGTTCAGCTTTCCCGAGACGCCGCCGCGTCCCACGCGTCCGGAGGCGCAGGGCCTGCGACACCTGGCGTTCGCGGTACGGGACATCGATGCGGCCGTAGCGCGCCTGACCGCACACGGGGTCGCGGCGGAGCCGATCCGCACCGACCCCTATACGGGCAGCCGCTTCACCTTCTTCGCCGACCCCGACGGCCTGCCGCTCGAACTGTACGAGATGCGGTAGGCGTCAGTCGCGCTCGACGCAGAGCGCGATTCCCATGCCGCCGCCGATGCATAAGGTCGCCAGTCCCTTCTTGGCGTCGCGGCGCTGCATTTCGTGAAGCAGGGTGGTGAGGATGCGCGCGCCTGACGCGCCGATCGGATGGCCGATCGCGATCGCGCCGCCATTGACGTTGACCTTGGCGGGATCCCACCCAAGTTCCTGGCCCACGGCGAGCGCCTGCGCGGCGAAGGCCTCGTTAGCCTCGATCAGATCGACGTCGGCGAGGGTCCAGCCCGCCTTTTCGAGCGCCTTCTGGCTGGCGGTCACCGGACCGATGCCCATGATCGACGGATCCACCCCGGTCGACGCCCAGCTCTTGATCCGCGCGAGCACGGGCGACCCGCGCTTGGCAGCCTCGTCGGACGACATCACCACCAAAGCGGCTGCGCCGTCGTTGAGACCGGAGGCGTTGGCGGCGGTGACGGTGCCCTCCTTGCGGAAAGCGGGGCGCAGGCCGGCGAGGCTGGCGACGACCACACCCTCGCGAATGAACTCATCCTTGTCGACGATCGTGTCGCCCTTGCGGCCCTTGACCGTCACCGGCGCGATCTCGCCGTCGAACCGGCCGTCGCGGCGTGCCGCCTCGGCCTTGTTCTGGCTGGCGGTCGCGAATTCGTCCTGCGCCGCGCGCGTGATCTGATATTTGTCCGCCAGATTTTCGGCGGTGATGCCCATGTGATAGCCGTTGAAGACGTCGGTCAGGCCGTCCTTGATCATCGTGTCGACCAGCTCGACATTGCCCATCTTCTGCCCGGCGCGCAGCGCCTGTGCGTGCGGGCTCAGGCTCATATTCTCCTGTCCGCCGGCGACGATGATGCGCGCGTCGCCCGCGATGATCGACTGGGCGGCCACCGCGACCGCGCGCAGGCCCGAACCGCACACCTGCTGCACGCTCCACGCGGGAACTTCCTTGGGAATGCCGGCGCTGATCGACGCCTGCCGCGCGGGGTTCTGGCCTTGCCCGGCGGTCAGCACCTGGCCCAGGATGACCTCGTCGATATCGGCGGCATCGACCTTCGCCTCGGCCAGCGCCGCCTCGATCGCCACGCGGCCCAGCTCGTGCGCCGGCGTAGTCGCGAAATGGCCCAGAAAGCTGCCGACCGGGGTGCGCTTAGCGGCGGTGATGACGACGTCGGTCATGATGTCTCCTGCTATCGTGGGATCGCGCCTATCAGCTTGCCGGCATGCGTGAAAGCCACGCGGCCAGCGGCTCCCACAGTGCCTCTCTCGCTTTGCCGCCGATCACCATGCCGACATGGCCGAGCGCGAGATTGCGTTGTTCGCCGATGCCGGGCGTGGTCGCTTCGGGTACGATCCTGTCGCGCGTAGAGGTAATCTCGATCGTCGGAATGGGAAGGGCGGCGGCGTCGATTTCCGCCCCGGCGACGCGCCAAAGTCCCTGGCCGGGCCGGTCGTCCGCGAACATTCCCTCGAACAGCTCGCGCGCCGCGCCATAGGTGAGGGGCGGGCCGTCATTGGCCCAATCCTCCAGCCGCACGAAGGTACGGGCCGCCGGGTCGGCGGGGTCGAGCGTGCCGAACTGCGCATATTTGTCGACCGTGCGCGCCGGATCGGCCCGCCAGAATGCCGCCTGCAGCACCTCCATCGGCATCATCCCGATCGCCGCGCAGGCCGGATGGGCATGATCCCACAGTTCCCGCAGCGACGCGCGCATGCCCGCCGAGTAACAGCCGAAGCGCCAGGGCGTGGCGATCAGCGCCAGCCCCGATACCGGCCGCCGCGCCGCCGCCGCGAGCGCCATCGTCCCGCCCAGGCAGTAGCCCGCCAGCGTCACCGGGCCGCCGATCGCGTCGAGCAGCGGGAGCAGCATCGCCTCCACATGCCCGGCCACGCTCAGGTCACGCTCGTCGTCCGTGGGATGTCCCCAATCGAGCAGGAGCGGACGGACGCCCTGCGTCGCGAGCCAACGCAGCAACGAGCGGTCGTGATCGAGGTCGAGCACGTCGGGCGGGTTGATCAGCGACGGCACGAACAGGATGCGAGGGCCGTGCCCGCCATAGTCGCGGACCGTCGCACGGCCGGCGCGCGCGACCACGGGCATCGTGTCGAGCGCGGGCGCCCGGGTCGCGGTCTGGTACGCGCGCAGTCCCTTTAGCGCGGCGGCGGCGCGTTCGGGCGTCGCAG